>NZ_JAMYTD010000120.1:0-664 GCF_040322255.1 Mesorhizobium sp. M0166 | reverse complement strand
AGTGCGCGCTTGCGGCGGGTGCCCACTTGGCGGTTGCCCGCACCGACGCCTCCACCATCCACTACTGCCTTCGAGGCGCCGGGTTCATCCTCGTTGGCGATGAAACGCCCATACGCCTGACACCACACACGCTGGTGATCGTCCCGCCTGGGCGGGCGATGACAATCACCGCGACGGAGCACCCGACCGCATTACGGAACACTCGCAAACACAACAATGGCGGCTTCACGGCCGGGTCGTCGCAGCGGCACACCGTCGGAGACGGTGAGCCGACACTGGTGCTTGCGTGCGGGTCCTTCCGGGCCAACTACGGTCCGGCGCTCGACTTGTTCGCCTCCCTGGCAACGCCCATCGTCGAGAGGTTCGACGTGCACGACCAGCTCGACCAGGTGATGGCCTACGCAATGGCCGAGCTCGCAGCCCAGGACGTTGGTGGAGGGCCGATGTCGGCGGCGTTGCTGAAACTCGTTCTGCTCGCATTGCTCCGGCGCTGCCTGGTCTCGACGAATGCGTGGGTGGAGCGCTTTTCGATCTTGAGCGATCCGCCGATCGCACGGGCTTTCGCCGAGATGGCCTCGCGCCCGTCCGTGGCGCACACCGTCCAGAGTCTGTCGCACGCCGTCGGTCTCAGCCGCTCGGCTTTCATGGCGAGGTTTTCCGCCGC
>NZ_JAMYTD010000119.1:0-749 GCF_040322255.1 Mesorhizobium sp. M0166 | reverse complement strand
TTCTCGTGATGCTGAGGCGGGAGGGCCTGGTCGTGAACCACAAGAAGCTGTTCCGGCTCTATCGGGAGGAGAAGCTCGCCGTTCGCCGCCGTGGCGGCCGCAAACGGGCGATCGGGACCAGGGCGCCGATGCTGGTGCCGCTGAGGCCCGACGAGCGCTGGTCGCTTGACTTCGTATCGGACCAGCTCACCGACGGGCGCCGCTTCCGCATCATGGCCGTCGTCGACGACTGCACGAGAGAGTGCCTGGCACTCATCATTGATACGTCTCTCTCGGGCATGCGGGTTGCCCGCGAATTGGACCGGCTCATCACCGAGCGCGGCCGGCCGAGGATGATCGTCAGCGACAATGGCAGCGAGTTCACCTCGAACGCCATCCTCTCCTGGGCGGATCAGAACCGCGTCGAATGGCATTACATTGCGCCCGGCAAGCCGATGCAGAATGGCTTCATCGAGAGCTTCAACGGCCGATTGCGCGATGAACTGCTCAACGAGACGCTGTTTACCTCGCTGGCTCAGGCGCGCGTCGCCATCGCCCTGTGGCACGCCGACTACAACACCGCGCGGCCGCACTCCCAAATCGCCTGGCAGACCCCGGCCGAGTTCGCCAGCACCTTTAATCCGCGACGGTCGCTCGCGCTGCGCTATGCCAAAGGCTCCGCGCCAGCGCCCGTCGCTTCACCGGCCCAGCAGGGCACAACCCACGCCGGAAACGAACTCAAAACTGGATAGAAACTGGGGGCAACGTCA
>NZ_JAMYTD010000118.1:0-810 GCF_040322255.1 Mesorhizobium sp. M0166 | reverse complement strand
CGCGCGGGCAAATCCTGCTGTACAACAAGCCACTTAGTGCAAGAGCGCAAGGCTTTGGCAGTGACGCCGCGGCATTGGCCCGGACCCGGCGGCCATTTGGATGAAAGCGGGCCAACCGCGGAATTGATCCATGTCGCGTACTGTCGCAGAGGCCCTCGTCGACGTCCTCGAGGAGGTCGGCGTAAGGCAGATCTTTGGCCTGATCGGCGACTCGCTGAACCCGTTGGGCGATGCCGTGCGGCAGAGCAAGATTGACTGGGTCGGCGTCCGGCACGAAGAGGGCGCGGCGCTGGCCGCGGCCGGCCAAGCGAAGCTGACCGGCCAGCTTGCAGTGTGCGCCGGAACGACGGGGCCCGGCAGCACGCACCTCGTCGCGGGCCTCTACGAAGCCGCGCGCGACCACGCTCCCGTCCTGGCTTTGTCGGGGGAGATGCCGCGACGCCTGAAGGGCATCGACTACCACCAGTCGACGGAGCCGGACCTGCTCTTCCGGGACGTGTCGCTTTACACCCAGACGATCACAGCGCCAGCGCAGGCGCCCGGCGTGATCCACCAGGCGATAGCGTCTGCGTATGCGGGACCCGGGGTCGCGCACCTGACCCTCCCCCAGGACGTGCTGTCCAGCAAAGTCGAGCACGCCGTTCCGAGCGTGGCGACTCTACGCTCGCGCGGCGAGATCGCGCCGGATGAGCACGAGATCGACGCGGTCGCCTGCCGCATCGACGCGGCAGGCTCGGTTGCCATCCTCTGCGGGGCGGGGTGCCGAGGCTCGGCCGAGCTGCTCCGCGACCTGTCGGACCGTCTGAAGGC
>NZ_JAMYTD010000117.1:0-814 GCF_040322255.1 Mesorhizobium sp. M0166 | reverse complement strand
GTAAGCGCCAAGCTGACCCCATCTGGCGCGGCTTGAGGTGATGAGCGAGAGATAGTGACACTGAAGGAGCTGAGGAGCTTGCAGTGTCAATTTCTATGTCTGCGCCTATGCCTGATGATAGGAGCTTCCATATCCTTGAGGCGGTTGCGAACCGGCTGGACGCAAGTCCGCAGCGTCCGCGGCGGCGCTGGTCGGCGGAAGCGAAGGCACGGCTGGTTGAAGAGTCCCTGAAGCCAGGGGCGAACGTGTCGGCGATCGCGCGCCAGGCTGGACTGGCGAGCTCGCAGCTGTTCGGCTGGCGGCGCAAGGCGATCAAGAGCGGTGCGGTCAGGCGGCAGCGAGATGCGGCTCGGCTCGGCTTTGTCGAGGTCACGCCGACAGCGTCTGCGTCGGTGGAGATCGAGCTGGGTGGCGTGGTCATTCGCGCCGGTGCCGATATCAATGAGGAGCAGCTGGTGCGGATCATCCGGGCGGTTCGCCAGGCATGATCCCGGCCGGCGTGAAGGTGTTGGTCGCCAGTCATCCCGTCGATTTTAGAAAAGGTCCCGACGGCCTACTGGCACTGGTGCGCGATGCCGGCTCGGATCCGTTCAACGGCGCGCTTTATGTCTTCCGCGCCAAAAGAGCGGACAGGATCAAGATCGTCTGGTGGGACGGCAGCGGCGTGTGTCTTTATGCCAAGCGACTGGACGACGCGAAGTTCTGCTGGCCGCGGATCGGCCACCACCGGGTCCAGCTCAATCATGCTCAGCTCATGGCTCTGGTTGACGGAATGGACTGGAAACGGGTTCGGACTGAGACCGTCAGGCGGCCG
>NZ_JAMYTD010000116.1:0-857 GCF_040322255.1 Mesorhizobium sp. M0166 | reverse complement strand
ATGCAGGTCTCCATGGTCTGCGCCGGCTTTTCCGCTGGAGAGGCCGATCAGCTGCGCCGCGCCATGGCCACGTTCAAGCACACTGGCGGCGTCTCGAAATTCCGCGACAAACTGATCAATGGCATGATCGCCAACGGCTACACGCCAGAGTTCGCCGAAAAGACCTTTTCGCAGCTTGAGGGGTTCGGCAGCTACGGTTTTCCCGAAAGCCACGCCGCCTCCTTCGCGCTGATCGCTTATGCCTCGTCCTGGATGAAATGCTGGCATCCGGATGTCTTCTGCGCCGCGCTTCTGAATTCGCAACCGATGGGCTTCTATCTGCCGGCCCAGATCGTGCGTGATGCTCGCGATCATGGCGTTGAGGTGCGACCGGTCTGCGTCAATGCCAGCCGCTGGGATTGCACGCTTGAGCCGACCGATGTCGAAGATCGCTTCGCTGTCCGGCTCGGTCTGCGTATGGTGAAGGGTCTCGCCAATGATGACGCGGCCGCGATCGTCGCGGCGCGGGCCGATGAACCCTTCGCCTCGGTCGACGATCTCTGGCGCCGCGCCGGCGTGCCGGCGGCGCCACTTGTCCAGCTCGCCGAGGCCGACGCCTTTCTGCCGGATCTGAACCTTGCCCGCCGCGACGCACTCTGGGCGATCAAGGCGCTGCGCGACGAACCTCTGCCGTTGTTTGCGGCGGCCACGTCCCGTGAACACAAAACGGTGCCTGAGATTCACGAGCCCGCCGTCACGCTCAGGCCGATGACGGCAGGCCGCGAGGTTGTCGAGGATTACGGCCATGTCGGGCTGACCTTGCGGAGCCATCCGGTGTCGTTTCTGCGCGCCGATCTACGCCGGCGTCGCATCGTGAC
>NZ_JAMYTD010000115.1:0-887 GCF_040322255.1 Mesorhizobium sp. M0166 | reverse complement strand
GAAGTGCACGTAGCAGCGCTGCCAGACCGCTTCGGGCAGCACTTCGCGGATTGCCGCCCTGAGCCCCGGATGGTCGTCGGAGACGACGAACTCGACGCCGGCGAGCCCGCGATTCTTGAGCCCCGTCACGAACTCGCGCCAGCTCGAATGGCTCTCCCGGTTGGCCAGCTCCACGCCCAGGACCTGGCGCCGGCCCTCCCAATCCACGCCGATCGCCACCAGCACCGCCTGGCTGGCGATCACGCCCGCCTCGCGAGCCCGTTCATAGCGCGCGTCCAAGATGAGATACGGATAGCTTTCCTCGAGCCGCTGCGTGAAGAACGCCTTGAGCGCCTCATCCAGCCGCATCGTCGCCTCGCTCACCGTCGAGGCCGAGAAAGAGTGGCCGCACAATTCCTCCGTCACCGCCTTCACCTTGCGGGTCGAAACGCCTTGTACGTACATCTCGACCAGCGCCGACACCAAGGCCTTCTCCGAACGCTGATAGCGCTCAAACAACTCCGTCGAGAACCGGCCCGTCCGATCCTGCGGAACGCGAAGTTCCAGCACCCCAACCCGCGTCACCAGCTTGCGCTCGTAATACCCGGACCGGTAACTCACCCGCTCCGCCGTCCGCTCGCCTTTCTCGGCCCCGATCGCCTCCGTCATCTCGGCTTCCAGAGCCTCCTGCACGACAGTCTGCAATACCTGGCGAAAGCCGTCCTCATCCGACAGCAGCAACGCTTTCAACTCGCCCCTGCTCAGTTTAACTTCTCGATTGGTCATGGCACTTCCCCTTCCACGGGAATCGGTGATTGCAACGTCACCACCGTGCCATGGCCGCTCGCCCTTCAGAGCAAGCGCCGTTCTCTCTCCAAAACTTTTTGCAGAACCTTCAGGACACTATC
>NZ_JAMYTD010000114.1:0-930 GCF_040322255.1 Mesorhizobium sp. M0166 | reverse complement strand
CACCACCGTGCCATGGCCGCTCGCCCTTCAGAGCAAGCGCCGTTCTCTCTCCAAAACTTTTTGCAGAACCTTCAGGACACTATCGGTATTCTTATGGATGTTCATCCGGTCCCCCTGGAGTCACTGAAGCTTCGACAATCTCAGCTTTCCCGGTTCGGACCGGATGGACAAGCTACTGAAAGCTCACAACTAGCTACCAATGCGATCAGCTTTCGGGCTATCGGGCGCATCCAGGGAGGATGGGTATGTTCTTGGCTAACGGGCTCAAGCTGCGGGACCGCGGGTGCACGCTGGCACTGATGCCTCGGACAAGGCAGTGCCCGCCCACTTTTACCGCCTGAGGCGAGGCTGTTGGCGATCATATTTGTATGTGCGCCTGCACTGGCGGCAAACGCGTCGGATCAGGCGTGCCGGTCCATCGCCAAGCTCAAAATTCCAAGCGTGATCTTTACCGAGGCTAGCCTTCAAAAGCCGCAGGAGATCCCCGCAGATCCCTTCACTGCATTCACCGGCGAAAACGGGGGCATCAGAGCCCGGACGCCTTGGTGAGATTTACGCGGAAACGATCGCGCCGGCGCTGATAATTTGGCGTCATCTCCGCGGAGGCATGGCCGAGCTGTTTTTGCACATAGCGTTCGTCGACCTCGGCCGACGAGGCGAGGCCGGCGCGCAGTGAGTGGCCGGCGAATTTCTTGGCCCGTTCGCCCTCCGACAGATCGCCGCGCACGCCGGCGGCGAGCGCCGTGCGCTTGACCAGGCGTGCGACCTCCTGGTCGTTCAAGCGATCGGCACCGACGGCTCTGCCTTGACCAGCAACGCGCCGAAACAGCGGTCCGTGCGCAATGCGCGCCAGTCTTAGCCAGGTCTGCAGAGCGACCACAGGGCAGGTGGCGTCGGAGGAGCCGCGGCCGATTTCGACCTCGCGCCAGC
>NZ_JAMYTD010000113.1:0-934 GCF_040322255.1 Mesorhizobium sp. M0166 | reverse complement strand
AGAGCCTGAATCAAAAAGAGTGTTTTGATATCAACTTCTTGCGAGCCTGCGGGTGAGCAGGCGAATGTGAGCGACGTATATCCAGGCTTCTGCGGAAGCGAGGGATTTCTCCCAGTCCTTGGCCAGCCTGCGGCATCGCCCCAGCCATGCGAATGTGCGCTCCACGACCCAGCGGCGCGGCAGGACCTCAAAGCCTTTGGCTTTATCCGTCCGCTTGACGATCTCCAGGGTGAACGTGCCGATCTTTTGCATCGCGCCCTTAAGCTTCGGTCCGGCATATCCGCCGTCGGCGAAGACGTGTCGCAGCCACGGCCAGCGTTCGAGAATGGTCTTGAGGGCAGCCGGTGCGCCGTCCCGGTCCTGGATATCAGCGGCGTGGACGACGAGACCGACCATCAGGCCGATGGTGTCGACAACGATGTGACGCTTGCGCCCGTTGATCTTCTTTCCCGCGTCGAAGCCACGAATTCCGCCGCTTTCCGTGGTCTTGACCGATTGGCTGTCGATCACGCCCGCCGTCGGGCTCGCTTCCCGACCCTCAGCCTCGCGCGCCGCCATGACGAGGCTGTTGCTGATGGTCCGCAACAAGCCCGCCTCACGCCAGCGATAGAAGTACTTCTGCACCGTTGAAAAGGGTGGGAAGTCTTTCGGCAGCAATCGCCACGCGCCGCCCGACGAGGCGAGGTAAAGAAGTGCGTTCACGACCTCGCGCAGGTCTGTCTTGCGCGGCCGGCCGATGCGGCTCGCCGACGGCATCATTGGCGCAATCAGCACCCACTCTGCATCGGTCAGATCGCTTGCGTAGCGGGCGCAACGCCGCTCATAATGCGCACGGGTGATTTCAGTCCAGGCCATCGTGATCTCCATCGAATCTCGCAAATCCGACAGAATCACAACCTGCTGAAATCACTCAACTCTTTTTGGAACGGACACT
>NZ_JAMYTD010000112.1:0-949 GCF_040322255.1 Mesorhizobium sp. M0166 | reverse complement strand
GAATCGAGGGCGGAGGTCGGCAAAAAGCAGCTCGTTCGGCTGTTTTTACTTATATTTCAAACAGATAAGTCCTGAGGTCGTCAGTGAGGCCCTGTCCGCCAAAAACGCTTGCTGGCGAAGGCCTTGCCTGAACCGGTCTTGAAATATCGCTCGAGTTGCCGTGCGTTGGCCTCGGTTTCAACCCCGATGTAGGACTTCAAAGTTACAGGCAGATAGGCCTTGGTCGAAGTCACATAGCCTGATCGATGCGATTCGAAACGGCGCCGACGGTCGTTGGCCGACCCGACGTAGACATCGCCGTTACGAAGTTGCAGGAAATAGACGTACCACATGGTCCCCCTACGCTACTTCGTAGCTTCGGGCGACACCCTACGCCCAAAATGCGGTTTCGGGTGGCCTGCCACCCGAAGCCCGCAGGGCGTAGGGTGGCGGAGAGGATGGGATTCGAACCCACGAGAAGCTTTTGACCTCTACTCCCTTAGCAGGGGAGCGCCTTCGACCACTCGGCCACCTCTCCGTTGCGCCGGTGGATAAAGAAAAGCGCCGGCACAATCAACAAGCTGGCGCTATTATCCTTGAAAAATCGACCCTTCGCCAAAGCGCCGCCCAGCGATGTGGCGATTCTGCGGCAATTCCCTGGTTCGCGACTCGGGCCATGGTCACATTTCGGGCCGACCATCGCCGGAATCCGCTGTTTGCAACGGCTTGCGAAGGGCTGTTGGTTAACGGGAGCTTTCGGAGTGAGGCCAAATCGTGTCATTTGTGCAACAACGCCGGGGTATAGCGCCAACACAAACCTTTTGCCGGTACGAACGTGGTTGAACGCAGCCGTGTCATGGGTAATGTCGGGTTTGAAGGAGCGGCGCGGTGCGCATCTTTTTCGGTAGTGGGGATGGGGCAGGGAACGCTGTCCTTCAGCAAAGAATACCCAGACCCGTTTTTTAACTTT
>NZ_JAMYTD010000111.1:0-984 GCF_040322255.1 Mesorhizobium sp. M0166 | reverse complement strand
GCCAGGTTCTGCATGGGAGCGCCACAACGACAGAGGCGATCCGTCGAGCGATACAACATAGTGAAGCGAGCCTGAGGTCGCTTTCGAAGCGCTATGGCATCAACCCCAAGACGGTCGCGAAGTGGAAGAAGCGAAGTTCGACCGCCGATCTGCCCACCGGCCCCAGGGAGCCGAGATCGACGGTTCTGTCTGCCGAAGAAGAGGCCGTTATTGTGGCCTTCCGCCGCTACACGCTGCTGCCGCTCGACGATTGCCTCTACGCGTTGCAGCCGACGATCCCGCATCTGACGCGCTCTTCATTGCACCGCTGTCTGCAGCGCCACGGCATCGGCCGATTGCCGGATGTCGAGGGCGACAAGCCGGCGAAGAAGAAGTTCAAGGCCTATCCGATCGGCTTCTTCCACATTGATATCGCGGAGGTTCGAACCGAACAGGGCAAGCTTCACATGTTCGTCGCCATCGACCGAACCTCGAAGTTCGCCTTCGTCGAACTGCACGAGAAGGCTCCGACAGCCATTTCCAAAGAGTTTCTGCTACGCCTGATCGCGGCCGTCCCCTACAGGATCCATACCGTTCTCACCGACAACGGCATCCAGTTCACCACGCCAGGCGCTGGCGGTTCGGCCGTTCCGCTGATCAAGGAGGCAATCGCAAATGGCGAGATATTCCGGGCTCATGCCTTCGAATACGCCTGTGCCAAGAACGATATCGAACATCGAACCACAAAGCCAAAGCACCCCTGGACCAACGGTCAAGTCGAGAGAATGAACCGGACCATCAAGGACGCAACCGTCAAGCGCTTCCATTACGACGATCACGACCAACTGCGTCGGCATCTTGCCGACTTCGTCGCGGCCTACAATTTCGGCCGCAGGCTGAAGACCCTCAAGGGCCTCACGCCCTACGAGTTCATCTGCAAGGCATGGGCTTCCCAGCCCGAGCGCTTCACTCTCAATCCGCTCCAGCAAATGCCGGGACTAAACA
>NZ_JAMYTD010000110.1:0-1010 GCF_040322255.1 Mesorhizobium sp. M0166 | reverse complement strand
ATTACCTCCACGGCGCCGGCGCCGGCCTTGCTTACCTTTTCCGACATTTCAGCCCGCAACAGCCTGCTTTCGGTTTGAAGCAGTGTTGTGACCTGCTGTGCCAGATCGCTGACAAGGGTTGTCAGGCTGCGAGTGTCCTGGTTGTCAGTCATGGGTTTCGCTCCAGGCTTGCATTGGCCCAGTCATCGCCGGATTGATCGGATCTTAACGGGGCTGGCTCAACTGGCTCTGCCGATCGCCACCCCGACTCACTCGAACTAGGACCCGTCTCGGTCGCCCGGCCTGTTCCCGACTGGCCCGGTGCTCCGCTTTGGGCAGAGGGTGGCGAGCTCTTGATGAACCGTCCCAACGCCAGCCCTGCCAATACCGAACCGGCGATCAGAGCCCCCGAGTTTTCGCGGCCGAACGACTGGATTTCGCCAAGCACCTCGTGGAAAGGCTTGTCCTTCAGGGACGAGGAAAGCCGCTCGAGCCCGCCTGCGGCGTCAAGGGCGAATTTCGAAGCGGTCCGTTGATCATTGTTGGCAAGATGCTCGCTTGCCGCGCGCAATGCGCCGCTGAAGGCCTTGAGATTGGCGCTCACGTCGCGCTGCGTTCCCTCCGCCTTGTTGAACAATGCTTGCTTTGCTTCCGATGCGTAATCGCCGGCTTTCCTGGTGATCTCGTCACGCGCATCGTGGAGCGCTTCCGTCGCGGTCTGCTTTTCGCGTTGTAGTCTTTCCGAAAGCTCGCTTCTGGCTGTGTCGAAATCGGCCGTCTGACGGCCCTGATCGTCCTGGTCCTGCATGGTGTCTCCTAGTGGAATCCGAGGAAGGAGAGGATCGCAAGCACGACGACGACGAGGCCGATGAGATAAATGACATTGTTCATGGCGCAATCTCCTCCACTGCGCACCGAACTTGCCTGTGCTTCCCGTGTTCCCCGCAAGCGTCATCTTTTTTGGTAAGCGAAGCCTAACCAGCCTCAAGGCGGGATCTTGTCCTGTGCCGATGGCGGTGAGCGCGCGGTTG
>NZ_JAMYTD010000109.1:0-1028 GCF_040322255.1 Mesorhizobium sp. M0166 | reverse complement strand
ACGATCCGCCCAGCCGCGTCGACCACGCAAATCGCGGTATCTTCCAAAGACACGTCAAGTCCGGCAAAATACTTCATGGCTGCTCTTTCCCGATGTTTGTGGCGATTCACATCGACCACGTTCTCACATCCCGACAGGAGCAGCCGCCATCAGTTAGGCTCGGCCGAGACCCCAATCACCCCATCTGTTGAAGAAGGATCACGTTTGGCCTTGAGGATAGCCTCGTCGCCGTTGTGATAGGCGAAGGTGATCTCGATCGTGCCGTCGTCGAGCAATCCGGCGGAGCCGTCGCCGGTGACTTCGTCCATCGAAGGCCGTGGCGGTTCTCTATCAGCCCATGTCCCATGAAGCTCAGCTTGGCCTCCTTGCCCCGCCCCTTGCGGTAGAGCCTGGCGTCGGGATCGGTGGTCGAGGCATGCGTCTCGTTCGATCGTTTCTCGCCGTGGAAGTCCGCTCCAACATTGCGTCCACCGCCGTCTGCCGGCGGTTCGCCCGAGCCGCCCTTCGGCTTGACGCTCTTCATCGACGCCCAAGCCTCGATCAGCGTACCGTCGACCGAGAAGTGATCCGTCGACAGAAGCTTCTTCACCTTGGGTTGCGCCAGCACGGCCGCCAGGGACTTCGCCGCGATATCGCCCTCCAGCAGCCGGTCGCGGTTCTTCGAGAAAACCGAATGGTCCCAGGCTGCATCGTCGACGCCGATGCCAACAAACCAGCGGAACAGGAGGTCGTATTCCAGCCGCTCCATCAAAAGCCGTTCCGAGCGGATCGAATAGAACGCCTGCAACAGCATCGCCCGCAGCAACTTCTCAGGCGGAATCGATGGCCGCCCGATCGGCGAGTACAGGGCCGCAAATTCCCGCTCCAACGCCGAAAGCGCCTCGTTCACAATCGTCCGAATACGGCGCAACGGATGATCGCGACGCACCCGAGCCTCAAGGTCCACGTAGCTTATATGAGGAGTGTCAAGGCCTTTAGGGCTCCGCTTTTTTGGGTCCGTTGGTTTTACGGTATCCATGGTCTGAGCC
>NZ_JAMYTD010000108.1:0-1054 GCF_040322255.1 Mesorhizobium sp. M0166 | reverse complement strand
CTAGAGCGGTTCCCCCTTTGACGGAATCAAAGGGGATTCCAGATTTATCTGTTTTGTGATTCAAGATGCTGGCTGGAGTGGAGGCCAGCATCGGATGACCCGACCTCTTTCCAATGATCTTCGCGAGCGGGTGGTGGCGGCGGTTATGAGTGGCGAGAGCCGCCGGTCGGCCGCCAAACGGTTCGGCATTGCGGTTTCGACGGCAGTGAAGTTGTTGCAGCGCCATCAATCGACCGGCTCGGTCGCGCCGGGCAAGATGGGTGGACATCGCAAGAGGTTGCTGGAGCCGCACCGTGCCTTCATCGAGACGCGTATACGTGAGACACCGCATCTGACGCTGCACGGTTTGAAGGACGAGTTGGCCGCACGCGGGGTCAAGGTCTCGCACAACGCGGTGTGGTCGTTCCTGCGCCGTGAAGGCCTGAGCTTCAAAAAAAACGCTGTTCGCCCTTGAGCAGGCGCGCGCCGATATTGCCCGCAGGCGCCAACGATGGCGCTCCTGGCAGGCCGGCCTCGATCCGCAGCATCTGGTCTTCATCGATGAGACCTGGATCAAAACCAACATGGCTCCGCTGCGCGGTTGGGGGCCAAAGGGCAAGCGGCTGCGCGGCCTGGCTCCGCACGGCCACTGGCGCACGCTGACCTTCCTCGGCGCGCTGCGCAGCGATAGGCTCGCGGCACCTTGCGTCTTCGACGGGCCAATCAACGGCCAATGCTTCCGCGCCTATGTCGAGCAGCAGCTCATCACCGTGCTGAAACCCGGCGACATCGTCGTCATGGATAATCTGGGAAGTCATAAGTCGGCGGCGATCAGGCAGATGATCAAGGCTGCCGGCGCCAGGCTTTGGTACCTACCGCCCTACTCCCCAGACCTCAATCCGATCGAGCAGGCCTTTGCCAAAATCAAACACTGGATGCGCCAAGCTCAGAAACGTACCGTCGAGGACACTTGGCGCCACATCGGCCACCTCGTTGCGACGATCGAACCCGGCGAATGCAAGAACTACTTCGCAAACGCCGGATACGCTTCCGTCAAAACGTGAAAGACTCTAGC
>NZ_JAMYTD010000107.1:0-1070 GCF_040322255.1 Mesorhizobium sp. M0166 | reverse complement strand
AGCGCCAGCCAAATCTACTCGATCTTTCAACAGCATGACGGGATGAGCAGTATGAAGCACCATCGTCAGAGCCTGCGAAGAGCGCGTTCTTGCGGTTGAGCGCGATCGGACGGATCGAGCGTTCGACGGTGTTGCTGTCGATCTCGATGCGGCCGTCGTCAAGGAAGCGCGAGAGGCCTTCCCAGCGTGAGAGCGTGTAGCGGATTGCTTCTGCGAGCTTGGTCTTCTGACTGATCAGGCCGAGCTTCTCACGCAGCCAGGGTTCGAGATCGGCGACGATGGCGCGGCTTTTGTCCTGACGCATCGCGCGGCGCTCGTTGGCCGATCGGCCACGGATGTCATCCTCGATCTTGTAGAGTTCGGCGATCCGTCTCAGCGCCTCGCTGGCGATCGGCGCGGGACCGGCTGCTGCCAGTTCATAAAAGCGCCGACGGACATGCGCCCAGCAGAAGGCGAGCGTGACGCCGCTTTTGTCGGCCAGCACGCGATAGCCGCCATAGCCGTCGACCTGCAAGATTCCGGTGAAGCCTGCGAGATGAGCGATCGGACGCTCGGCCTTTCGGTCCGGCGCATAGACATAGGCGACGCCCGGCGGGTCGCTCCCCTCCCATGGTCGATCATCGCGGGCATAGGCCCAGAGTTGACCTGTCTTCGTCTTGCCGCGGCCGGGATCGAGCACCGGCGCGGTCGTCTCGTCGGCGAAGAGTTTTGGCGAGGACTTCAGCTTGCCAAGCAGCCGCTCATGCACTGGACGCAGGTGCCAGGCGGCGCGGCCGACCCAGTCGGCGAGCGTAGAGCGATCGAGATTGACACCCTGCCGGGCGTAGATCTGCGCCTGACGATAGAGCGGAAGGTGATCGGCATATTTTGAGACCAGCACCTGGGCGACCGTTGCCTCGGTCGGAAGACCACCCTCGATCAGCCTTGCGGGCGCCGGAGCTTGCACGACAACGTCCTCGCAGGCGCGGCAGGCATATTTGGGCCGGCTGACGTTGCCCCCAGTTTCTATCCAGTTTTGAGTTCGTTTCCGGCGTGGGTTGTGCCCTGCTGGGCCGGTGAAGCGACGGGCG
>NZ_JAMYTD010000106.1:0-1221 GCF_040322255.1 Mesorhizobium sp. M0166 | reverse complement strand
TCGGGATCGAAAGCATCGCTGAGCCGCTGATCGGTGTTGCCGTCGCGAGCCTGGACGAGCTGCTTGATGGTGACGGCGGCGACGCTGGCAGCGGCGACGAAGTTGATCATGGCGTGCGGATCGCCGATGTCGGCTGCCTCGATATCGAAGCCTGCTGTCTTGAGGATGCGGAAGAACTCTTCGATGACCCAACGCGAGCGGTAGAGGTCGACGACACGGCGTGCCTGGGCCACGGTGGCGACACCGTGGGTGGTCAGCAAGCGCCAATGCACCGGCTCGTTGCCGTCTTTCGGCTTCGACACCTCGCGAACATCGACCAGTGTCAAACCGATGGTCTCGGGCAACACCGGATCGGCCCCGTTGAGTGGGCGCCGCACCGTCACCGGCGCGTAACGCACTGCCAGCTTGGCATCCCGTGCGCGTCGCCCGGGCGCGGCGGGGATGGTCACTTCAAAGCGGCTTTGCTCCGGCTGGGCGTCGATGAAGGCGAACAGCAAGCCGGGCTCTTCTTGCGCGGCCTCGATGCGCCGGTTCTGACAGGCCCGCACGATCAGGTCGACATTGTGCGGACGTTCGGCGAAGAGTTCGTAAAAGTCGCTCTCGCGATCCGACACCATAGTGATGCTGGCCGCCTCTTCCAGAACCGCGCCGGCCTGCCTGGTCGCGTCGATCCAGCGCCGCGATTCCTTGTTGGCTGTCGCCCGCTGGCGCCGCGGCGCCAGTTCCTCCGCGCTGCGGTTCCATATCTGCATCGAGACCAGGCCCAGCATGGCTCCCGTGCCGGCCTCGACCGCCAGAACCGGGTGCAGCAGCAAGCCTGCCGCATTGCCCTTGCCGACCGGGCCATAATCGGCCCGCGCCCGCCGCGAACCCAGCACCAGTTCCGACGTGTCCTGCACCGCGACGATATCGCGGCCGGCCGCGCGACGACCGGTCAGTCGTCCAGCATGCAGCGACATCTCCGTCGCCGTTACCGAGGGATTGCGCAAAAACCGCGTAAACTGCATTTCGGCCGCCCGCTTGCCGCCGAGCCGCCGGATACACGATCCAGGCCGCGCCACCAGCGCCCGATGCAAGCAGGCCCCCCTTTTTCCAGGCGCAGGTCACCAAATTGCCCCAGCCCGTACTCGATCCCGGTCATTCAACCCTCCTTCGGCTTTTCCGGCCGAAATAGAATCGAGCTTCGCCGCAAAGCGCAACCCAGATGTGTGAATGCGATAG
>NZ_JAMYTD010000105.1:0-1291 GCF_040322255.1 Mesorhizobium sp. M0166 | reverse complement strand
AAGCTCCTGTTTCGTTTTTTCGGACCGTGTCGCCCCGCGGGTCACTCGCTTCTCTTCGCGGTCGGCGCAGGGCCGCCGCATGATGGGGTCAGGAGAGCGAGGCGTCTCAATCTGTTGAACGACCTTGGAAAGTTTGCCCCAGGATCGTGCCTGCTAACGAGATCGCCTTGCCCATCGTCCCCACGGGAACGATCCAGGATCACCCTTGTGGGCGAAACTCTTTCTTCATTTGTCCGTTGTCCGTTTCATGCCGATACGAGACCGGGTTCCTTGCTGTAGCGGAACTCGGTCGCGTCGCTCCACATGCGATGGAGGATGACGGCGAGCTTTCGGGCAACCGCGACACGGGCTCGCGCCATACCGCGCCGCTTGGCGACGTTCATGCCCCACGCGCGCAGGCTCGACCATTTCTTGCTGCGCACGAGCAGCGTATGAGCTGCTTCGTAAAGCGCTGTGCGGGCCAGTTCGTCCCCGCAGCGGCTAACTTTGCCCTGGATATCGGTCTCACCGGACTGGTAGCGCGCCGGGGTCAGTCCCAGATGCGCGCCGACGTCCCGCGAGCGGCGAAAGCGGTCCGGCCGGTCGATCGTGGCGCGGAAGGAGAGCGCGGTGATCGGCCCGACACCTGGAACGCTCATCAGCCGCCGACAGACCTCTTCCTTGCGAACGAGACCGAGAACCTGCTTCGTCAGGCGGACGAACTCTCCCAGCATTGTGGCGAGGATCGTTAGCAGCGGCTCAACCAGCGGCATTACAACCGGATCTGTGCCGGCCAACTCGCGCACACGACCGGCGAAGGCGGTTCGCGACGGCCTGCCCAGCTTGATGCCGGCCTCCCGCAGGATCGCCCGGATCACGTTCTCGATGGTGCGCATTTCATTCAGCACCGTGCGGCGGGTGACGAGGAGAGATCTCCAAAGCCGGCACCGCCGGTTCTTCACATGCACCTGCCGATACCAGCCGGTGCGAATGATCTGCGCCAGCGCCCGGGCGTCATTCCGATCCGTCTTGTTCGGCATCGTCTTCATCGCCGCATTGGCCCGCCGCGTCTCGATGCAGATAGCCGGCAGGCCGCCGGCGCACAGCCCGTCGTGAAGCCAGGCCGTCAGCGAACACGCTTCCAGCCCGATCCGCTCCAGCGGCAGATCGACTTTCCGCAGGGCGTTGCACAACGCCTCCGGCTCGCTCGCCGCGCGCGCTTCCTTCACGATCCGCCCAGCCGCGTCGACCACGCAAATCGCGGTATCTTCCAAAGACACGTCAAGTCCGGCAAAATACTTCATGGCTGCTC
>NZ_JAMYTD010000104.1:0-1321 GCF_040322255.1 Mesorhizobium sp. M0166 | reverse complement strand
TGAACCGCCCCGGGTTGATCGGAGGCTCCAACTCCTGAGAAGGTGGAGCCATGACAAGCAAGACGACCAACAAGTTCTCTCCCGAGGTCCGAGCCCGTGCGGTGCGGCTGGTTCTGGATCACGAAGGCGAGCATGCCTCGCGGTGGGCGGCGGTCTCGTCGATCGCCGCCAAGATCGGCTGCACGGCGCAGACGCTGCATGAGTGGGTGAAGAAGGCCGAGCGCGACAGTGGCGTGCGAGCCGGTGTGCCTACGGATGTGGCGACGAAACTCAAGGCTTTGGAACGCGAGAACCGCGAGCTTCGCCAGGCCAACGAGATCCTTCGCAAGGCTTCCGCGTATTTTGCCCAGGCGGAGCTCGACCGCCGGTTCAAGCCATGATCGCGTTCATCGACGATCACCGCGAGGCGCATGGGGTCGAGCCGATCTGCAAGGTGCTGCCGATCGCCCCGTCGACCTACCACGACCATGTCGCCAAGCGCATCGATCCCTCCCGGCTGTCGGCTCGGGTGAAGCGGGATGAGGCTTTGAAGGATGAGGTCCGACGCGTGTTCGAGGCTAACTTCCGCGTCTACGGCGTTCGCAAGATCTGGCGGCAGTTGCAACGCGAGGGCTTCGATGTCGCCCGCTGCACGGTTGCCCGCCTGATGAAGGCCATGGGCCTCGAAGGCATCATCCGCGGCAAGCCGATCCGCACCACGGTGAGCGACAAGGCGGCACCATGCCCTCTCGATCACGTCAATCGCCAGTTCCATGCCCCGGCGCCGAACATGCTGTGGGTCTCCGACTTCACCTACGTCGCGACCTGGACGGGCTTCGTCTATGTCGCCTTTGTCATCGACACCTATGCGCGAAGGATCGTCGGCTGGCGGGTGAGCCGGACGGCGCATGCCAGCTTCGTTCTGGACGCTCTGGAACAGGCTCTCCATGATCGGCGGCCCGTGCAGGGAGGCGGGCTCATCCATCACAGCGATAGAGGCAGCCAATACGTCTCCATCAGATACACCGAGCGCCTGGCGGAGGCCGGCGTCGAACCTTCGGTGGGCAGTGTCGGCGACTCTTACGACAATGCTCTCGCCGAAACGATCAACGGTCTTTACAAGGCCGAGGTGATCCATCGACGCGGACCCTGGCGCTCATTCGAGGCCGTCGAGTTCGCCACGCTCGAATGGGTCGACTGGTTCAACAATCGCCGGCTGCTGGAGCCCATCGGCAACATCCCGCCGGCCGAAGCCGAGGAACGCTACTACGCCATGTTGGATGAACCAGCCATAGCCGCGTGACTCAAACGAAACGGCCTCCGGAAAACCCGGGGCGGTTCA
>NZ_JAMYTD010000103.1:0-1428 GCF_040322255.1 Mesorhizobium sp. M0166 | reverse complement strand
TCAGTCGTCTAATCGCGGACCAAAATGCAAGCCCAAATTTGTATTGAGGCGTCGTTTGCCGGGAGCACGGTCGTCTTCGCGGTCGACATGAAGCCGCCGCATGATGGGCTTCGCGAGGGATGGAGCCTTCCAAGGTTTGAAACGCAATCGCGAGCGTAGTGCCGCCAACGATGCAACTGACACAGCGGAATGGCTCGGCCCACGTCCTGGCAGGGACGTCTCGTTACGCCTCGGGTAGGCGCATTCGAACTTCCTTATGGTCAGGCCACGATGGCTTCTTCCCGGTTGAACAACTCACCGGATTTTAGCATCGCATGCATGATGACAGCGAGCTTGCGGGCGACAGCGACAGCTGCCCGCTTGAAGCCGATCTTCTCACGCAGCTTCAGCCCCCATGTGCGCAGACTGCTGTCAGCCCGGCTGCGCGTAAGGATCACGACTGCGGCCTCATAGAGAAGCCCTCTCAGGTGAGGATCCCCACGCCGCGAGATATGACCATCATAATCGACTTCGCCGGATTGATAGCGTCGGGTTGTCAAACCCAGCCACGCGCCGACAGCGCGCGATGTCTTGAAGTTCGATGGATCCTCGATGGCGCCGATGAATGAAGTCGCAGTGATGGTGCCGACGCCGGGAATCGACATCAACAGCTGGCATGCGTCATTGTGCCGGGCGTTGGCGACGAGCTGCTGTCCAAGTTCAGCAGCGCGGGCGCGCATGCTGAGCCAAGCCTCGAGAAGGGGCAGGACAATCCGGGCAAGCTCTTCCTGACCGGCCAGCAGGCGCCGGACGTCGGCTTCGAACTTGCCGCCCTTGCTTCGCGGAATGATCAGCCCGAACGTCTTCATGAGCCCGCGGATCTGGTTGGAGAGCTCGGTCGTGATCTTGACCAGCCGGCTCCGCGCGGCCACCAGCGTGCGGCTCAGCATGCTGTCATAGCCCTTCACCCGCACCTCGCGGTAGAAGCCGACCTCCGCCAGATGCGCCAAGCCGTCGGCATCGTTTGCGTCCGTTTTGTTCGGCGCCATGTCCAGCGCGGCCTTGGCATGCCGGGCGTCGATGCAGATCGCCGGAAGTCCTTCGGCGCTCAAGGCATGATAGAACCACACCGACAAGGGTCCTGTCTCGAACACCACCCGCTTGGCCGCCGGCGCCCGCTTGCGGAGAACGTCCGCGACCAAACTCGGATCAGAGGGACATTTGCCGCGCCAGATCCATTTGCCGCCACGCCGCACAGAAATCGCCGTCTCTTTCAACGACACGTCGAGACCGATATATTCGCTCATGGTTGTTCTCCGTTCGATGCTTGGGCCCGGCGTCCAGTCGTGAGCCCGTACTTCCATCCTATCGGGGAACAACCACCCGCTCTTCAATATGTGACCGCTTCCGGCTTCAGGGCGACTCGCTCCGCGATTACCCCATGTTTGA
>NZ_JAMYTD010000102.1:0-1466 GCF_040322255.1 Mesorhizobium sp. M0166 | reverse complement strand
CGTAAGCGCGTAGCTGATGCCGTTCAGCGCTGGTAGTTCCAAGGCATGAGCGCCTCGATATCGCTGTTTGGCCAGCCATTGGCGATACGCTCGAGGGTCTGGGTGAGCCAGGCGTGCGGATCGATCTGGTTCATCTTGGCGGTGGTCAGCAGCGTGGCGATGGTGGCCCATGTCCGTCCGCCGCCGTCGCTGCCGGCAAAGAGGCTGTTCTTTCGGGTAATTGTCTGTGGCCGGATGGCGCGCTCGACGGTGTTGGAGTCGATTTCGATGCGGCCGTCGGTAAGGAAGCACTCGAGCGCGGCACGCCGGCCGAGCGCATAGCGGATCGCCTCGGCGGGCTTCGATTTTCCCGACAGCTTCGGCAGCTCCTTTTCCCACAGCGCAAAGAGAGCGGCAACGACGACGGCGGATTTCTCCTGACGCGCAGCTATCCGAAGTACCGGGTCCTGGCCGCGCACGGCCTCCTCGGCGGCCCACAGCGGGGCCATCTGCGCCACCGTCTGCGAGGCGATAACGGAGGAGCCTGCGGCATGCAGTTCGTAGAACTTGCGCCGCACGTGCGACCAGCACGCCGCCAGCGTCACGCCGTCATTGCCCCGATCCGATCGGGCCAGCCGGTTATAGGCGGCGTATCCGTCGACCTGCAGGATGCCGCGATAGCCGTCCAGATGGCGGGCGACGCATTCGCCGGCACGGCTGTCTTCGAAGCGGTAGGCGACGATGGGCGGTCCGCTGCCACCGAACGGCCGATCATCGCGCAGATAGGTCCAGAGGTAGGCCGTCTTGGCCTTGCCCGATCCTGGGGCCAGCGTTGGCAGGGTGGTCTCATCGGCAAAGACCCGCTCACCCTGCTTGATGCGGGTCAGTGCGTAATCGGCGAGCGGCTCGAGCTCGAAGCCGACCTTGCCCATCCACTGCGCCATCTGTGACCGGTCGATCTCGACCTGATCGCGGGCATAAATCGCTTCCTGGCGGTAGAGCGGCAGGCCATCGGCGTATTTGGACACTGCGATCTGCGCCAGCAGCGCTTCGGTCGGAATGCCGCTTTCGATGATGCGGGCGGGAGCGGCTGCCTGGATAACGCCGTCCCAGCCCTTGTAGGCATATTTGGGGCGACGCGTGACGATCACCCGGAACTTCGCCGGGGTGACATCGAGCCGTTCGGAGACGTCCTCGCCGATCAGGATCTTTTCCAGCGCTTCGCAGCCAGCAGGCGTTTCGGGCTCGATAACCACCTCGACCCGTTCGAGATGGGCCGCAAAGCCTTTACGAGGACGCGGAGCGCGCTTCGCTTTCGAGCCGCCCGCAGACTTCTCCATCTGCGCTTCGATGGCCGCCACGCCGGTTTCGATCTCGTCGAAGACCAGCGCATACTGCTCCTCGCTCAGCGCACCGGTCCGCAACCTTTCGGAGCGGCTGCCGAAGCGCGCCCTCTCCAGCATCTTCACCACCGCGGTCAGCCGTGC
>NZ_JAMYTD010000101.1:0-1482 GCF_040322255.1 Mesorhizobium sp. M0166 | reverse complement strand
GCTCGGCGAGCATGAGGAGGCTTTACGCCGCGAATTGGCCGCAGCACGAGCGGAGCTAGAGGTTATGCAGCGCGGCGTCCGTGAGCTAAGCGCCCAGGCACACCTACTGGCAGAGACGGTGGCTCAGCAAGCACAAACGCTGAAAGAGCAGCAGCGAACAGAGGAAGCGCTCGGGCTCGATCTGGAGACGGCGCAGCGCGTTATCGAAAGCTACAGGGCCGAAGCCAGTCTCTGGAACAGCGAGGAGGCTGCCGCGCCTGGAGCGCACCCCTCTATGGACGCCTCCCAGCTTGCTGCGAAGCGAACGCTTGATGACGAGCGGCACAAGGTCGAGCTCTTGGAGCAAGAACTTACCACGGCTCGCCAAACTATCGATGCTCTTAAGGCAGGCGCAAAGCTGGCAGCCGTCGAGCAGGCGAACGCCATAAGGGACCGACAGGCGGCCGAGGCCGCTCTAAAGCAGGCTCGAGAAACACTCGAGCTGGGACGCGAACGAGCAGATTCAGCCGTACGTGACCTCGATATTGTTCGCCAGCAACGCGATGCTTTAAAGCAGAACTCGGTAGAATTGAGTGCGGCGCTCGACCAAGAGCGTGAAAGGGCTATCGGTCTAGCCCGCAGCCTCAGTGCCGCGCGTGAGGCAATTGATATCGTCAAGGGTAAGCGTCGCACTGCGGCTGTGGAGCGCGCGCCGAAAGCGCGTACCCCCGCACTTGCAAGTAGGTTATCGCGTTCGGACGCCCAACCAGCCCGTAAACCGGGCTTGCCGAAAAAACAGAAAATGAAGGTCCAAAAGCCGCCGCAAACCGTTCTGCTCGCAACCGTACCTCTTCCCGCAGTATTGCTTCCAACACGGCCATCAAAAAGCTCGAGCCGCGCCAGTGAAGACTAGGGAGCGAGACGACAATGAAGAAGTATGTAGCGGCCGCGTTGACGATCGGGATCACAGTTGGGCCTGCCTCGGCTCTTGAAGCAGGCGTGGGCGGTAGGGCGGGCGGTGTCGGGGTCGGTGCTGGAGTGAGCGCCGGTTCGCAAGGCGTATCTGTGGGGGCGGGCACGAGCGTCGACGGCGTAGGCGGAGCAAATGTTGGAGCTTCGGTCGGGGCAGATGACGGATCAGTCGACGCAGGCGTTGGTGCCAGCGGCAACGTTGGTGATACAAGCACAAGTGCCACTGTGGGCGACGATCCGTCCGCCGAAAACGAAGCGGCTACCGCACCCGACAGTTCGACTGCAGCGACGGCCCCTGCCTCTGCCAAGACCGCTGGGCAATCCATCGTCTTGCCACCCGTCCTCAGGCCTTCCAAAGCCGGTGACGGTGACTCCACCAACGGGTATCCCTTTGGATCTCCGGGACCACTGACAGCGAAACCCGGTACGCCGGTTGCGGTCGTGCGAGCCTGCCGCACGGCGATCGTGGCCGCTGCGACGCCACTTGGCGCCGTCAATGTCCACGCGGTAAGCGCAGGCGCCTTGCGTCAA
>NZ_JAMYTD010000100.1:0-1512 GCF_040322255.1 Mesorhizobium sp. M0166 | reverse complement strand
AAGCCAGCATATTCGATCTTTTCGCCACACACGAGATCGGCCACGAGTTGAAGGCGATGTCGCAATGGCTGGATGAGCATTGCGATCTACTTGGTTTGGTGGCCCGCGATCTGGTTCGGGTCTGTGTCAAGGCCACCGGACGGCAAGGCCTGCCCGCCGAAGCGGTGCTGCGCTGTGCGCTGCTGAAGCAATACCGGCAACTGAGCTATCAGGAACTGGCGTTCCATCTCGAGGACTCCGCCTCGTTCCGCGCCTTTGCGCGGCTGCCGTGGTCATGGAGCCCGCAGAAGTCGGTGCTGCAAAAGACGATCAGTGCGATCCGGCCCGAGACCTGGGAGCAGATCAATCGGGCACTGCTGTCGGGCGCTCGGCAGGCGAAGCTCGAAGATGGCGCGGTCGTGCGGCTGGACAGCACCGTGACCTCGGCACTTATGCATGAGCCGAGCGACAGCAGCCTGCTTTGGGATGCCGTGCGCGTCATGGTGCGCCTTCTGAAGCAGGCCGATGTGTTGACCGGTGGTGCCCGCTCACCATGGCATGATCATTGTCGGGCGGCTAAGAGGCGTGCCCGCAAGATCCAGTTCACACGCGGTCGACCAAATCGGTTCCAACTCTACCGGGAACTGATCGCAATCACCCGCGCGACATTGGCATACCTGCAGCAAGCGACCGAGCGGTTGGTCGCGGCGGGCAGTCCGCTCATCGAACTGTGGCAGGCCCAGGTCTGCCACTATCGGCCGCTGATCGAACGCATCATCACACAGAGTGAGCGGCGGGTGTTGGCCGGCGAGTTGGTGCCGGCCAGCGACAAGCTGGTCAGCCTGTTCGAGCCCCATGCCGATATCATCGTCAAGGGCAGCCGCGACACCGAATACGGCCACAAGCTCAACCTGACCACCGGCAGGAGCGGCATGATCCTCGATCTGGTGATCGAGGCGGGCAATCCGCGCGACAGCGATCGATTGCTGCCGATGCTGGAACGCCACATCGGCATCTGGGGTCAAGCGCCGGGGCAGGCGGCGGCCGACGGCGGCTTTGCCAGTCGCGACAATCTGGCTACAGCCTTGACCTTGGGCGTCCGCGACATGGCATTCCACAAGAAAGCCGGCCTCAGGATCGAGGACATGGTCAGAAGCAATTGGGTCTATCGCAAGCTGCGTAACTTCCGTGCCGGCATCGAGGCCGACATCTCATGCCTCAAGCGCGCTTACGGTTTGGCGCGCTGCACCTGGCGCGGCCTTGATCACTTCAAGAGCTACGTCTGGTCCTCGGTCGTGGCTTACAATCTCGTCGTCTTCACGCGCCTCAAGCCGACCTGACGTCGAGCCATTGCGCGGGTCAGCAGCCCGCCGGCAGGCGCCGGCTCCATAGCCATGACTAACTTCCGTTCGGCGAGTTCTTTCTGGCGCGATCCACTGGACTTCGCGTCGGCCGGTACCGCAAACGACGTTTCTTCCTGCGGCAAACCTCTGTAAACGCTCACCAAAATGGGCGTTTGTGGACGGAAACTAG
>NZ_JAMYTD010000099.1:0-1535 GCF_040322255.1 Mesorhizobium sp. M0166 | reverse complement strand
TCTTACTGAGTCAGAAAGTCGCGGCTGCAAGGGGATTCGCGCTGGTCGCGGATTTGTTAGGGTGCTGCTTCGTGATCAGGGAAGCGCCCCGCCATGCCCGACTGGACAGCCGAGAGTGAAGCCGCGTTCAACGCCTATGTCGATGCTTTGATCGGGGTGATCGGCCACGCCGACCGAGCTGAGCCGCTGAAGGATTATTGCCTCGGACTTCTGATGCCGATTGAGCGCAAGAGCGTGGAGCCGTTGGCGGCCGTCACGGCGCCGTCGCGGGTGTCGGCCAAGCATCAGTCTCTGCTGCATTTCGTGGGACAGGCGCCGTGGTCGGACGCGGCCTTGCTAGCGCGGGTTCGCGACTGGGTTCTTCCACAGATCGAGCAGCGTGGACCGATCCGGGCGTGGATCGTCGACGACACCGGCTTTCCCAAGAAGGGCAAGCACTCGGTGGGCGTAGCGCGCCAGTATTGCGGCCAGTTGGGCAAGCAGGACAACTGTCAGATTGCGGTTAGCCTATCGATCGCAAATGACGCAGCCTCGCTTCCGATCGCCTACGAATTGTATCTCCCGCACAGCTGGGCGGAGGATCCGGAACAACGCAAGAAGGCCAAGATTCCGGCAGAGATCACGTTCCGGACCAAGCCGCAGATCGCGCTCGAGCAGATCAGGACGGCCAAGGCCGAAGGCGTCGCGCCCGGCGTGGTTCTGGCCGACGCCGGATATGGCGCCGACGGCGGTTTCCGCGCGGGCCTGTCCGAGCTCGGTCTGACCTATGTTGTCGGCGTTCAGCCCACACTCAGCGTCTGGCGCCCAGGCGAGAGCCCGCTGCCGCCCAAGCCTTGGAGCGGAAGAGGCCGGCCGCCGTCTCGAGTCGGCCGAACCGACAATCACAAGCCGATCTCGGCCAAGGCCCTGGCCGAGGAGTTCGAGGCCGAGACTTGGCGCACGATCGCCTGGCGTGAAGGAACCAACACCGAGCTCAATTCCCGCTTCGCCGCCGTGCGCTTGCGGCCGGCATCCAGGGACTACAATCGGCCCGAGGCTCACGCCGAAGAGTGGCTCCTGATCGAGTGGCCTGAAGGCGAGGTCGAGCCGAGCAAGTATTGGCTCTCCACCTTGCCGGCCGACGCTACGATCACCCAGTTGGTCGACGCCGCCAAGCTGCGTTGGCGGATCGAGCGAGACTATCAGGAACTCAAGCAGGAACTGGGACTGGGCCACTACGAAGGCCGAGGGTGGCGGGGCTTCCACCACCACGCCAGCCTCTGTATCGCCGCCTATGGCTTCTTGGTCTCTCTGAGGGAGACGATTCCCCCCTCAACTCCAACTCGCGCCCAGGGCCGCCAAACACCTGGTCTTCCCGACGGTTATCGACCCCGCAGATCCTCCGATCCGACCAGAGCGGCACGTCCCGACCTCGATCCCAACCCTCAGGCGACGCCTGACTGTGGCCCTGGCCAACCGTCTGCAACGATGTCCGTGCTGCATAAGGGCAATGGACAGTCCGCGTCAGGCTCGCAATTTATGACGCAGTAGTACTA
>NZ_JAMYTD010000098.1:0-1559 GCF_040322255.1 Mesorhizobium sp. M0166 | reverse complement strand
TCAGATCCTATGAGGAGGGTGGATAGCGACCTGCGCTGTGGCAAGGTCAGGTCGCGTAATCAACACCTTACCCTGGAGGCAAGCATGCCCGTAGCAGCTCACCAATCCAAAGCGCCGACCGCTATCCGCACCGATCTTGGCGCAATTTTCGTCTCGTTGGAATTGAGTCGCTCGAAATGGTTGATCACCTCGCTGTCGCCGGGTGGCGGCGAGAAGATGTCGAAACATTCGGTGGCGGCCGGCGATGTCGCCGGCATGCTGGCGCGATTTGCCGAGCTCAACAGGAAGGCGCAAGCGCGGACCGGGCGGCACTTTCCGATCATCGTGATCCAGGAGGCCGGGCTCGACGGCTTCTGGATCCACCGCGTGCTACAGGCCGAGGGGATCGAAAGCCACGTCGTCGATCCGGCGTCGATTGCGACCGCGCGCCGGCGGCGCCGGGCAAAGACCGACAAGATCGACGGCGAGGCGCTGGTTCGGGCATTGCTGGCCTATAAGCGGGGTGAACCGCGGGTGTGCGCGATGCTACGGGTACCGATGCCCGAGGAAGAGGACCGCCGCCGCATCTCGCGTGAGCGCAAGGCATTGACGAACGAGCGCGTGCGCCACGTCAACCGCATCAAGGGCCTGCTGTTCAGCCAGGGCGTATCCGGCTACGAGCCGTTGCGCCGCGATCGGCGCAAGCAACTGGCGGCGCTTCAGACCGGCGACGGCCGGCCCTTGCCCGCACATTTGAAGGCGCAGATCGGCCGGGAACTCGATCGACTGGAACTGCTACTGGAGCAGATCAAGGCGGTCGAGGCCGAACGCGATGCCATGCTCGCTGCTGCGCAGGCCGTCTCGCCAGCACCGGCGATGCTGCTCAACCTGAAAGGCATCGGGCCGGAGTTCGCCATTGTCCTCTGGTCGGAGGGGCTGTCGCGTCATTTTGACAACCGACGTCAGGTTGCCGCCTATGCCGGCCTGGCGGCGACGCCCTGGAAGAGTGGGGCGATCGATCACGAGCAGGGGGTGTCGAAATCTGGCAATCCGACTCTGCGAACGACGCTGGTCCAGATGGCCTGGCTATGGGTGCGCCATCAACCGCAGTCAGCGCTCACCTTATGGTTCAAGGAGCGGGTGAAGCAGAACAACGGCCGGCTGAAGAAGACAATGATCGTGGCGCTGGCCCGCAAGCTGCTCGTGGCGCTGTGGAAATACATTAACGCCGGCGTTGTCATCGAGGGAGCGATCATGACGGTCGCCTGATGCGCTACACCCATCGAATTCTGCCATCTTCCAGGATCTGATCAGTCCTGGCGGATCCGAGGTGGACGAACCGGCACGTAGCGTGGCTTCAATCGCCGTTGTCTCAGAATGGTCTCGTCTTCCTGAGCCCCTGTCCGCCGCAAGCGGGATGTTGGTGCCGCTGTTTCGAACAGCGACCGTATATAAGTTGGATCTGGCTCGGGAAACGAGCCGCGTCATGCAATCGGGCTCAGACCATGGATACCGTAAAACCAACGGACCCAAAAAAGCGGAGCCCTAAAGGCCTTGACACTCCTCATATAAGCTACGTG
>NZ_JAMYTD010000097.1:0-1852 GCF_040322255.1 Mesorhizobium sp. M0166 | reverse complement strand
AGGGGAGTAGGGGAGTAGGGGAGTAGGGGAGTAGGGGAGTAGGGGAGTAGGGGAGTAGGGGAGTAGGGGAGTAGGGGAGTAGGGGAGTAGGGGAGTAGGGGCATGTGTTCCAGAGTGCGTTCCACAATGCAATCTGCACCACTCACATACTGCCTTACTCCCTTATTCCCCTACTCCCCTACCCCTACTCCTTTACTGGTCTCAAATGCCTTCGCCGGCAAGCTCCTCGGAAAGTGCGCCGACCTGGTCCTGGGCGCTGCGCATCATTGGATAGATGCCGAGAACACGCTGCCAGGCTTCGAGCGCCGACTGCTTGTGGCCGGTTTCGGCCATGATCTGGGCCAGGCCCGAAAGCGCGCCGAAATGGCGAGGTTCGAGCTGCAGGGTGCGGTCGATGTCCGCCATCGACTTCCCGTAGTTCTTCATCATGAAATGAACAGTGGCGCGCCGGTTCCAGCCTTCCGCATAGGTCGGCTGCAAAGTCACCACCTGATCGAGGAAATCGAGCGCGACATCGAATTTCTGGTTTTCGATTGCCTTCTGCGACCATTGCATCATCAGGTCGATCGAGGCGCTGCCCGACTGGGACCACTCGTTCCCAATGCGCCCGGCGATGCGCTCGGCCGCCTTTTCATTGCGTTCGCGCTTGAGATCGGCAAACAGCTGATCGAGCCGCGCCTGTTTCGTCTTGACGACCGGAGGTGCTGTCGGCGGAGTTGTAGTCGGATCTTCAGCCCAGGCCGGCAGCGAGACAGCGCCGGAAACGAGGAAAGCCGTGAAAAATGCAAAAAGAATCCGCATCGCGGGAATCTAGCCCCCGACGCCGGATCGTCAAACTGAATTTAGCGTGAGAGGCGTATCATGCGAACGGAGGCGCGCAGCCTCCGGTCGAAAACTCAACCCTGGCGCGCCTTGTAGCGCGGAGCGGTCTTGTTGATGATGTAGACGCGGCCCTTGCGACGAACCAGCTGGTTGTCACGGTGACGCGCCTTCAACGCCTTGAGCGAATTCTTGATCTTCATGGTCTTGCCCGTCGGTCTGGGCCCTGTCCCGGGCCGAATTATTAAGGCGCGCCCACCGACGCGCCTTTGAACTGTGCGAGGCTCATAGACGAGGAGCGTTGCCCGTGTCAACCGCAAGCGCGTTACCTAAACGATACGGACCGTTTCGTATCATCAAATATCCGCCACTGGCGCCTTGCGGCGCGTGATTGAACCGGCTGGAATGATGCGGTTGCGAATTGGAGATCATCATGCGCCGAATTCTTGTGTCCGCCTGTCTTGTCGTCCTCGCGGCAGGCTCTGTTGCTTATGCGCAGGAATGCGACCGCAACGACGACAGCCAGCAGATGATGAACATCTGCGCCGACGCGGACACCAAATCCGCCGACGCCAAGCTCAACAAGGCCTACCAGGATCTCATCGGCGGAGGCGATGCAAAAGCCAGGAAGCTGTTGCAGACGGCGCAGCGCGCGTGGATCGCATTTCGCGACGCGGAATGCAGCTATTCCGCCGCGGACAGCGAAGGCGGCTCGATCTATCCGATGCTGATATCGGAATGCCTGACACGGCTGACCGACGACCGCACCAAGCAGCTCACTGCCGATTCGACCTGCGCGGAAGGCAATGTAAGCTGCGCCAGCCCCGACGAGGACGAGAGCGACGACATCCAGTAAGCGTACGTTCTAACTTTTTGTTTGAGCATGATCTTTTCCGAAAACCGGATTCCACTTTTCGCTAACGCGGACCTTCGGTTCGGGATCACGCTCTAGAGCGGTTCCCCCTTTGACGGAATCAAAGGGGATTCCAGATTTATCTGTTTTGTGATTCAAGATGCTGGCTGGAGTGGAGGC
>NZ_JAMYTD010000096.1:0-2000 GCF_040322255.1 Mesorhizobium sp. M0166 | reverse complement strand
CCTATCGGGGAACAACCACCCGCTCTTCAATATGTGACCGCTTCCGGCTTCAGGGCGACTCGCTCCGCGATTACCCCATGTTTGAGATCTAGACTGTAATCCCATTATCGCACGTGTCGAAGTTCGCACGCTAGCGCACTTTCAGTACACCGCCATCTTGTAGATTAGCGAGGCTTGATGATTGGCTGCCATGTGAGTGCGTGCGAATTTGCGACAGCGCTCATCTGTGTTGATTTGCTGCTTCCGTGGAACTATCCGGAATAATGTAGCAGACGCCACAAGATCGTAGCTTCGTATGCCACGACTGCTTCAATCTCCCATCAGAATTACACCCACGCCGTCCTCTCAGCCCTTTGTCGAGCAGTCGCTGCGATGACCGGCTCGCTGCGCCATGATCTGTGCTGCATCCTCGATCAAGGCTCTGACAATGTCAGACGCTGGTAGAATCTCATGCACCAATCCGACGGACTCGCCCGCGTAAATGGCGAAGTCGTCGATTTCCCCCTGACCTCCACTGAGAAGGCTGGCGAACGAGTAGCGCCGCACTGGGTTGCCATCGGGAGTGCGGCCAATCTCTTCGCCCTCCCCAGGTCTCGAACCGGACTCGGGGTGCCCCACCGCTTCCCATGCCTCGACCGTGCGGTTCCGCAGCACGCGGCTCGGTGCATCCGGCCAGCCTCCGTCAAAAAGAGTGGTCTCGATCGTGTCACTCGCGGCAGCTTCGATGAGACGCCGCTTGTAATCGGCGTGACAAGCCGCTTCAGTCGACGCAAGAAACCGTGTGCCGAGCCATACACCTGACGCGCCCAGCATGAGAGCCGCAGCAAGGCCTCGCCCATCGGCAATTCCACCAGCCGCGAGAACGGGCACCTTCCCGGCCACATCGGCCACAAGTGGCACGAGCACCATGGTTGATAGCTGGCTCCACACGTGACCACCGGCTTCATTGCCCTGCGCGACCAGAATATCCACACCGAGATCAATTGATCTACGCGCCTCTTCCGGAGTCCCGACGGTGTGAACGACCAGCGCACCCGCGGCTTTTGCACGATCCATGTAGGGCGCGATGTCACCCCAGAAGAAGGAGACGATCCGAGCGCCGGCCGATAGCGCAGTTTCCATCCTCTGGTGCTGATCCCATTCAAGGACGAAGTTGGCGAGGAAGGGAGCATCATCAGTAAGCCGCCGCACGGCACCGACTAGCTCTTCGATGCGCTGCGGGCTGTCCCAACTGAACCCAAGCCCGCCGAGGCCCCCGGCGTTGGTCACTGCTGCGGCAAGTTCCGGCCGTGATGCACGCCCCATCGGGGCCGACACGATTGGATGGCGAATACCGAGCAGGCGAGTGAGAGGAGTGACAATCGGTCCGTCGGCATCCATGAAGGTGCTTCGTTTTCTGAACGCGCTTGAACACTCGCGCTCGAATGCACTCGCGACAATGCCACGCTACGGTCTACGTGTTCTTTGACGTGCGATCCCGCGTGGTCCGCTGCGGATATTATTGCTTGACATTCGAGCCTAATGTCAACGACCGGTAGTAGCGCATTTCGAAGGTCAACGATCTTCCATTGCTGGCCGCAAAGCTGCCGCCGGGCGCGGCCGGCGGGGGTGGCATCTACATAATCCCGGAATTATCCCGCCATGGTGTGAGCGGCACACCGCTTTTGTGGCGTTCGACCCAACGTCGCCAGTGAGGATCTGACAAGGCAATGCGTTCCGCTTCGAGGAGACTTACGCCGTGCCTAGAGCGAAGCTCTTTGATATGAATTATCCAACGATCTCGATCTGCCATGGACGATCTTACCGTTTCTTTTAGGAACCGCGCTTGCCGGGCTTGGGCGCAACGGCGTCCATCTTCTCGCACAGATCATCCATTGACCAAGCAAACCGGGATAGGCGCTTTCGCATATTTCAAATTTCAAACATGGGGTAATCGCGGAGCGAGTCGCCCTGAAGCCGGAAGCGGTCACATATTGAAGAGCGGGTGGTTGTTCCCCGAT
>NZ_JAMYTD010000095.1:0-2152 GCF_040322255.1 Mesorhizobium sp. M0166 | reverse complement strand
GGAACGCTACTACGCCATGTTGGATGAACCAGCCATAGCCGCGTGACTCAAACGAAACGGCCTCCGGAAAACCCGGGGCGGTTCATCCCCGATGACGGCGAAACGCGAGATGACTGCATTCGCCGCTTCCGCCAGCAACATAGTGTCCCGATCCTCCAGGCTCTCAAGGCATGGCTCGACGACATCGCCCCAAAAGTCTTGCCGGACAGCAAGCTCGGCGACGCCGTCTCCTACACCCTGAACCAATGGGGATATCTGACTCGTTACACCGAGGACGGCAGCATGCCGATCGACAACAATCTTCTCGAGCGTGACATCAGAATCTTTGCCACTGGCCGGAAAAGTTGGCTGTTCAGCGATACCGTCGACGGAGCCAGGGCCAGCGCCGTCATCTACAGCCTGATGTTGACCTGCCGCGCCTGTGGCGTCGAGCCGTTAGCGTGGCTGCGCCACGTCCTCACTGAACTACCTCAGCGCCCCGAGAACGCAGCCATCGAGGATCTGCTGCCCTTCAACTTCGCCAAAGTAACAGCAGCCTGATCAGACCAGATACCGTTCCCGATTCGAAGGCTATCCGTCGAAAGCCCCCGCGTCAACGTGCAGCGAAAATAGCGCTTACGATCAAACCAATGCGGAAATCGAAAGACTGAAGTTGCGCTTCGCAGAGGAGTTGCAGCGCGCCCAGAACAAGAGTGAAGCGCTCATAGCCACGACGCGCATCCAAGAGCGCGCGGCTTATGCGATTGACAGTCAACAAGTCGGCCAAGAGTTGCTCAAAATAATAGCGGCCATTGACGTCCTGCTGGCACAGGAAAAGGAAATCGTCGTCGAACGCTTTGTAGTTAACAAGAACGTCGCTCGCTTCTCTGATTAGTTCGACACATTCGTTGAGGTTGAAACAGATCATCTGGACAGCTTGGTGCAGCTGTTGAGTGCAACCACGGCCGGGGACTCTCAGTCACGGGAGGCTGCGCTCGAGGCGTTGAAACTTGCCAAGGTTCAGCAGGAGAAGGACATCAAGGAGGCCCGCGGGTACCTCAAATCGGCCCTTTCAAGCGCGAAATCAAATTCAGTGGCTCGCGCTATGGTCACCCTGAGCAATATACGCAATCAGCTGGTTCTGCTGCTTGAGGGCAGGCGCGGGAAGCTGCGGGAGCTAGTCGACTCGATGGCGGCTGAAGATCGAGCCAGGAGAGTGCTTTGCGCACCTCCGTATGTCCTGACGGTGGCATGCAAGGAGATCCACACTGAGTGTCGCTATTATTCTGCAGACCCGGCGTCGCCACTGCCTTGCGGTGATCTCGTCTACCTTAATATGTTTCCAATCGAGGCTATTCAACAAATCTACAACAACCTTGAAACCTATGCGCAAAAATGCGGATTTATTTGTCAAATTGGGGTGATTACGTCGACAAAACCTATCTCAGAGAGTGCTTTTCGGTCACCTGAAGAGATATTCGGAGACGAACTGCTGCCATCACATCTGCTTCCCAAGGAGTTCCTCATCCAGCAAGGCTGGGCGATGTTGCTCACTATCAGAAGCGTCTTTTTGAGGCGCTCGACTACCTCAGCATCTTTGAATTTGCCGAAGACCGAGACGAAGCAACTAGAACGCAGATAAGGACGGTGGAAGGGTGGCGTCCGATTGTCGAGTTCTGGATTTCCGGATTGGATACCGCTGCGGGTGGAGTGGGCGGCTGCAGCGAGCTCCCTCCCATAGTTCGTAAGAAACTGCGACTGCTAATGGCCGCAATTGCTGCGATAGAGCGATTTGGCGACGCGCTAACCAACGGGGATGCTTCGGTCTCTGGTAACCCGAAGACACTTGAGGCGTTGCAGAAGCTCACTCAGGACTTCTGAGATCCTCAACTCGGAGGCTTCGACATCTACCAGACTGAAAAGGAAGCATTGCTCCATTTCCATGCATTTCCGCGACGCTTGGTGCCGGACGTTCGCCTCCGGACATGAGGCGTCAATTAGCTCAACAGAGCGACCAGTCCACATTGATTCCGTGCCGCGCGTGACGGGGATCCCGCTCAGTGTCACCGGCCGACGAATCATCGTGTAAGAGCCTGAATCAAAAAGAGTGTTTTGATATCAACTTCTTGCGAGCCTGCGGGTGAGCAGGCGAATGTGAGCGACGTATATCCAG
>NZ_JAMYTD010000094.1:0-2610 GCF_040322255.1 Mesorhizobium sp. M0166 | reverse complement strand
CAAGGTCATGCGCATCGGCCTCGCCGAATTCCACGCCATCAAGTACGGAACCAAACTCAATCTGCAAAATGTGTGAATCCGATAGTTGCCATTCTGGAGGGAAGGACTGGCCGATGAAATAACTATTGATTTCGTCGTCTTCGGCGCCACCCATGAGCACGCCCACGGCATCATCAATCCCGCGACCGGCACGTCCCACTTGCTGGTAGTAGTGGACGATTGATTGCGGAGCCTGAAAGTGCACGACGAAGCTCAGGTCCGGTTTGTCGAAGCCCATACCGAGCGCATTGGTAGCAACCAACACCTTCACCTCGTTCTTAATAAGCATGCTCTCTAATTCTTCGCGGCTGGTTGCGGGCTCACCATCCTCGTCCTCGCCCCCGACACCGCTGTGGTAGGCGCGGGCGTCAATGTCCTGTGACCTAAGCCACGCCGTGACACGATTCACGTCTCGCTTAGTAAGAGCATAGACAATGCCGCTGCCGGGAAGCTGCCTTATTGCTTGCGCGAGCCAAGCGAGCCGCGCCGCGCGGTCAGGTAGGATCACCGTCTGCAGGCTGAGAGTCTCTCGGGCCAACGGCCCTCGCTGCAGCTGTGTGCCATCGCCAAGTTGCGCCATCACATCCGCCACCACTCGGTCGTTAGCCGTGGCTGTTGTCGCAAGCACGGCCACATTCGGCGGAAGCTGAGCCAGAATGCGGTCTATTCGCTGATAGTCAGGCCGAAAGTCGTGTCCCCAGTCCGAGATACAGTGCGCCTCGTCCACGACCAGAAACTGTATCCTGTCCGCGATTGGCAACAGACAATTGTCAAGGAATTCCTGATTTGCCAGCCTCTCGGGCGACACGAGGAGTAGGTCGACCTGGTTGTCGCGCACGCGCGCCATGATGCCGTCCCAATCCTCGCGATTAGTCGTGTTAATGGTCACAGCTCGGAGACCTAGCCGCTCCGCAGCCTCAAGTTGGTTGCGCATTAATGCCAGCAGTGGAGAGATGATGAGTGTGGCTCCTGCGCCTGCATCGCGGAGTATACGAGTCGCCACAAAGTAAACCATGCTCTTGCCCCAGCCGGTGCGCTGGACAAGGAGAACACGCCGACGACCATTCGCGATGGCCTCGATCGCCGCCCATTGGCCATTCTTGAACTCCATCGCGGCACTATCGGTGGCTTCGCGCAGCAATTCCTGCGCCTCATTGTGTGTGACCATCTTCTCCCCCACGGCAATCGCCTAATAAGCGACACTTACAAGCGGAATGCACTACAACGGCAAATTGCGATAGACGCAATCACGCCGCCGCTCCATTTTGAGGTGCCGATGTCAGGTTCCGGCCAAACTGACGTAATCCGGACGCCCAGGATGGCACTCGTGCCGCTTGTCACTTGGTGAATCGGTATTGGGTCAACAGCAGATTTGGTGACACACGTAACGCAGCAACACCTCAAGCCGCCAGCAGCATTGCGCCCTACCTCGGATAATCGCCGCCAGTTCCACATTCGTCGTGCCGGACCTTGTTGCGGCGCCAAGCGTCGCCCTGCCGGCCACATAGCTCCCAGTTCGTCGCCTCAGCGGAACCGACCCGCCATGCAGCCGGTTAATCCGGCAGAAGCTCACCACCAACCCAAGGCCACACCATGAGCATCCTGCAAACCACGAAGAAAGCCGCCGAGCAGGCCACCGGCATCGCAAGACCAGACAAGCGCGAGGTCGGCGATCTTGTAATCCAGCGCAAACCGAACGAGTTTCGCTTCACGGACGACGGCCTCGTCCCCAACCATCCGTTCTGGCCGCTGGTCGTCTATCGCGGCGCGGTGAAGCTGCCTGAAGACTTCGATCCGGCGGCGGTCATGGAGGCGATTTTCGACGCTAATGGCTGGGGCGATAGCTGGCGCGACGGCATCTACGACTACGCTCACTATCATTCGCAGATTCACGAGGTGCTGGGCGTCGCGCGCGGCACGGCAAAAGTCCGGTTTGGCGGCAAGATGGGACGAACGCTGTCGCTGAAGGCCGGCGACGTCGCGGTGCTTCCTGCCGGCACCGGGCACCAGTGCCTTTCCGCATCCGACGATTTTCTGGTCGTCGGCGCCTATCCTCCATCCGGCACCTATGACCTGTGCACGACCGCCGCCGATCATGCCAAGGCGGTCGTCACGATCCCCAGGGTTGGCCGTCCGCGCAATGACCCTGTCTACGGAGGCAAAGGCCCGTTGCTCGCAGCCTGGGAAAGGGACTGAAGTCGTTCTTTTCGAAGGGGCTTGCGGGTTGGCTTCGTGGCTCAAACCGAACCTTTGACCAACACCTAGCGCCACCGACGAAGAAGGCCGCCTTGTAGATAGATGGCGAAGCGGATCGTGCCGCTGTCGGCGTGCGCAGCGCTGGCAAATCAGGCCTGGCGCTATATTATTGCAGTGACCCTGCCCGACGCATTGAGGCGACAACTGACTTGCGCCTGCCGGACTTCGATGCCACCTTTTCCAGCGTAGTCTATTCGCACCTCGATCGGCGCCGTGAGTCCACCTCGACCTTGACGCAAGGCGCCTGCGCTTACCGCGTGGACATTGACGGCGCCAAGTGGCGTCGCAGCGGCCACGATCGCCGTGCGGCAGGCT
>NZ_JAMYTD010000093.1:0-2633 GCF_040322255.1 Mesorhizobium sp. M0166 | reverse complement strand
AGCTTGCAGGTTTCGATCAGCGAGGCGATGACGGCCCAGTGTTCGGCGCCGCCGTCCGACGGGACCTCATGATGCCCGGATTCTAGGGCATGAGGTAGAGGTCGCCTATCCGTTCCACCCGCTGTTCCGGCGGCCCGCGATCGTGATTGCCGATCAGTTCCACAACGGCAGTCGTCATTTGATCCTGCGCTCAGGCGAGTGCCCATCCTTCCTGGTTCCCGCATGGATGATCGATCCAGCGGTCGCATCGGTCAAGACCACTGACGTTCCGCGCCTTTCGGTTGCCCGACTTTTCGATCTTAGGGCGTTCCTGGACTCAGGCCTAGCCTGCAACCTTGGGGAAGAGATTCCCGAAGGAGGCGCTGATGGCGAAGCAGTGGACGCATGCGCAACAGGATCTGTTCGAGGAGCCGCCGCCAGCCATGAGGCTCGCGCCGGCGGAGCGGACGAAAGCGGTGGAGCAGCTGCAGGCACTCCTGATGGAGGCGATGGTGGCCGTGGCAGATCAGTTGGAGGCGGGCGATGACGAAGATCACGGCTGATCATCTGGTACGGAACGCCATCGTCTATGTCCGGCAATCGACGGCTTTCCAGGTTGCCCAGAACCTGGAAAGCCAGCGGCGGCAATATGGCCTGGCCGATCGGGCCCGCCAGTTGGGGTGGCCCGACGTCGAGGTGATCGATGACGATCTTGGCCGATCGGGCGGGGGCGCACGCCGGCCCGGCTTCGAAAAGCTTCTGGCGGCAATCTGCGAGGGCCGCGTCGGTGCCGTGCTCTCGCTGGAGGCTTCCCGGCTGGCGCGCAATGGGCGCGACTGGCATACGCTCCTGGAGTTCTGCGGTCTGGTCGGCACGCTGATTGTCGACGAGGACGGCGTCTACGACTCGGCCTCGCCCAACGACCGGCTCCTGCTCGGCATGAAGGGCACGATGAGCGAGATGGAACTCTCGGTCTTTCGGCAACGCTCGACCGAAGCGATGAAGCAGAAGGCGCGCCGGGGCGAACTCTTCCTCACCGTGGCGATCGGCTATGTGAAGGCTGGCGGAGACCGTATCGAGAAGGATGCAGATCGACGTGTCCAGGAGGCCATCGCGTTGGTGTTCCGCAAGTTCGCCGAGCTTCAGACGATCCGCCAAGTGCTGGTGTGGTGCAGGCAGGAAAAGGTTCTGTTGCCTGCCCTGGGCAACAGTGCGGCCGGCCGAGTTATCTGGCGCTTGCCTGTTTATCCGACAGTTCATCACATGCTGACCAACCCCGTCTATGCCGGCGCCTACGCCTTCGGCCGCCGAACCGCGCGCGTGACGATCGAGAACGGGCGCAAGCGGGTGGTCCGGAGCATGCAGCGCGACTGGCGCAGCTGGGAGGTTTTGATCCGCGACCACCACGAGGGCTATATTGCCTGGGCCGAGTACGAAAGGAATCAACAGCTGATCGCCGATAACACCAACGGCAAGCGGTTCATGAGCCGAGGCGCGGTCCGCACCGGCGAAGCTCTGCTGCCCGGCCTGCTCCGCTGCGCCCGGTGCGGCAAGAAGCTTCACGTCCGCTACGGCCAGACTTATCGTTACGAGTGCGTGGGCGCCTTCAACCAACTCGCGGCGGCGCGATGCATCACCTTTGGCGGAATGCGCGTCGACCATGTGCTTGCCAAGGAAGTGCTGGACAGGCTCCAGCCTCTGGGCGTGGAAGCGGCACTGGCGGCCGTCGAAACGCTCAGTCAGCAGCGCTCGGAGAAGAAGAGCCAACTCGACCTAGCGCTGCAGCAAGCGCGTTACGAGGCTGCCAGGGCGCAGCGTCAGTACGACGCCGCCGATCCGGAGAATCGCCTTGTAGCTGGAGAACTGGAGCGGCGATGGAACGAACGGTTGGCTGCAGTTCGTGATCTTGAACTCGAGATAGATCAGCTCGATTCCGACAAGGCGCCGGCGCTGACCGAGGCCGACCGCGAGCGGCTCATGGCGCTCGGTCAGGACCTGATTCGTGCTTGGGAGAGCCCCGGCACCACGCCAGAGACGCGCAAGAAGATCATCCGCACGGTCATCGCCGAGATCATCGTCGATGTCGTCGGCGATAACCTGGAGCTGATCATCCACTGGCAGGGCGGTGACCATACCCGTCTGATGGTGAAGCGCAACCGCGCCGGCCAGACGCGGTGGACTACCGACGCGGAAGTGGTCGACTTGGTTCGCGCCCTGGCTCGCCAGATGCCTGACGAAACGATCGCCGCGGTACTCAACCGATCCGGTAAGACGACCGGGCATGGCAAGAGCTGGACACGGGGGCGTATCTGCTCCCTGCGCCATCAACATGACATCGCCGTCTATCGTGACGGCGAGCGCGCCGAACGCGGAGAGGTTACGCTCGATGAGGCGGCCGCAGCCCTGACCCTCAGCCAATCGACCATCCGCCGTCTCATCACCGAGGGCGCTCTCCCGGCAGAACAACATTGCAAGGGCGCACCCTGGATCATTCGACACGCCGACCTTGAGCGAGAGGAGATACGCCGGCAGGCCGACCTACGCCGCTCACGACGCCCGCCACCCGACGAGCGCCAGCCAAATCTACTCGATCTTTCAACAGCATGACGGGATGAGCAGTATGAAGCACCATCGTCAGAGCCTGCGAAGAGCGC
>NZ_JAMYTD010000092.1:0-2845 GCF_040322255.1 Mesorhizobium sp. M0166 | reverse complement strand
CTAAACACGGGGGCTGCGCGGCGGACACGCCGACGTCACAGCTACTGCCACGCCATTTTTGCAGAACTTGACGCACACAACTCGTGATCATTCCAGACATCTGCATCGGCGTCGCTGAACATCCCACTGGTAAGTCCGTTGTTTGCGGCAAGCCCATCCTTGGGCCGTCTAGTACCTGAAACCCTCGCGGTGGCGTCCCTCGAAGCTCGGGACCGCCGGGCGCTTGATCGCGAGAACTTTGTTTACGAAGGGCCGGACCTCCTGCAGAGCTTATTCTGGTGCGCTCGCCTTTGAGCATTCCGCTGAAGCGTGACGTTTCGCTAGTCAGTGTTCCTTGCAGGCTCACCGCGAGGGCGCCTTGCACACAGCTGCACGTCAGCGCATGAAACTCGTCCCCCGTTCACTTCACAAAATGGATTTCCTGAAGTACTGGGAGCGCAGAGAAATCTCCGGTCGCAGCCTACCCGGTTAAAACAAGGACCCAAAAATGAAGACTCTCGTCGTCTGCTCCGGCGGATTGGACTCCGTTACCCTTGCTCACAAGGTGGCAGCGGAGCACGAACTCGCCGGCCTCCTATCTTTCGATTACGGCCAACGGCATAGAAAGGAATTGGGCTTCGCCGCCCTTTGCGCGGAGCGACTGAGCGTCCCGCACCGCATCATCGACATCCACGAGATCGGCGGCGGCCTTTCCGGCTCCGCGCTGACCGATAATGTGGACGTGCCCGACGGGCACTACGCCGAAGACACGATGAAGGTCACGGTGGTGCCGAACCGGAACGCCATCATGTTAGCCATTGCCTTCGGCCTCGCCGCAGCGCACGGCGCTGACGCGGTGGCGACGGCCGTGCATGGTGGGGATCATTTCATTTATCCCGACTGCCGTCCGGCCTTCATCGACGCTTTCCAGATGATGCAGGACCACGCGCTCGACGGCTACGCGAAGATTCGCGTTTATGCACCCTATGTGAATCTCACGAAGGCGGACATTGTTAGGTATGGAGCAGCATACGGCACGCCATTTGCGCAGACCTGGTCCTGCTACAAGGGCGCCGAGCGTCACTGCGGGAGGTGCGGGACCTGCGTCGAGCGGCGCGAGGCGTTTCATCTCTCTGGGCAGCCGGACCCCACCGACTACGAGGACTCCGACTTCTGGCTCGATGCGCTGCGAAGGAGGACCGCGTAATGTTCCGCATCACCAAGGAATTCCACTTCTCAGCCTCGCATCAGCTCAGCTCGTTGCCACCCGATCACCAATGTGCGCGCCTGCACGGGCATAACTACATCGTTGAAGTGGAGCTTTCAGCGAATGGACTGAACGAGCACGGCTTCGTGCGCGACTATCATGATCTGGCGCCGCTCAAACGCTATATCGACGAGAGCTTCGACCACCGACATCTCAACGAAGTGCTGGGGCATGAGCAAGTCACGGCGGAATGTCTGGCCAGACATTTCTATGGATGGTGCAAGGCACGCCTGCCCGAGACCTCGGCCGTGCGGGTCAGCGAAACGCCGAAAACCTGGGCGGAGTACCGGCCATGACCCATACGCATCCGGCAATTCGCGTCAGCGAGATTTTCGGGCCGACGATCCAGGGCGAGGGCGTGCTCATTGGTTTGCCGACTGTCTTCATCAGGACCGGCGGGTGTGACTATCGCTGTTCCTGGTGTGACAGCCTCCATGCGGTGGATAATCAATTCCGCCATGAATGGGAGATGATGTCAATCGACACGGTGTGGCAAACCGTCGTTGCGCTTTCCGGTGGCCGGCCAGTGATGGTGTCACTGTCAGGCGGCAATCCTGCCATTCAGCCGTTTCGTGCGCTCATCGAGCGAGGCCATGGTGAAGGTTACCGTTTTGCGCTGGAAACCCAAGGTTCCGTGGTCAGGGACTGGTTTGCCGACCTTGACGTGCTGGTCCTCAGCCCGAAGCCGCCGTCAAGCGAAATGAGGACCGATTGGGCCGCTGTCGAGGCGTGCATCGAAGCGGCGCAGGAGAAGCCGCAAATCATGCTCAAGCTCGTTGTTTTCGACGACAGTGACTACGCTTACGCGAAAGACGCCGCCGCGAGGTTTCCGCGACTTCCGATCTATCTGCAACCCGGCAATCACACGCCGCCACGCGCCGGAAATGAAGACGCGCCTGTCGACCTTGACGGAATAATGAAACGCATGGAGTGGCTGATTGAAAAGGTGACCCGCGACAGGTGGTTCGAAGCCCGCGTGCTGCCGCAGCTGCACGTAATGCTCTGGGGTAACAAGAGAGGTGTCTAGCGTGCGCCCGCTAGGGCGACGGCCTTGGGCATAACCACAACAAGATGTCGACCATCTGGATGCCGATCGCAGCCACCTGAGGCAAAGTGCTTGCGTCGACGGCCTTCTAGCGGCTGCCAGCCTGCGTGTAACGCCCAGAGCGACCTCCAATCCCCGACAGTCGGCCCTTCCTTCGACGAAGGGCACGCGCCAGCGGCGAGTGCAGAAATCCGCACAAGCACGGCGTGAGAGGTCCTGCGCGTTTCTCGCGCCGCCGCGTTTTGGCACGGAGCTTGCGGCAGCGTTGGTGCAGCGTTCGACCGGAGCGCCGCGACGGGAGAAGCCTGGGCGGGAGGAACCCACCTCGATCCGGTCAGGGAAAGAAACAGTGTCAGCTGCACAAGTCCGCAGCGCGGGCCCCGCGCCCCGCAAAGCCTTCTATGCCAAGCTTTACGCGCAGGTGCTTGCCGCCATCGCCCTCGGCGTCGCAATTGGCTATTTCTATCCGGGGGACCGGCGAGAGCCTGAAGCCGCTGGGTGATGCCTTCATCAAGCTGGTCAAGATGATCATCGCGCCTGTCATCTTCCTGACA
>NZ_JAMYTD010000091.1:0-3869 GCF_040322255.1 Mesorhizobium sp. M0166 | reverse complement strand
CGCTAAACACGGGGGCTGCGCGGCGGACACGCCGACGTCACAGCTACTGCCACGCCATTTTTGCAGAACTTGACGCACACAACTATGATTTGCTAGTTATTCCAGTAACTTATTCGACTTTTGGTAGCGGGAGAGGGAAGTGCGGTGACCGAGTTCGTTTGCTGACTCGACTCCTTTGTAAGTTTTAGAGCGGTTTGCGGCCTAAATCGTGCCACAGCGTGCTGCGCTACCCTTGCCTGCACTCGGGCCCAAGGAGCCTCGAAGGTTTGGCCCCGACCCCGGCCTCATGCTCGGCAAGATATGATCCGTCCGATTTGCGTCCAGCCGGTCATTCAAGGGCCACCGGGACGGTAATCTGTCGGATCAGCGATCGAACCTTCTATCCCGATGTTTCCACGACACGCTTCGCCGCTTCGATATCGCGCACGGGCGGCAGGCCGAACATTCGGCCATACTCTCGCGTGAATTGCTGCACGCTCTCATAGCCGACCGCGAACGCTGCGCTGCTTACCGAGACACCCTCCGAAATCATCTGCCGGCGGGCCTCGATCAAGCGCAACTGCTTCTGGAATTGCCGCGGCGAGACCGAGGTGACGGCCCGGAAGTGCTCGTGAAACGACGACGAGCTCATCCCGGCGGCGGCCGCGAGGCGCGCGACTGGCAAGGGCTGGGCGAATTCGGCGCGCAGCATTGCGACCGCGCGCGCGACCCGCCGGACTTGGCTGTCTGGCCTGCCCAGGCGCCGGATCGCCGTGCCATGCCGGCCGATCAGCAGCCAATAGTGCATCTCGCGCACCAGTTGGGCCTGCAGCACCGGCACCGAGGCCGGGCGATCGAACAAGCGTATCAGCCTGAGCGCGGCGTCGCTCACCTCGGCGTCGGTCGGATCGACCCGAACGGGTGCGTGATCGGTAACGAGAGCCACTTTCATCTCCACGGCGAGGTCCGCGATGACCGCTGGGTCAAGTTCCAGCACGAGCGAGAGATAGGGCGCCGCGAGGCTCGCGCAGGTGATCTTGCTCACGGTCGGTACGTCCGCCGTGATCAGTAGCGAGTCACCCGCGGAGAAGGCGAAGCTCTGCGTCCCCATCGCGACATGCTTGCTTCCCTGCAGCACGAGACAGACGAGCGGCCGTGAGATGGCGTAGACGAGGCCGCTCAGCGCTGTCACACGCACGATCGTAAGTCCCGGGATCGGCGTCTGCGCCACGCCGTTTGCGTCGGCGTGGACTTCTGCATAGCGACGGACGGCATCGAGCAGCGCGGTCATGGAGCCCATTTACTCCATCTTCGAGGGCGATACACGTTCTCTCGGAGGATTAGGCAAAGAACGTCGAGCTTCTGGCAATGCAAGCGAGCCTCCCGCCCCGATATTGGGTCCGAATCCCTCAAACAGGAGTCGGACCATGACCAAGATCAGCCTCGTCACCGGCGCAAGCCGCGGCCTCGGCCGCAATACCGCCATCAGCATCGCCCGCAAGGGCGGCGACATCGTCCTCACCTATCAAAACCGGGAGAACGAGGCGAAGGCTGTCGTCGCCGAGATCAAGGCGCTCGGCCGCAAGGCGGTCGCCCTTCAGCTCGATGCCGGCAGCGTCGCCGGCTTTGGAGCGTTCGCCAAGGAGGTGCGGACGGCGCTCAAAGCGACCTGGCAGCGCGATACCTTCGATCATCTCATCAACAATGCCGGTCACGGCGATGTGGCGTTGATTGCGGAGATGACCGAGGAGCAGTTCGACAAGCTGTGCAACGTCCACTTCAAGGGCGTGTTCTTTTTGACCCAGAAGCTGCTGCCGTTGATCGCGGACGCCGGCCGCATCGTGAACCTGTCGACCGGCCTAACCCGCGTTTCCGCTCCCGGCTGGTCCGCTTATGCGGCGGTGAAGGGCGCGATCGAAGTGCTCACAATCTATATGGCGAAGGAGCTGGGCAGTCGCGGCATAGCGGTCAACGCGGTGGCGCCGGGTGCGATCGAAACAGACTTCTTCGGCGGAGCCGTGCGCGATAGCCCAGACTTCAACAAGTTCTTCGCAGACATGACTGCACTCGGCCGCGTGGGGCTGCCGGAAGACATCGGGCCGATGATTGCGACACTCCTCACTGAAGACAATCGATGGGTCAATGCCCAGCGGATCGAGGTGTCGGGCGGCCAGGGAATCTGAAGGGAGGTTGAGCGCACGCCGCATCTGCACTCGTGCGCCTATCACGGCATCCCCTTGCTTATCGCGGAGGGCGGTGTGGTGATCTGATCGAAGGGACCGCGATGACAGGCGATACGAGACGCCTCGGAGCGATCGACCGGCTCCATGCTATTAATCGCTATTAATGCCGGGCACGATCCGAGCTTGCCCGCTCCGATCTATGCGAGTCTGGTTGAGACCGACGCTGAAGGCGAATTCTCGCTCATCTGGTCCCGCCGCGCCGGCCAGTGATCCGAGCTACCACGAAGTCCCGCGCAAGGCGGGGCTTCGCCACTCCAGGCTCGTCACTGCACCTCTGTCTGGTGCCGCACACTACGCTTTGACGCGTGCCTTGCGCGCCTTCTTCACCGGCGACTTGATTGCGGTTGCGGCTGTTATTGTCTCTGCTGCCGCCCGAGCAGCTCTTTTCGGATTTTCCGCTGCAGCTGTTGCTGGCGCGGCCGCCGTTGGTGAACAACTGGGTGGCCGGTTCGGTACGGGCAGCAAACTCCCCCTCCGATTGCTGCATTGATCGGTGGCACCGATCGCAGTCCGCTTCTGACGCCCGCCCTGATACTGCCGCATTAAACGCAGAAGCCTACCGAGATCCCAATTTGCTTTTTTCCCAGCCCTCTGCGGCAATGGACTCTGTTCCCCAATGTGCTGCCACGTGCGGATGGCTATGTTCGAAGTAGCGGCGTCCTAAGTTCGGATAAAAGGAGTGACCCCATTTGTTGCGTGTAAGACCTTTTCCCCTCGCGGCAAGGACTGCTTTTCTGGTCACACTGGCCGGTGTCCTCGTGCTCGCGCTGTCACCGGTGTGGCTTTTGCAGAATTTTGGTTTCGGCTTCACCTCTCATGATGACAAGCTCAATCACGCCGCAGCGTTCGTCGTGCTGACGGCTATCGGCAGTCTCGGTTGGCCAGAGCACAGAGCAAGACTGATAGTTTTTCTCGCCCTTACCGGCGCCGCGATCGAGATACTGCAGGGCATGCAAATAATAAGTCGCGACATGGATATCTACGACTGGTTTGCCGATTGTGTCGGCGTCGCGTGCGGGCTCGCGATTGCAAGCTGGACAAAGAAATTAGCTGACGGCTTCTCCTAGGTCGCATCCTGGCAAGTACGGGCTGGCTGCGTAAAGTACTTGCGCGGTGAAGAGGATTTGCGGCACGCTTCGCTACAGGATTTCCGCGAGGAGGATGGGATGGCCGTAGCTAAGAAAGACCAGGAGTCCCGGAACTTAGACGCATGAAATACTTCATCGCCTCGCTGTTCGGCGCCTAGCTGCTGTTCGGTTTCATCGCCGTGTCTGGCGCTGGCCACGGGTGGATCGCGGGCGCGTTGAGTTGCCTGCCATTGGCTGCGGTCTCGTTTGCCGCTTGGCTCAACGCACTGCGCACTATACCTTCACTCCATATCGCTAATGGACTTGTTACCGCATGCGTCGTGCTCGTGGGCACGGCGTATGGAATGCTATCAGAAGGCGCGCGCTACTTCCTTGATTATTGTCTGCGAGGTCGCCTGGCCGGGCCGGTTATCGCCCTCATCTGTTTCAACTGGGTCTTCGATTGCGGGCTCACATGGTGGCGCCGCGCAGAGACTTGAACCGCCCCGGGTTGATCGGAGGCTCCAACTCCTGAGAAGGTGGAGCCATGACAAGCAAGACGACCAACAAGTTCTCTCCC
>NZ_JAMYTD010000090.1:0-4144 GCF_040322255.1 Mesorhizobium sp. M0166 | reverse complement strand
CGCTCCCATGCAGAACCTGGCCCATAGTGCATCCTTTGATTCGGACGACAATGATGAACCATCAAAGCCTGGGATCAAACATCTAAGTGGCGGAAGGCTGGCAAGTCTGCCTTGAGGCAATGCAAGACCGGGCGACCCCGGAGCAGGCCCGCAAAGCCTTCGAGGCTGCTGCCAAGGAGGAGGGGTGCTACGGTCTTCTGGTTAGGTCTCCCGTGTCCCTGTGCCCCCTCGGCTACACCCTGAGGAGAACTGCCGGGAGTCTTAGAGAACCGGCCAACCGTCACTCCATGTCAGGCACGTCGCCGCCCGAGGCTGGAGCCAGGTCGGCCTCTCTACCTCAACTGCAGGGAGTACCCGGCACGATCGTCTACAACGTCAAGCACCCCTGGTTAACGGTTAACGTCCTTGAGAAGAATAAGCCGCGCGCACAAGAGGCGTGGTATCAGAATGGGTGCGTTAGCGTGAGCGCCAAATCGCGCAATTGCCAGTAACGCCCCACTTGTTGCTCTTAACGCCTGACTGTGAGTAGAGCTTGAGCCCTCGTTGCTTAAATAGCGCCTCTTCACGTTTGAAGTGGTTGGTGCGCGCCACAATGTAATCCCAATCGAGATTTTTCGGATTTGGCTCATACAGTACTCTCGCTGCAAAGCGACGGCCGAGCTGGGGTTTGACATCATCGACCATGCATTCGATTGAATAGGCCATTTTACCTGCTGCACACATACGGCGAGCTTCTTCGTGGGACGCAAGTTTGTACTGCCACTGTCCCCCGGCCGATTGGCATCCAGCCGCAGCTAGGCAGGTCACCATCACCACGAGTAACGAACGCAAAACATTCAGTGCAGTCATAGACGTCCCCGACTCGAGTCTGGAGGAGACGGACCTCCCGTTGAGTTCACAGCGCCGCGCCTACAAAGACGCCTCAGGCCGGACGCTTACGAAAGTGTGGGCTTGCTTGCCGGTTCGACCTGGCCTCTTCGGGCATCTCGGGCTTATCAACTTCGAATCCGCTCCAGAAATGCAGCGGTAGCCGGCGCGAGTTTCGCCGGCCCTCCAATCCGCAAATTGCTTATCACGATTTCCAGGGATTTAATTTAGAGAGGCATTCCGCCTGTTCGGGGAGTCCTCAAAAGGCTGCCACCCAAGCCCAAGTCCTCGATAGTCCGTCTTGCGACCACGACGGCTCTGACCGCGATCTGTTTTCTCGCCCTGCGGGGTATCCATGAAAGCGCTGGAGTTCTGGGCTTCTTCGTGATGTTTCCCGCTATTTTCCTGGCCTCGGTGCTGTTTGATCGAGGTTCGGGGCTTTACTCCACCGTGCTGAGCACGGTTCTGCTATACTTTGAGGCGAAGCCAACTGGCACCTTTCTGCTGCCCGCGGGATTGGTGCTGCCAATGGTCATCTTCGTCGTGGTGGCATTGGGGCTGGCCGTCATCAGTGAAAGGCTGCGTACGGCTTACCAAAGAGCAGCGGAAGCGGAACGCGCGAAGGATCTGCTCCTACAAGAATTGTCGCATCGCACCAAGAACAACCTCGCGATGGTCAGCTCTCTGCTGTCGCTGCAAGCCCGGATGAAATCGAGTCCAGAGGCCCGCGAGGCACTGGAGAAAGCGTACGTCGCATTCACGCCATCGCCGATGCTCACGACCACTTCCGGCCATCCAGCCACAGCGGCCAAGTCGAAATGCGCTCGTATCTGGAGGAGTTGTCCCGCCACCTCGGAGATACGCTCCGGGATATCAGACCGATAGCCGTGAAAGTCCATGCGGAGGAAGTTCATCTCCCAACGGAGCAGGCAATACCGTTAGGGCTGATTGTAAACGAGCTCGTTAGGAACGCCCTCAAACATGCTTTTCCCGGTGATCGAGGCGGAACCATTGCAGTGAAGCTCTTTCGAGACTCCTCCCTAGTTCTGACGGTGGCGGATGATGGCGTCGGTTGCCCACCCGACAAAAATGGAGGAATAGGCTCGCGCCTCACAGAATTGCTTGCAAAACAGCTAGGAGCAACGCTCACACGGGAGAATTATGCGCCGGGTTGCAAAGTTCGGGTGGTCTTGCCAGACGTGTAGGCGTTTGCTCCGTCGCAACGACGACTACCGCAGTGGCTTGGCGCCGCGATTCCCTTTTCCAGTTGCAGCTTCGGCGACAGGCTGAAAGCGACTACGCCCTTGATTGGCATTGGCGCTTAAAATGGCGCTGGCGCGTCCGTTCCGGTCCGGCAAGCTGGATGAAGAGCTGGCCGCTATCTCCGTCCGCCGCGACGGATGGAGAAAGGGCCCATGTCGGCCCTATCGCGTTCGGTAACATTCCTCGGTGAGGCAATAAGGGGGGTCAGTTTCTCAATTCGCCCGACACGGCCCGCGCCTCGACGCGCGGAAATGGTCGCTCAAATCCCTGGGCAGATCAGGAGAGCCCTTCTAAGCCACATCGCGGATCCAAGATCATCGTTAAAGTGTGCCTGGGATTCTGTACGCATGTCCGTGTTAGGCTAACCCTCGGTCGAGACGGTGGAGGGAGCACATGGCGGGCGAAGGTTGGGTGAGCAGGAGTGTCGGCTTGTGTACGGGTTGGAAGCAGCTTCGCGCTTCGAATGCGGATTCAACGGTCTAGGCCGGGATGCCGTCCTATGCCCTTCTGTTGGCGGCCTTTGGAGCAATCGTGCTCCTTACGGCCTGGTTGCCCATGCTTCTCAGGACGCTTCCGCTTTCACTGCCAATGGTTTGCATCGGGCTCGGCGTTCTTTTGATTTGGTCACCTTTTTCTCCGCTCATCGGAGTGAACCCACTTGAGAACCGGGGCCTAACAGAGCGTCTCACCGAGTTGGCGGTCATCATCGCCCTTATGGGGGCTGGCCTGAAGCTGGACCGGCCAGTGAGTTGGCGCGGCTGGGAGTCCTCCTGGCGCCTTGTTGGCGTCGCCATGCCTCTGACGATCGCAGGAATTGCGTTCATCGGCTGGTCAATTCTGGGGCTCGGTCTTGCCGCCGCACTCCTGCTTGGCGCTGCTCTCGCACCGACTGATCCTGTTCTAGCAAGCGACATACAGGTTGGCCCACCTCAATCCGGCAAGGAGGACGAGGTGCGTTTTGCCCTTACTTCAGAGGCCGGCCTCAATGATGGAGCGGCATTTCCGTTCGTCTATCTCGCCATCGCAATTGCGCTGTCCAGAGCGTCCGGCGAGCCGTTCTTCACACACTGGGTCCTCGTTGATGTCCTTTGGAAGATTACAGCCGGCCTCGTCATTGGCTGGCTGGGCGGAAAAGTCATGGGCTATCTTACGTTTCGTCTACCGAAACGATCGGGCTTGTCAGAGACGAAAGACGGCTTTGTTGCGCTCGGGATCACCTGCCTTGCATACGGCTCGACCGAAGTCCTTCACGGCTACGGCTTCCTTGCAGTGTTTGTTGCAGCAGTGGCGCTGCGATCCATCGAGCGGCAGCATGAGTATCATGAGAGCTTGCACGACTTCGCTGAGCAGATTGAGCGATTGCTGATGATGGTGCTGCTGGTCTGCTTTGGGGCGGCGATCGCTGAAGGGTCGATTTTTAGCGCCTTGAGCTGGCAGGTAGTCGCCACTGCCGCCCTGGTGCTATTGGTTGTGCGACCCATCGCGGCATGGATTGGACTGATTGGATTTCCGGCGCCGTCACGCGAAAAGGCCGTCATCGCTTTTTTTGGAATACGCGGGCTTGGATCGTTCTACTACCTCGCCTTCGCACTGGGGCAGGCCGAATTTGACGGTGCGACAACTCTTTGGGTAACCGTCTGCTTCGCCGTTTTGAGTTCAATTGTCATGCACGGTGTCATGGTCACTCCAGTGATGCGCCAGTTGGATCGCGGCCGCCGCTCTCTACTGAGGTTGTCCCGTGTCCGAGACAGGCAGGACTAATGTCCCCATTCGCGGATTTATGGTAAGCGGTGTTCTCAGGCCACGGCCTTGAGCTCGAGCTTGTTGATGTAGACCCAAGGCAGGAGATCGTCGATCTGGCTGTTGGGGTGGCCGTTGACGATCCTGGTGAGGACATCGGCGAGATAGCCGAGCGGTTCGACACCATTGAGCTTGCAGGTTTCGATCAGCGAGGCGATGACGGCCCAGTGTTCGGCGCCGCCGTCCGACGGGACCTCATGATGCCCGGATTCTA
>NZ_JAMYTD010000089.1:0-4903 GCF_040322255.1 Mesorhizobium sp. M0166 | reverse complement strand
CAACCGTCTGCAACGATGTCCGTGCTGCATAAGGGCAATGGACAGTCCGCGTCAGGCTCGCAATTTATGACGCAGTAGTACTAGGCCTGCGCCGGGTCAAGAAGACCGTCAACTTCGACGCTCCCGATGTCTATCACCTCTATTACGGCGACCAGACCGGAAGCGCCGGCACGATCATGACCTATTTTCCCTTCCCGCACATCGCGAAGGGACGCCGGGGCGCCGGCGAGGCTTCCGAAACCGTCTTCGCCGTGCCGCGCGGAACGCTCGGCTACTGGAAGGAGCGTTTTGAGGCGCAGGGCGTCTCGGGGCTGGAAGAGCAGGAGCGGTTCGGCGGGAAGCGGCTTCGTTTCTTCGGACCCGACGACGACGGCTTCGCGCTGGTGGAAGTGGACGGCGACAACCGCAAGCCCTTCGACGGCGGTCCGGTGCCGGAGAGCGTCGGGGTGCACGGCTTCCATGGCGTGACCATGCGCCTTCGGGACGGCGGCGCCACCAGCGAGTTGCTGAAATACATGGGATACGAGGAAGTCGACCGCCAGGGTGATCTGACCCGGCTGGCCATGCCCGGCGGCAACGGCGCCGACTTCATCGACCTCGAGGTCCTGCCCGGCGCGGCTCCCGCGCGTCAGGGCGCAGGGTCGGTCCATCATGTCGCCTTCGCGGTCAAGGACCGCAAGGACCAGCTCGAGGTGCGGAAGGCGCTGATCGACACGGGCTACCACGTCACCCCGGTGATCGACCGCGACTACTTCTGGGCGATCTATTTCCGCACGCCGGGCGGCGTGCTGTTCGAGGTGGCGACCAACGAGCCGGGTTTCGACAGGGACGAGGACACGGCTCATCTAGGCGAGGCGTTGAAGATTCCCGCCCAGCACGAGCACCTGCGCCCCCGGATCGAGCAGATCCTGACGCCGATCGCAGGGTGAAGTTCCAAACGAAACCGCCGCCCAGGTGCGGCGGTTTTCACCCATCAAAGGATTCGAACAATGTCCAAATCGGCCTATCACCACATCGCCAAGGCGCCCGCCGCAGGCGCTCCGCTGGTCTTCACCTTCCATGGCACGGGAGGCGACGAGCACCAGTTCACTGGGCTGGTCCAGCAACTCCTGCCCGATGCGGGAATCGTCTCGCCGCTCGGCGATGTCTCGGATCACGGCGCCGCCCGTTTCTTCCGCCGGACAGGAGAAGGCGTCTACGACATGGATGACCTCGCTGCTCGCACTGACAAGATGAAGGGGTTCATCCGGATCCATAAGGAAGCCAATCCCGGAGCACCCGTTTTTGGGCTGGGGTACTCGAACGGCGCGAACATCCTGGCCTCCGTCATCTTCGAAGCGCCGGAGCTATTCGAGCGAGTGGTGCTGATGCATCCCCTCATCCCCTGGACGCCCACGCCCAACCCGGCTTTGAAGTCAGTGTCGGTGCTGGTCACGGCGGGACAGCGCGACCCGATCTGCCCCCTTCCGATGACGCAGTCGCTGGTCGCCTGGCTGGTAGCGCAGGGCGCGCAAGTGGAACTCGCGCTGCATGGCGGCGGCCACGAGATACGGCAGGAAGAACTCGCCGCGCTTGGCAAGTTCCTTATGTGATCCAGCAGGGGCGTCATTGCGACGCACCGTTGCTGACCGGGATGAGTTCGCGATGATCCAGAATTTCATTTACCAGGCGCTTCCTGCGCGCGTCGTGTTCGGGAGCGGAACGGTCTCGCACGTAAAGGCCGAGGCCGAGCGGCTCGGCGGCAGACGGGCCATCGTGCTCAGCACTCCAGGACGGGGGGAACGCCTGGCCGAAGACATCGCCGGACATCTCGGCTCCCTCGGCGCAGGCGTGTGCGCCCGGGCCGCGATGCACACGCCCGTCGAGGTCACCGAGAGCGCGCTCGCAGCCGTGCAGGAGACGGGCGCTGACATTCTTGTTGCGGTCGGAGGTGGCTCCACGATCGGGCTTTCCAAGGCGCTCGCGCTCCGCTCCGACCTGCCCCAGATCGTGCTGCCGACGACCTATGCCGGGTCGGAAATGACTCCCGTTCTCGGCGAGACGGCCGAGGGCCGCAAGACGACGCAGCGCAACCCGAAGGTCCTGCCGGAGACGGTGATCTACGATGTCGAGCTGACCCTGACCCTTCCCGCTTCGGTATCTGCTACCTCGGGCATGAACGCTATCGCGCATGCGGTGGAGGCTCTTTACGCCGAGGACGGCAACCCGGTGGTGTTGCTCATGGCGGAGGATGGCATAGCAAGGATGGCGCGGGCGCTTCCGCGGATAGCCGCCGACCCCAGCGACGCGGAGGCCAGGACGGACGCCCTCTACGGGGCCTTCCTGTGCGGCTCTGTCCTCGGCGTGACGACGGTGGCGCTGCACCACAAGCTCGCCCATGTGCTGGGCGGGATGTTCGATCTGCCGCATGCGGAGACCCACACGGCCCTGTTGCCGCACAGCATGGCCTACAACGCGGCCGCCGCGCCTGATGCGATGGAGCGGATATCGCGGGCCATCGACGCGCCGGACGCGTCGCGAGGCATCCACGATCTTGCGATGTCCCTCGGCGCGTCCATGGCGCTCCGCGATCTCGGCATGCCCGAAGAGGGCATTGACGCCGCCGTCGACGAGGCGCTTGCCAATCCCTACGGGAATCCACGCCCGCTTGATGCGTCTGGCCTCAGGGCGTTGCTGGCACGTGCGTGGAAGGGGGAAGCGCCGTCAGCTTGCTGAGGCGCGCTGCTCGAGCGCCTGTCGGCAGAATGCCGGCGCGCCTGAAGTTGAGACGGCCGCCCCGACGGTAGCTGTGGCTTCGGGGCGTTGCCGCGCGGGAACCGGGTGGACTTGGGCAGGATCGCCAATCAACCTAAGGGTCAAAGTCGCATACGATTGCAGTGCGGAACTTAACGGCGACCTGTGCCGGGGTCGCCTCGTCTCACCCTGTCCAAAGAGAAGATCTGACCCCTGTCAATACACTTTCCTTCGCGACCGCCCAGCGGCAGGCCGTGACCCAGAGCGGACATCAAGTCCCACAAACGGGATGTAAATGCTCGATTGGAGAAAGTACTTCCTATCGAGATCGGACACCCCTTATTGCATTGGCACGGGCAACGCTGGTGACATGCCCCTCAGCATCCGCCGATAAGCGTCCACGCATGCGCTCTTTAAGCAGCCCAACATCACTTGGATGCATGGCGTTGATGGTTTGACGCACGGTAGCCGCGAGCGTGCTGGTCGTCCAATACTCCTCAAAATCAGCAAATGTTCGTCGAACTGTGATCTCTCGCGTATCGATCTCATCCAGGGAGGCATTTCGCCACAATAGCCGCAGTGCTTCCAGGCCGGTTATTTCCGAATGCGGCGGATGTACAGCAGGGAAACCAATCGCGCTCAATTCGGTGTGCATCATCTCAAGCGGATGTCCCCCACCGATCATGTCCCAGACGTAAGCGGCCACGATGCCGCCTGGACGAACTACCCGCGCCATCTCGACAACGCCCTTGGCGGGATCAGGAACGAAGAAGATCACCAGCGCCATAACGGCGACATCGAACTCGGCCTCCGAAAACGGAAGGCTCAGGGCGTCACCCCATTGAAACTTGACGATTTGACCCAAGGGTCGCGTCCGTGCAAACGATAGCTGCGCATCAGAGGGATCAACCCCTTGGACCTCAGCGGGCGCCCAACGTTCAATAATCAATTCCGTAAACGCGCCAGTTCCACAGCCGACGTCGATCCAGCGTAAGCCTTGCGAGGGCGCGAGCCATTCCAGGAAGATTTCGCCGGCCGCTCGGCTCCAGGTGCCCATCATCTTTTCATAGGCGACCCCATCGTCATAGCGGATTTCGATCTGGCTCATCGAGATCACCTCTCCCCGACTGAGCTTCACAATATCAACTTTGAGAAGCGAATGCCCGGTTTTGGCGCATTGTGCTGTTTCGGCGTAGAAGCCTTGCATTTGACGGGATGCAGTGGTGGCACGCTTGCGGAGTCCCAGGGTGTCTCCACGCGGCAATCCTTCATCATGAGCCGATGCTATCGTGCAAGTTTCGCAGCGCTGCGGGTGGCTATGTCGGCTAAGACAACTCGAAGAAGCGTTCCAACTTCCTGTTCGGCGACCTCGGGTGCGATTCCTGATTCGGACAGTTGAACGAGAATTGTCTTGGCGGTGCTGCGCCAGAAGGCATTCGCGTCCTCCCCGTTCTTGGATTCCAGGACCCGGGCGATCCCTTCGACCAATTTCCGCCGCCGATGCAGCGGAAACGCGCTTATGTTTGAATCATCCATCGATCACCTCATCCCTTCAGTCTCGCGAATAGCATTGGCGGGTTAAAAAATTTGGCTAACAGCGCTGCAGTGGTCGGGCTCGGTGGATTGTGCCGCATAAAGCCACTGGCGCGGCGGCATGGGCGAGTTCGAGTTCCTGTTCAAGGACCCATTGGCGATGATGAGCCGCGAAGGATCGCGCAGGGAGTGATTTGGGCAGGCAGGATCTTGGACTTGATCAGAACCAGGCAAGCCGCCATATTCCGATCCGGCTGCCAATTTCAGGTGGCCCATTCCATGACGAGGCCGATCCGGCCGAATCGACGCCCATTTATTTGATTTGCTGGGAGCGCCAGGTCGGAAGGAAATCTCCCGATTGTGGCGGGCACCCTGTTCTTTTTGGAGGTGTCTATGAAGGATTCGCGCATTCCCGAGACAGTCTTAACGGCTATGTCAGAGGGGACCCACATCATCCGCGCTTATCGTGAGCACCTTGGATATTCGATCGAGGACCTGGCGGTGGCGTGCGGGCTAGCCGCTGAGGAAATTCAAAACATCGAGTCGGGCCTGAGTGTCCGTTCCAAAAAGAGTTGAGTGATTTCAGCAGGTTGTGATTCTGTCGGATTTGCGAGATTCGATGGAGATCACGATGGCC
>NZ_JAMYTD010000088.1:0-5384 GCF_040322255.1 Mesorhizobium sp. M0166 | reverse complement strand
ACGAGTCCAAAGGAGCCAATCGCCGCCTGATCCGGATGGCTGCGCTCGTCCCGAGCGTCCCCGAGATCCGCTATCTCCTCGCCCGGATCCTCATCTTCCCACCGACACAAAAGCCCTTCATCATCGCCTGGTCGTTATGGCGACGACGACATCAGGCTGCGGCCACCATCTGTCACTACAAACGGCATCGGCATCTGCAACTGTAGTATTAGGTCGTGAACCCATAAAATGGGTGGAATCGAGATCGGTAGTTAGCTGCAGTTCAATGTGCGCGGAAAAATTGGGCACCTTCACCGTCGGCCCAGCGACCTGTCGGGGTGTGCGTAGATCGAAGGCGGCCGACATTTGCCACCAGTGAATAAGCCAACAACGACCCCAGATGGTTCCCACCTAATTGAAAAGCTGGCATTTCGGTTAGCGGCTTGGCATTGAAAGCAGAGACGATCCGACCGTCCTGCTCTTCCATGTCGACAAGATAAAAAAGGCGGTTTCATCATTCCTCTCGAATACAGCTCCAAACCGTCCCGTTTCCTGTCAAGGGCGGCACCAATAGCCGCAACGGCCATTCGAAGAAGACGGCCTGATTGCCAGGTACCAGCGCCGCTTTACGCTGGGCGCTGCGCAGGTGGGTTGACCCAGACAGCTTCTCGCGGACGATCGAGTCTAATCCACCGGTCGGCGATGCTCCGGGGCGAACGCAGGATAAACAGTGGCAGTTCTGTCTCCCGCGCTAACACTTTGTAGCCGACCGCCTGCAGCGTGAGACACCCGATGGCCAAGACAAGTCTCTCAATCGGAGCCGACGGATGGGTGGGCTGATTTGACGGCCATTCACAGATCGCATGAGGCCGGTCAGGCGCTGCCACTCGTTTTCAGGACGAAACCGCTTCTCAGTTGCGGCGTACGTAGGCTGCGCCATTGGCTCGGCTGCAGGCGGGTGAAGATGCCTAAACGCTCCCGGCACGGTCTGGCCAACGTTCAAAAAACATCGCGCAAAAAGATGGTGTAGATTAGTCGGGCCAAGCACTGCGATGGATTATTGGGCACGTGCACCACTCAAGTCGGTGGAAGGTTTGGCGTAACACCCCTGGCGTAACACCCCCCAGGCTTGCTGGTCAAAGCACGCGCACAACGATCCATCCCGTCCAAAAGTGTCGCCGGCGAATAGCCAGTGTATGAACCGTTCGAGCGAACTCTGCGATTCATTCTCACGCAGCCCGCAAACTTGGAAGCTGCCCTAATTGTCCTGGAAGGTGCCTCGGGTTTTCTTAAGGTATGGTGCATAGAATCCGCACACGAGCATGGGATGATCGCGAGGCAACGTGGAGAATCCTCCGGCTGAGCCTCGACAGTTTCTCGACAAACAAAGACATACAGATACTCCGATGCACTCGAATTCCGATGTAGCGTAGTCCCACGTCACTTCGGCGCCACAAGAGATCTTCTGAATAGCGACAAAGTCGTAGGCCCCGAAGCGATTGGCCACAATCGCTTAGTTTGGGTCACAACAATGATTCACAACGGCTGGCTTCTGCAATTGAGCGTGCACATTCCAGTCCAATTGAAACGAATTGGTCGTTCGGGTGCTATCGGCGTTCAACTAGCCCGATTATAACTATTTCCCCCGGCAGGAAATCGCGAGCGGCGAATACTCCGCGCCCTCTATCGCCAGCAGCGTTTAGAATTCGCACGTTGCGCGCGTTGATCTGCTTTGCGAGGCGACATCATCTGTTAAAATAGACAACCCTTTGTTTAAGTAGTTATTCGACATCACCCTAACTTTCCATCCACATAGTTGTTGCCTGGGAAATTTCCATTCGTGCGGGAATACGCACGTTTTTCTTAAGCGTCATTCGCCTCCCTTTCCAAGTACCGCTGACGCGTCCGAACTATGGATTTGCCGATGCTCACAACCTTCAAAAATTGTGCCGCTTGTCAGATCGAACCGAAAAAGAATTTTGTGATGCGTTTTCTCTATCTGAGGTGGACAAGAGGACGGCTAAAACAGGCGTGTTTGGCGGATCCGACCAAAGTGTCACCAGATGTTGTATATCGTCGCTGGAGGGGCCTGCGGCGCGCCCGTGGAGAGCAGAAGACGTGGGGGTGATTTGATTGGAAATCCATCAGAGATAGGTGCCTGCGGCCTTGCTCACGCTTTGGCCAAGTGAGCGTAACTTGCTGCGAAACGTCGGAGTATGTATTCGCCGCAAGTTACCGGCTGGTAGCGCTGTGGGTTGCTGTCCGTGACACATGACTTTAACGGCTCTATGATCGCATCGAAATCAGGGTCGATAAAGAAGGGGACTGAGTATCGCTCGCGACCTGAGCTATTCACCACGCGATGCATGTTGGCCAGGTAGACATCGTTGGTGAGCCGCTGAATTAGGTCCCCGATGTTGATTATGAAAGTACCGTGGATCGGTGTGCCCTGTACCCAATCGCCATCTCGGTTCAGGACCTGAAGACCGCCCACGTCATCCTGTGCCAGGATGGTCAAATTGCCGTAGTCTGTGTGGGCGCCAATTCCGATCATGTCCTCGCTAACATGGCCGCTCTGCGGCGGGTAGTGGAGCAGGCGCTGAACGCTGATCGGGTTCCGCATGAAATTCTCGAAATAGCTTTCCGACAGGTCCAGGCTGAGCGCAATTCCCTGCAAAAGTTTTTTCGCGAGGTCCACCATCCTTTGATGGTATCCGTATGTCAGTTCCCGAAACTCGGGCCAATTTGAGGGCCACTGGTTAGGACCGAAAAAGGGACCTTCGAACACCGAACGTTCAGGTCCGAAGTCAAAGCACTCCTTAAGGTCTTTCGTCTTTCCAGGATCGGTGTTCTCTCCAAACGGCTCAGTGTATCCGCGAAAAGCCAAATCGGAATTTTTAATGTGCAGTAAGGTCTTCTGCGATAATGGGAAATCAAAGAACTCCCGGCTGACACGGAAAACCGAATCTATCAAATCCTGCGGAAGACCGTGGTTCTTTACATACATGAAACCGGCGTTGGACAGTGCCCATCGTATTTCGCGGGCTACCGCTTGTTTGTTTTCCCCATCGAGAAGTGGGCCTATGTCAATCAATGGTATTTTATCAAAGCGTTCGCGTTTTGCTTGCAAATTGTCGTCGAGTCTAACTGAGGAATTCTTGGGCATAAGTACACCTGTTTAACAATGGGAGTCGGCGCATGAAGCGTCGCAACCGCGAAAAGCGGGGGGAAAGGTCACGCGGTCCTGGTAGGTCGAGGAACCCATACTCGTCTTATCTAGCCCGACATGTCCAAGCGTGCAGACACGGCAGCAGACCGTGAGATGATAGCCTGCTATGGAGTAATCGAAGGGCAGACCGTTAAGGTTTCGGACATTCCGGTAGGCTCGGGTTTGCCGTGTCTTTTCAGCCGTTTCCTCGCAGAGATCGAACCCGTCGATTAACCCGGACCCGAAGCTATCCAGCTCCACGCCGACCGGGCCTGTTCCGCAGCCAGCTTTCAGGACTTTTATGGCAGTTCGAAGCCTGGCCAAATAGGCCGTCTGCACGGCGGCCATCAGTTCGGCCGCGATGAACGGCCCGCAGTGCCCATCGGCCACACCCAAATCGTAGCAACTGTCCCATCCGCGGTGGAAGTGGTCCGAGCGACCGGCGTCGCGGCCGAGGGTGTGGGACTCCTTGAGATGCTCGCGCGCGCCTTGTTTCAGTGCCGTCTGCTGATCAAGGGTGTACATGGCAACTCCTGCGTTTAGGAGGTGGTCATGAGCAGCGGCCCTTCATGCGCCTACTGCTAACTGCCAGACGAGGGCAGCAAACCTCGTGCCAATTGAGGGAGGAGACGTGAAGAAAACACTTATTTGAATGTTTTCCGCTATTTGAGGCATGATAGTAGGTTGGCCCTAAATAGACCTGTATGGTTGGCGACAAGCTGACAAAAAGCTTCGGATTGTAGAACCTGGCGTAGCTTGACGACCCCGCGGAGCGCGGACTGGCAAGTCATTTGTGCATTTTCACCGATTGTAAAAGCCTTTCACCTATTTTCAGCCAATAAACAGATCGGTCGAAGCGGCCCCGCATGATCGCGCGGCAGGCCTGCTCACCATCAAACGAAAATGAGCCTCACCATCGTGTGTAATGCCAATGTTGCACGGAAATTTGGCTGGTGAACGATTGTAGATCCGCGGCCATAAGATCATCGAAGATTTCCAGAAGATCGCGGCGTTGTTCGTCGTGAGCTTCTCCGGCCCCGAACGTCCAAGATCAGCAAGTCGGTTTCGGTGAGGCCCTCCCCGGGGAAGGCTAGCGAGGCGAACACGCGGGGCACGTGGTGGTCTGCGATCGAGAGATCCTCGCGGCACGCCTTATGGCCGAGCGAGTAGGTCAGCCAGCTTTTCCCGACGGCTGTGAAGCGAGACTTGCCCCAGATAGTGCCCAACCGCGTTGTGCTTTCGCCAAACGCCTGAAGAGCCTAAACGACCTAACCCCATTCGAGCACATCTGCAAAATCTGGACTGAGCAGCCGCAAAGGTTCAGGCTAAACCCAATCCATCACATGGCGGGACCGAACATCTAGAGCACGTCCTGTGATAGATGAATCGATTGTGATGTGACGGCTGCGTTTTGTGCTGATTCAACATCCACCTCGATGGAGGTGGACGATGGGAAGAGCATTGAGCGGTGATCTTCGGTCGCGGGTCTTGAAGGCTTCGGACGAGGGCATGTCGGCGCGGCAAGCGGCGGCGCGGTTCGGCGTGGGAGTGTCCAGCGCGATCCGCTGGATTGCGCGGGCGAAGATCGGCGAACTGGCGCCACGCCCGCAGGGCCGCCGCCGCGCCTCCAGCCTCGATGCGCATGAAGCCTTCATCGTCGGGCTGATCGAGGAGCGCAAGGACATCACGCTGAACGAGATGGTGGAGCGGCTCGTCGCCGAGCAGTCAGTGCGGATCAGCAACAGCGCCTTGAGCGCCTGGCTTCGCGGTCACGGCTGGACATTCAAAAAAAGTCCGCGCACGCACTGGAGCAGGGTCGCCTCGACATCCTGAAGCGGCGCCGGGCTGCCATGTGTTCGGCCTCTCTTGCGGCTCGTCATGGCCGCGGGCCCGTATGGGAGTTCGAGGATCAGGTCCACATCACTGGAACGCGCTGGAAGCGCTCCCCATGCGCCTGGTTCTCCTGATCCCGCCTCACCGACGTTGCGCCATACCTGTCCTTTGACCTCCTCACGCCGCCAACGGCCTCGCGCCCGTCCCGCTCAAGCGGGCACGACCGGAGCCCGATAGCTTTCTCCCTTCGTTAACAGCGCCCAGACTATTCGGGCGTTCTTGGATAGTGTCCTGAAGGTTCTGCAAAAAGTTTTGGAGAGAGAACGGCGCTTGCTCTGAAGGGCGAGCGGCCATGGCACGGTGG
>NZ_JAMYTD010000087.1:0-5407 GCF_040322255.1 Mesorhizobium sp. M0166 | reverse complement strand
GCGGCATCGTTCTTCGACAGCGGCATCTCGCGGTAGCGGAACTCCGAAGCGACATCTATGTCGACCGGCAGCCGCGCATAGCGCTCGAACCAGTATTTGCTGATCAGCCCGGCAAGATAAGCGGTACCGCAGGCCGAGATCGCCAGCCGGTCGATCTTGGCGAAATCGAACGGCAGGTCGAGCGGCTTCGAGACCCCGCCGACGAAATCAACATAATGCGCCAGCGTGTGCGAGATCACTTCCGGCTGCTCATGGATTTCCTTTTCCATGAAATGGCGGCGGTTGCCTTTGTCGACCATGAAGCTCGTGCTGAGCGACTGTTGGCGTTTGCGGTCGACCTTGTTGCCGCCCATGTCGAAGATATCGACCTGGTTGCGGCGCACCACCGCCCAGTCGCCGTCTTCCAGATAGGTGATCGAATTGGTGAAAGGGGCAAGCGCAATGGCGTCGGAGCCAAGGAACATCTGGCCATCGCCATGACCGACCGCGAGCGGTGGGCCGTTGCGGGCGCCGACGATCAGATCCTCGTCGCCCTTGAACATGATGGCGAGCGCAAAGGCGCCTTCCAGCCGCTTCAGCGCCTTGTGCGCCGCCTCAACTGGCTTCAGCCCCTTGGCCAGTTCGCGCGCCACCAGATGAGCGACGACTTCGGTATCGGTCTGCGACGTGAAGCTGTAGCCGTCGCGCATCAGCTCGTCGCGCAATTCGGCAAAATTCTCGATGATGCCGTTATGGACGATGGCGACGCCGTCAGAAAAATGCGGATGCGCATTGCTCTCGTTCGGAACGCCATGCGTGGCCCAGCGCGTGTGGCCGATGCCGATCATGCCGTCGAGTGGTTCGTCCTTCAGCCGGCGCTCGAGATTGACCAGCTTGCCCTCGGCGCGGCGGCGGTCAAGCCTGCCATGCTCGATCGTGGCGATGCCGGCCGAGTCATAGCCGCGATATTCGAGCCTTTTCAGCGCATCGACGATAAGCGGCGCGACCGGCGAGTTACCGACAATTCCAACGATACCGCACATGGCGCTTGCCCCCGATTCCGACCTCAAACCCGGCGCTATTTAGAGACTGCCGGGCTGTCGCGAAAAATCACATTCCATTTCGTCCGGTATCAGCCGGACTATCCTGCACAGATGCACCATGACAGGGCGCACTTGCAATCCGGTGCAGAGGACTCGTTTGTGAGTTGCGTCTGATGGGTTGGCTCGATGTGGCACCGCCCTCGAGATTATCAGTGATTTTCTTTGGCGGATCGCCGGCCGGACGAGTCCATTGGACCAATGGAAAGCCTCACTTCTCCATTTTTCATGCCGGTCCTGTCCAACTCAACGCGCATCGAGTCCAGGTGGCCAGGGCCCAAGAAGGGCTAGCCGACGGGGCGTTTTGGATGACACAGCACGTATCCGGTGAAACATCCGTCCTCGTATATTGGAGATAGGTAGGCACTTGCTGAACCCGGCGCGAAGCGTCGAGGCGCGCGAAGAAAGCTGTCCCGCGACCACAAGCCGGCAAATCGGTGTCCTGACTTGAATTGCGCGATCGCCTTGCAAAGCACAACTGATAATGGGACGAGGTAAAGCCTTGAGCCCCGTCTGCTGGCCAACCGAGAGCGAGACCTACTTCACTATCACTGATTTTTCCAGATTGGCAGCTGTGAAGGGACAGCTGAGAAATATCAGGCCGCACGAAATTCCGATGCAGTCAGCGGCCAGATCAAGCACGTCAAGATCCCTCCTAATCACGCTGGTAACCACCAAAACTACCAGAGTCGCCTTTCGTTCTGCCAACCAATAGCTCCAATAAACATTGGTACTGCGAACGCGGTCGCATGATTTAGCTTGTGGTAGTGGAATCCTATGTTGACCCGAATTTCTCAAGCCGGGAGACGGGTAAAAGCGCTAGCACGAGAACGGCAAGCAAAGTGACGAAAAAAGCTGTCCTTCGGTGACTGAGTGCAACCTCATTGTTCTCAATGATGGCTTGGTAAGTGAACATTGCGGTCAAACCGAAGGCTCTGCTCGCACCAGCCCCAAGCCTAGACACGTGGTTAGCTCAGCGGCTACGAATGCATTCAATACCCCGAGAATCAAGCGGGCAGTCTGTGCGCCCAGAAAAGCTGGCTCTCTAGACCGCCGTTGGCGAAGAGGGTAATTTCCGTGTTGAAGCGGCTAGCAACGACTAGCTGTCATCATCAACTTCAGCGAGGATACAGCTTGATACTGGTCTTGTGGGTCGCTGTGGTGGGTACCATCACCATATGTCTTACAAATTTCCCTAACGTTTCGGTCCCGTGGATTGGGGTCGCTGGGTTGTTTTCGTACACCCTCCCGGCACTCGTCGGGCTTACCAGTCCAGTTGCGACGGCTGGTATGACAGGTTACTTCGCCCCTACATCAGATCGGGCCACGATGGTCATGGCGGTTGTATGGATTGCGTTTGGATTATCGATCATCACGGCAAATGCTTTTCACGCAATAAATCGGGAGGAAGTTCGAATCTACTCGCACCCTCGCTATATCGATCGATTTCTAACCATAACCTTCGTTCTCAGCATGGGCCTTTTTGCGTCGTTCGTCGTTAGATACGGCACAGGTTGGTTCCTGCAAACACGCTCAGATCTAAGTTCATTGGTCGGAGTTGACTGGCTAATCTGGAAATGGAGCAATGCCTTAGGTCTCTTGGTGGCAGCGTACTTTTTCATGTGGTCGCGATTATGCAAAATCTACAGTGTCTTTTTCGGGGCCATGATAGTGGTCAACATAGTGGCTGGTGATCGCACAACACCGGTCATCGCTATGGTCAGCGTAATTGTATCTCTGAGTTGGGGAATGCCAATTGGTCGAGCGGTGTTCGCTGCGAAGGCATGGTTTGGTGCCGGCCTGGTCCTTGCGATCATTTTTTTGGCCAAGCCGTTTTATGTAGCGTTGAAAACCGGAGCCTCGTTCGGCGAGGTCTTTAACAGCATGTCGACCATGTCATTCCAGATGGGTTGGGAAGCTTTCGGCACGCACGAGTTACTGGAACGAGTTCTCGCGTTGAATGTTTCCTATTCCCCGTGGGCGACCGTTCGGGACTGCTTGGCGCAGTTCTTGGTGATGCCCTCGGCTTTCGGCTTCGGCAGCACTGGGTACAATGATCTAATACAAAGCCAAGTGATCAGCTATGCGACTTATGGGCTCGCGTCGAATTTTTGGGCGCATTGGTGGTCGATGTTCGGTATAGCTGGGGTAATCATCGGCGGGACGGTTTACGGTTTGTCTTTGGTTTTCTTGAACAATATGATTCAACGTAGCCGGGGAATGACGTTCTTTCTGTTCATAATTCTGGCGGCGACCTTCGGCGTCTATGCTCACCGAAACAGTCCGGAGAACGTCCTTGCGCTGATGAGGCCTATTATGCTCGCATACGCCTTAGTGTGGATCGCAATGTACCTCTTCCCTTTGCGAACGACGGACGGAAGTACAGTCGGAGTAATGTCCCCGACCAGACGCGTGCATCGAAACGCCTAGGCCATAGCAGGTTGCTGGGCCATGTTTAGTGATGCTGGACCCACCTCATGTAGCAAATCCATCAGGCGTTTTCGTACCTCTGCGTACCGATTTGGGATCCAGCCGGCGCTGGTGCTGCCGGACCAGGCGCGGCCGGTGGTGTGGCCGGGTCGTGCTCGATGATTACCGGCGCCATAAGGTTCTGTCCGAGTTGCTCGGCATTGTCGGCATCTCCTGTCGCGTCATGTGTGCGGAAACGCTGTGAAGTAGGCGGTGCTTCGATCCTATCTGGAACGTATCGCCGGACTGGACGCGGTAGGAGCCGGCGGTGTCGGCCGCTGCGGTGCTCCGGCTTCGTTTATCCAGAGGTCGCCGGTGGAGATGTTCTGGCCGTTGAGGCCGCGACGGTCTGGATTGATGGCGGACAGCGCCTGCGCTTGCCACCCGTAGTGATCGAGCCAGACCGATCCGTTCCAGTACTCAGCATCGTTACCTCCCTCCGTTCGGACAGATCAGTTGGTGATCTTCTCCAGTCGGTGTTGGTAGCCCGGTCGACATCTAGAATTAGCGCGGTATCGAAATGGAATTTGCCGATGAAGGTCGGCGTCACCCCACCCGACGGCGAGGCGGCGCTCGTCGAATAGGTCAGGCGGTCCCTGATTTTGGGACTGACGTACCAGGCCGCCGAACCAGGCGTCGTATGGGGATTTGGACAGGGGCATTTGCATATCTCCGCTGGTGGTTAACCGTCTGGGAGGGCATGTTGCTGGTGTAAATAAACTGTGATTTAACGGGCCGATATCCGCACAGAACCGTGAAGGCGGGCTCTCACATGCAGCGCTCAGGCGTTTCCGTTTATGCCGACCGGCCGAACAAGCGGCTCGTTTATGTTGGCCGCCCCGCTGATGAAATTTTCTGGGATGACCATTGGTCCAGCGACGTGGCCGCCGTGGCCGTCCGGCGCAAAGATCGTTTCGTCGTCCGTGAGACGGCAGCCAGATTGCCCAAAGGCTCGAAGGTAATCGATGCCGGCTGTGGTCTTGCCCAGACCGTGTTCGGGCTTCACCACTCAGGTTTCGAGGCCTACGGGATCGACTACGCGCCGAAGACCGTCGATCTGGTGAACAGTGTTGCCCCGGAGTTGAAGGTCTCGATTGGCGATGTCCGGGACCTTCGCCAGTTCCCGGATGGTTTCTTCGATGGCTATTGGTCGCTTGGTGTGATCGAGCACTTTTACGACGGCTACGATCAGATCCTCGCCGAAATGAGCCGAGTGCTGCGGCCCGGCGGTTATGCTTTCGTCACCGTCCCGTCGATGTCGCCGCTGCGCCGGCTGAAGGCATGGCTTGGCGGCTATCCCTCAGTCGTGGGCCGTGATCTCAGCGGCTTCTACCAGTTCATCCTGTCGCCGGAATCGATCGTGCAGGGCTTCGAGCGGCACGGTTTCCAGTTCACATCATCCAAGCCGCGTGGTGGCTTCAAGGGCATGAAGGATGAGGCTGGCTTCCTTCGCAGTCCTCTACAGGCTTTCTACGAAATGAAGCACCCGTTGGCCCGCATGATCAGGACCGGCGTGGATAGGGTGCTCAGCCCGTTCAGCTTTCACACCCGGCTCTATGTGTTCCGGAAGCCCTAGTATTGGATAATCGACGGTGAAGCCGAGGCCAGAGATGGCCGCGGTTCCGCCAACCTTGGAAGTCAACGCCAGTGAATCGCCAGGCTCCAGGTAGGCATCGGCCGGACCGGCTGTGGCGCCACCATCACGAAAGGCAAAGGCAGTTGACGTTGCCCAGCTTTCCGCTTGGCCGCGGGCGTCACCATTTCTTTCCCACACTCCTTCAACGCGGCATTGTCGAGCATGGCGTCGGCCAGAAGCCGCTTCAGCCGCGTGTTCTCGTCCTCCAGCGCCTTCAGCCGCC
>NZ_JAMYTD010000086.1:0-5491 GCF_040322255.1 Mesorhizobium sp. M0166 | reverse complement strand
GTCCGGGCCAATGCCGCGGCGTCACTGCCAAAGCCTTGCGCTCTTGCACTAAGTGGCTTGTTGTACAGCAGGATTTGCCCGCGCGGTGATAACCCGGAGTTATGAATAGCATGCCCCGGTGTATTCGGGTTCGGCGCGTCGGGTGGATATACTGAGTCGTCGTGCACAGCACCACGCCGGACACGCAGACAACGGAGCATGCCGTAAACCGAGCCGCGTCGCCCCCGACGGCCGTGATCGCGGGAGTCAACGCCGTGCCGCTCAAAACATTCGTGCTCTATGGATCATACCGGTCGGACAGGAAGGGCATCCGCCAGGAGCAGCGCATAGAACAGTGTGACCTCGCTCCCAGAATTGCTTGGTGCAGGGCAGCGGCTTGACGAGTGACCCATCAGCGTCCACCACGTTCGCGGTCGGGCCGGCCGGAGTCGCTCAGCTCATCTACGTGAGCGCCGCCACGGTGACGGCGACCAGCGAGACGGTGACAGCCAGGCCAACAGTCTTCGGTGATTTCAAGGGGGCTCTTTTGCAGCTGTTCTTCTCGAATGGGGTGAAAAGATAAGAACCGGATTCTCGGCCGAACTTCGTCGTGATCTTGTCCCGCGCATCGACGAACACGTCGGCCGCGATTTCTTCATTCGCCCGCGCGAAGTTCAATGCCTTCGCACCGTCGGCATTCAGCCCGCCGCAAAGCGCGAACAGCCAGGCACAAACCGGTTTCGCCTCTCCGCTTCCATGAAAACTCGACGGATGTCATCAGGGTTTTGACCGTCGCGCGCCATCACTTGACGGATGATTGGCTCGCCTAAAAGGTCTTCGAGAGTGGGTTCATATTGATATGTCCATCGACGGATCATCATGCGGATGCCTTCTTTGCCCCATGCGCGGCACGATCGCTCGGCGCAAGGGCTTCATTCAACGTCGAGGCGGCCGCGTGCTCGGCCAGCCCAGTGGACCTAAGGATCGGAGGCAGCCAACGAAATTAGAAATTCTTTTTGGCCATGCTTTCGATAGGCGCGAGATATCGTCGTCCAAAAGCGCTGCGTGCACCGTCCGCGCCAAGGGGCATTTCAAACCGACTCATTGCCCGGATTGTCCCGGCCGCGGAAAGCGGGGCGAGCCGTGTGTCTGGACGAACGGCGACGGATTGTGGATTCGCGGCGCGATCCGCGGACCTACTTTTCCGCCGCGGCGGCGTGCGGTCCGCGGCACTACCGTTTGGTCCATTGAAGGAAACCCGCGTCGATGCACGATCTGACTGCAACGCTGTCCCAGCTGCCCCTGGGGGCCTTTGAAACGGTGCCAGTAAAGGTGATGTCGGTGCCACTCGTGATTTCACGCCAGAGTTCAGACGAGTGACCGCTCGTGTCCGGCAACCTCGGTCCGGCAGATCAGAAAGTCCCACGAGTTGCGGAGTATTCCCGGACACGCATTGTGGACCCTAGGCGCTCGTGCCTTTGCTCGGCGCGGGCGCGACGACGCGGCCGCTAATTGCTCTCGGCTGATTGCCCGCCGCGAATCAGCGATGCAAAGCCTCGGAAATGCGTTTGTGGCGGGACTGCGCGCTCGCGGACACCCACTTGGGAGGGCCGAGGAATTCAATCACCCGCACTGCAAGGTCGCCGACGCCGATTATTCTCACTTAGGCCGCCGTCACTTGCAGCCCGCGCTGCACCGCCGGACGCGCCATGCCGCGGTCCAGCCATGCCTGCACATGAAGAAAGCGGTCGAAGCCGACGAGCTCGCGCGCTTCGTAAAACCCGATCAGGTTGCGCACCCAGCCGAGCAGCGAAATATCAGCGATGCTGTAGTCAGCGCCCATCACCCAGTCACGGCCCGCGAGCCGTTCGTCGAGGACACCGAGCAACCGCGCTGATTCGGTTGCGTAACGGTCGCGCGGGCGCTTATCCTCATAGGCCTTGCCGGCGAACTTGTTGAAGAAGCCGACCTGGCCGAACATCGGCCCGACTCCGCCCATCTGCCACATCACCCACTGGATTGTTTCGTAGCGGGTGTTCGGATCGGCCGAGATAAATTGTCCTGTCTTGTCGGCAAGATAGAGGAGGATCGCGCCTGATTCGAACAGCGCGAGCGGCGTGCCGCTCGGCCCGTCGGGGTCGTAGATTGCTGGAATCTTGCCGTTGGGATTGAGCGCGAGAAAGGCCGGGTCGTGGCTTTCGTCGGCCATGATGTCGATCCGGTGCGGCTCGTAGGCGAGGCTCGTTTCCTCAAGCATGATGCCGACCTTCACCCCATTGGGCGTCGGGAGGGAAAAGAGTTGCAGCCGATCAGGGTACTGCGCCGGCCAGCGCGTGAAAATTGGATGATTGAGTGTCACTTTCTGTCTCCTAGAAAAGCGGGCCGAGCTGCGCCAGGACATGGTCGACTCCTCCACCTGGATGTGTGCCGAGACGATCACCACCAGTCCAAAAGGCGACGATGATCCACGGGGAGGGAGAACCGCTCGCGCCCCTGAGTCCTCACGGACGAACGCGGATGATCGTCTCCCCCGCGCGTCGCTCGGTCGGGTTGAAGGCGGCGGCATCGTCGAAGGTCGAAGAGCTGCCGCAGGTGCTGTTCCCGGTCGCGTCAGTGTGTGGATTGCGTGCACCGAGGACAGTGAACAGGGTGGCGACGAGGGCAAGTACCCCATATCCGAAGGCTATCTGTGGTAGCGAGAAGGTGTTGGAAAGTTCGCCGGAGATGAGGCTGGGGAAGGCGGCACCGCTGTAGCAGAGCAGGTAGATCGCGCTGAAGATCGGTGCGCGGTCGGCTAGCGTGCTGCCGTGCAGCAGCCCACGGGTGGCGGCGCTGATAGAGATGCCTTGGCCGGCGCCGGCGACTATGGTTGCGATGATGAACAATGCGAGTGTGCCGGCGTTGATCGCTGTGATGATGCCGATCATTCCGGCCAGGAAGGTGATCATGCCGACGCGTTGGGCTACCGCGGATGTGAACCGGCCGCCGATGGGAGCGCCGAAAACGCTGGGGGCCATATAGGCGGAGAACACCAATCCGAGGATGAGCGGGCTGCGGGTGTGGAGTTGATCTTCGACCAGCGCAGGCACGAAGGCTTGGTAGAAGGCACCGGTTGCCCAGGTGGCCAGGAACACCGCTGCCGCGACAGGTAGCAGATGCCTGACCCGGGCCGGTACGCGGACCCGGGGTAGCAGTGATCGCCAAGCGCCCTGCGTCGGAGTTGCGGTTTCCGGGCTGATGGCGATGAGTGCGGCAGACAGTAATAGGAAGCCGACGCAAACCAGGTAGATGAGGTCGCGTGGCCAGGGGCCGAACTGGACCAGGGCGCCGGAGGCGATGGCGCCGACGGTGAGGCCGAGCATTGGTCCTTGGCTGGAGGCAACGGAGGCCAACCATTCCGGCGTATCAGGTGCGGCGTCGACGATGTAGGAGGTAAGACTACTGCTGGCCAACCCAGTACCGACGCCCACCAGAAGCCGACCGGCCAGCAGGATGTCGATGTCGTGCACATTCAGCAACAGCAGACAACCCAGCAGGAGCACGCCGAGGCTAGTGATCGCTGTGAGCCGGCGGCCCAGATGATTGGACAGACGTCCCAGTACCAACAGTGAGGCGATGGTGCCGACGGAGTAGCTGACGATGGCCATCGAGATGCCGAAGTTAGAGAACCCTTCCTCCGCACGGTAGATGTTGTACAGGGGGATCGGCGCGGCTGAAGCAGCAAAAGAGGCCACCAGGGAGACCACGGCGGATATGAATGCCAGCCGGAGCGTTCCGCTCCGGCGAGCCTCGTTGATCACTGGTGCCACGTTTTGCATCGAGCCGTGCCTTTCTGTTCCACGCAATTGAGTAATATCCCTCCCAGTTTGCGCTGCGCGTTACTCGACAAAATCTGCGGCGGCGATAACCATCGATCGCAGCGAGTTACGAAATTTTCCAATAGCCGGTACGTATAGTTTCCATAGCGGCGGAGAATAGCGCTGCGACAGTCCTCACTTCCGTTCGTAAATCAAAGCAAGATGCGCAGGCGGGTCGCCCTGCCTGCGGACGATTTAGTCGATGATTGCCCCCGACTCGGCGATGACCCGATCGCCTTCGGTGATCACGGGCGACTTGCGGTGGATCTCGCGCAACTCTGCCGGCGCCGAGGTTGGTGCGCGCGTCGCGCTGGTAGAATGCAACCTTGTAAGGGGCCTGCACCTCGTCCAGGGAACCACAGGATGCGCTGCGACCACGACTCGTTCAGGTGTCGGACGACGATCATATCGATGGCTACTCAATGGGTGATGTGACGGAGGGCAGAAGCGCTCGCCCTCCCTGAGTCCCCACGGACGAACATCGGCAACGTCTCGATCCTCGACGACGCCGTCCCCGCCTTCAACCCGCTGTGCGCCTGTCCAATCCCAAACGCGTCGCGACTGGCTCCTCAGGCGCGTTAAAGACTGACGTCGTGAGCAGGACAGCGGCAGCGAGGACCCAGTAGTACCAGGCGTCGAGCCCAACGAATCTGAAGGCAAACGGTGCGATGACAAACAGTACCCCGACGGCGCGATCGACCCAAAGGTGCAGCCAGTAGGGAATGATACGGACGAGCCCGGTGGGGTGGTCGGTCAGGGCGGGCAGGAGTAGCGCCGCGACACCGACAAGAACCGAAAGCCACAGTGCGGTCGGTCCGCTCTGGCCGAGCTTCAGCAGGAACGGTGCTGCGATCAAGACGACAGCGACGGGATAATCGATGAGGTAGGCGTGCATAGACTTGGTGATGAAGCGGAACGACATTGGTGACTCCTATGTGTTTGTTTGCTTCGGCGGGTCCTCGCGACGTAGAAAGCGCATCCCATCTAAGAGGGCGATCACGCCGTCCTATGCTGGCACGCACTCCGTACGACCTTGACGGGTCAGCCCGGTTAGTCGCACAGAAAAGCTATGCTGGTACTCCAACCATTAGAAATGCCGGGTTGTTATCGTTTCCATTCCACTCGCCCGGCGCCATGGAAGCGGGTTAGTTAGTGTGGCGTCGAGCGTCTACCGCCGGTCCAACGGCGGAGTGAACTTCAGGCGCATGACGCGTTCGGGACAGTTGCCGTGCGTTATGCCGAGGCGCCGCTTTCGACCTTCCGTGTCGCTGCTGTCAGGCGACCTGCTCGATCACGAGCTCCCTTCCGTTGAACCAGATCGCGTCACCGGCGCGCTTGTCCTCCAACTCAGCATAGATCGGTGCCTGGGTGGAGATGCCCATGATCTCGTTGCCGTCGCACACAAACTTGCCTGTCGACACGGCAATAACGAAAAACAGTCCGCCTAGCTTCACCACAGCGCCTTCCCCGACCTTGCTCTTCGGCCCAAAGTCCATCGCCGACAGCTTCTCGATCTTGTTCGAAGTGCGAATGGACGGTGACGTCGAATGCCTCTGATAGCGTCGGCCGCACCGAGCCCATTACGCCGATCGCCGTTGGCGCACGCCGGCCGATCGCCGTGGCCCGCTCGTCGATCTGGATGACGTTCCCGTGCG
>NZ_JAMYTD010000085.1:0-5849 GCF_040322255.1 Mesorhizobium sp. M0166 | reverse complement strand
CCAACCGTCTGCAACGATGTCCGTGCTGCATAAGGGCAATGGACAGTCCGCGTCAGGCTCGCAATTTATGACGCAGTAGTACTAGCAGGTTGTTGAAGAAGTCTGACGTATTGCCTTGAGGATGGCCTCGTCGCCGTTGTGATATGCGAATGTGATCTCGATCGAGCCGTCGTCGAGCAATTCGGCATAGCCGTCGCCTGTGACTTCATCCATCTCGTCACACCCGGCCCATGTGAAGTGAACTATCGAGGGGCTGTAGCTCAGTTCGAGACCGGCTTGCAGGGCGCCAAAGGCGATCTCGCCGTTGTTGTCGGGTCCGATGGCGATGGTTGCGGGTCCACCGAGGTTCAGGTAACCGCGATCCCACAGATCGGCTTCGATGATCCGCCAGCGGCCGATCAGTTGGCAGCCTGCGGGCACGGTCATTTCGACGCCGCCAAGAGCTTGGGCAGCCGCACCAGATTGTAGGCGGCGGCCGCGAAGGTGAAGGCCCACCCAACGCGGTCGCGGCCGCGCAATTTGGTCTTCTCCTGCCCAGCGACGGTTTTGATCCAGCCGAACGCCTCTTCGATGCGCTTTCTGATGCGCTGGCTGACGGCATAGCCACCGTGGCGCGTGGTGCGGCGATCGATCGCCGAACGACGGCCGTTCGTGTTCTGCGCTACGTGGGGTGTCACCTTCATCGAGCGCAACTCGTTGACGAAGTCCTCAGCGTCGTAGGCCTTGTCGGCGCCGAGCGTGATCGCCTGCGGCCGGTCGGCGCGAGGTTCGATCATATGCAGGGCCGCCACTCGCTCGGCATGCCCGTCGGCCAGCGTCAGACAGGCATCGACTAGCAGGCCATGGCGGTTCTCCATCAGCCCATGTCCCATGAAGCACAACCTAGCCTCCTTGCCCCGCCCTTTGCGGTAGAGCCTGGCGTCGGGGTCGGTGGTCGAGGCGTGCGTCTCGTTCGATCGCCTCTCGCCGTGGAAGTCCGCTTCCGCGTTACGCCCGCCGTCCTGAGCCGGCGGCTCGCCTGAGCTATCTTCGCCCGAACCGTCCTTCGGCTTGACGCTCTTCATCGGCGCCCAGGCCTCGATCAGCGTGCCGTCGACCGAGAAGTGATCCGTAGACAGAAGCTTCTTCACCTTGGGTTGCGCCAGAACGGCCCCCATGAACTTCGCCGCGATGTCGCCCTCAAGCAGCCGGTCACGGTTTTTGGAGAACACCGAATGGTCCCAGGCCGCATCGTCGACGCCGATGCCGACAAACCAGCGGAACAGGAGGTCGTATTCCAGCCGCTCCATCGACAGCCGTTCCGAGCGGATCGAATAGAACGCCTGCAAAAGCATTGCCCTGAGCAGCTTCTCCGGCGGGATCGATGGCCGTCCGATCGGCGAATACAGCGCCGCGAACTCACGCTCCAGTGCCGATAGCGCCTCGTTCACAATCGCCCGAATGCGGCGCACCGGATGATCGCGCCGCACCCGGACCTCAAGGTCCACGTAGCTGAAAAGTTCGCCAGTTCGATCGTCGCCGCCGCGCACTCGTCACCTCCGAATCCCTTCGGAGCCAGTGAATCATTGCTGCGGTCCGGTGGCGAGGGCCTTTTTCAACAGATGGGGTGATTGGGGTCTCGCCCGAGCCAAATTGAGGGCGGCTGCTCCTGTCGAGATGTGAGAACGTGGTCGATGTAGATCGCCACAAACATCAGGAGGAGCAGCCATGAAGTATTTTGCCGGACTTGACGTGTCTTTGGAAGAGACCGCGATCTGTGTCGTCGACGAGAGCGGCCGGATCGTGAAGGAAGGGCGGGCGGCGAGTGAGCCGAGGGCGCTTTATGAAGCCTTGCGGAAAATCGATCTGCCGCTGGAGCGCATCGGGCTCGAAGCCTGTTCGCTGACAGCCTGGCTTTATGACGGTATTCGCGCCGAAGGATTGCCGGCGATCTGCATCGAGACCCGGCAGGCCAACGCGGCGATGAAAACGATGCCGAACAAAACCGATCGCAACGACGCCCGCGCCTTGGCGCAGATCATGCGCACCGGCTGGTATCGGCAGGTGCATGTGAAGAGCCAGCAGTGTCGGCTCTGGCGATCCCTCCTCGTTGCGCGACGCACGGTCCTCAATAAATGCGGACGATCGAAAATGTCGTCAGGGCGATTCTGCGGGAGGCCGGCATCAAGCTCGGCACTCCAGGCCGCGCAGCTTTCGCCCATCGCGTGCGCGAACTGATTGGCGCAGATACGGTCATCATGGCGCTTGTCGAGCCGCTTCTGGCGATCGTGGCAACGATGTTGCGCGAGTGCGGGCGACTGACAAAGCAGGTCTTCAATATCGCCCGCAAGGAGCAAGTCTGCCGGCGCCTCATGTCCGTGCCCGGTGTGGGACCCATCACCGCGCTCGCCTTTCGTGCCACGGTCGATCAGCCGGACCGCTTTCGCCGATCGAGGGATGTCGGAGCGCATTTGGGTCTGGCCCCGGCACGCTATCAATCTGGCGAGACGGACATTCAGGGCAAGGTAAGCCGATGCGGTGACGAGCTCGCCCGCACGGCCCTCTATGAGGCGGCTCATTCGCTGCTTGTGCTCAGCAGGAAATGGTCGAGCCTCAGAGCGTGGGGTATGAACGTCGCCAAGCGGCGCGGTATGGCCCGCCCAAGTTGCTGTTGCTCGCAAGCTCGCTGTCATCCTGCATCGCATGTGGAGCGATGCGACAGAATTCCGCTTCGGCAAGGCACCCGGCTCCGTATCGGCCATGAAATAGGCACAACGGACCAACGAAGGAGGAGTTGCTTCCGCCCGAAAGGGCGTGAGCCGGATCGTTCCCGTGGGGACGGGCAAGGCGATCTCGTTAGCAGGCACGATCCTGGGACGAACTCTCCTAAGGTCGTTCAACAGATTGAGACGCCTCGCTCTACTGACCCCATCATGCGGCGGCCTAACGCCGACCGCGAAGAGAAGCGAGTGACCCGCGGGGCGACATGGTCCGGAAAATTATCAGGAGGAGCTTGACCTCAACGACCCCAATCAGAGAAGCCTGCTAGAGCGTCCCAATGGCTGGCCTCGTCTGCGAACAGCTTGGTGCCGGCCAGCATGCGCGCGCGGGCGATCTCAACGCCCTCGGCTTCGCGATGGCGGATGAACGTCAAGGTACGGCCGGCGCGCTCGCGCAGGGCGATGACGACGCGACGACGGTCTGACTGATGTTCCTTCATGCGACGGTCCTTGCGGTCCTCTACGCGGTTCTCAGGGCGCACGACGCCTCCGAAAAATGCACCGTCTATTTCGACTTCGCCTTCAAGCGTTTCGTTCTTGGTTTCAGCCGACAGGGCTTCGCGCAGCTTGTGGCCAAGCACGAAGGCAGTCTTGTACTGAACGTCCAGATCGCGGGAGAACTGGACAGCCGACATGCCCTTTGCGCCGTTGACGAACAGGCAGATCGCGGCCAACAGATCGACAAATGCCAGCTTGCGCGAAGCGAAGATCGTACCGGACGTGACGGAGAACTGCGCACCGCAGGCGGCGCACTTGAACTTGCGACGGGTCGGAATGTCGTAGTGGTCCAGGCATCCGCATTTCGGACAAACAGGCTCACCTTGCGTCGAAGCCCAGCGAAGGACCTTGAACGTGTCGTAAGCCTTTTCCTCGCCACCCTTGTAAATTTCTTTGAGGGAGAGCGAGCGGCTTTCGGCGGAAAGTAGGAAGTGCTGGGGCATTGTCATCATATCCGGTGATTTTGTTCACCGTATATGACGGCTTGCACCGCCAAATGCAGGGGTTTATATCACCGGATATGATGGTATTTTTTGAGGCGGCACATGGCACGGAAGGACGACCCGGCAACCGTCGAGTATGAGACGAAGGCCAAGAACCTGTTGAAGGCGGAATTGAAGCGAAAGGGGGTCACCTATGCCCAACTCGCCGAAAAGCTGTCAGCCATCGGTGTTCATGAGACCGAGCGCAATTTGAACAACAAAATCAGTCGAGGCGGGTTTACGGCAGCGTTTTTTTTGCAGGCCCTTTCCGTCATAGGTTGCTCCTCTATAATTTTGGAGTAGTATATTTCCAGCATGATGCTGGGGGGTCGCCTACATTTAGGCGAATTCATGTGATGGGCTGTGGCCATGTCTGACGAAGTTTACCGCGCAAAAATAGATCGGCTGATCCGAGAGATGAGCGGTGAGGTTGTTCTGAATGGCTCACACATCCACGCTTCTATCATCATAGAGCGTATGTTCGCTCGGGCGTCCTCGTGCATTCGAATCCTCAGCAGAACCTTCGACCCCCGAATTTACGGGGCGCCGGACACCGTAGCTCACGCGAACCTCTTCCTGGGCCTGCCAAACCGCAAAGCTGAGGTTCTGATCGAGGAGCCGCATAATCTGGATACCAGCAACCACCCGTTTTTTCACAGTTTGGTAGGTCATCCAAACTTGCAAATCCGGGTTGTACCACAGCACCTTAGGGCGCCAATCCAGATGAATTTTGCGATCATGGACAACAAAGGACTTCGTTTTGAGAAGGACAACACTGAAACAGCGGCAATAGCGCTGTTCGGCGAATCTCCTTTAACCAATGACCTGATCCGCCTCTTTGATCGTGTTTGGCAGACCAGTGCTCCAATGAACCTTCGCGCCGCGACTGTCGCGGCGTAGGCAAAGACCATTTTGGGTGAGCCGGCGTCCTGTGTGTCTATGTTGCCCCAGCTGGAGCCCGTTCTCGGGGCGGCGCTGGGGCTAAACCTTGCATATCTCAATCTTGCGGTATTTGCCTACATCACTCGTATTAGCGACAGCGTCAGCGAGTCGCTTGCAGCGGTGGAGGCCAGCGCAACTGACGCTGTAAAGGATACTATCTGGTATGGACAGCTAAGAGCCATTGCAGACGTAAAGACGATTGATAAAAATCGTATCCTGATTCCCGAAACACGATGGATAAATACCCCACCTAGTGTGTGGGGCATATTGTTCAACGTGTTTTTCTTCTGGAGGCTTGGAAAGCTTCTATCAATTGTTTTAACTGTATTTGTTGCGTTTATGTTAATCCTTGGAACGGCTCACAGTGCTGGGATCATTGGATGGTTTCTTTGCAAAGATGCCAATTCCATCAGCTTCTACTTCTTACTCTCAGTCTTGGCATTTGTATGGCCTATGTTGATGGCTTGGGCGGGCGCGTGGGTGCAACTCGCAGCGCGAAGGTTTCTGCGATACCAAGTCACGTCTCTGGGTAAGGCAGCACTTATGGAAGCCGCAGCCACCACTGCGGCGGCATCCAAGGCGGTCGACGCTGCCACGGGCACGGTTACTACCGTACAGCCCGCTGCGTAATTTCTCGCTTGGTGCGTTTGCTACATAAGACCGGGCTTTTGTCGGGGGCGGTGGACTCCGCCAGGGGAGAAATGACACCCAAAGCCGGATGGCTGAAGCGACGGTCGCCCCGCGTTCCGCACAGTGACGAAGGTAACGGTACGGCTCTTCGGCAGATGGCGCATCCTCATGGTAGCGTCTGGCCGTTCCCTCTGATGCTTCGGCCTCCCACACCTATCCGAACAGGCCCGATCCTGGAGGGTCCTCGAAGTGGGCATGAGGGCGATAGGCCGCGTGGTTCGGGTACCAAGCGTAGGCGCGGTATTGGGCTGGAAATTGGCGACGCGCGACGAAGAAGTCCGAGATCAACTCGTGCAATGGCAATTCCTAACACGGTGGACGTGTTGGAGCAGCCTCATCCTCCTAGTCAGGAACGTCATCAAGGTTATAGGATTGATGCGCGGCGAACCCTCGTGACGTTGCCCCCAGTTTCTATCCAGTTTTGAGTTCGTTTCCGGCGTGGGTTGTGCCCTGCTGGGCCGGTGAAGCGACGGGCGCT
>NZ_JAMYTD010000084.1:0-5970 GCF_040322255.1 Mesorhizobium sp. M0166 | reverse complement strand
CAACCGTCTGCAACGATGTCCGTGCTGCATAAGGGCAATGGACAGTCCGCGTCAGGCTCGCAATTTATGACGCAGTAGTACTAAGGTCGCGGAGCGCGTGGTCGTTACCTCGACCAACGAGGTGCATAGGACGGCGATCGCGATGCCCGATCTGTGAATCGAACGCTTTGCAGGGACGATCTCCCTATTCAGCGTCGAAGATCGGAGCGGATGAAATGGCGGAAGCGTTCGCCCAAGCTGCTTACCTGCCACTTACGTCTTAAGGCGTCATAGAGGCCGAGAACAACAAGATATCGTCTCAGCGCTGCCCGGAGCGGCTGGGGGAGAGTAGCCAAGGGGGGCATCAGACCCGCGCGTCGCTTTTTTGCCAATGAAACAGACCAGTCATACGACACGCGCTTTACCTCGATGGCTTGGCGTGCGGTATCGAGAACTAAATAGGTGGCGCGTGGATCTGAGGTTCGCGATTCCCCGACCGATCCCGGATTGACAAGGTAGAAGGCACCCTCCTTGAGGTTGATCTCGTCGCCGGGAAGTTGTCGTGGCACAGAGTCCTGCCATTCGAAGACGCCAAGGCGGTGTGTGTGTCCGAAGGCACAGATCCGGATGCCAGAGGGGTGATTCATGAGTGCCTCGAAGCTTTGTCGGCGCCGTTCGTCATCGTCTAGTCGAACGGTTTCACAATCTTTCTCCGGGTGCAGCGCGCCATGAACCGCAATCAACTCGTCGCTAATCTCGGCCTTAAGAGGCAGTCCGGCAAGAAATGATACAGCTTCTGAACCGAGTCGCCGGCGTGTCCACAGGATCGCGCGAGCGCCGACAAAACCGAAATCGTCGGTGGTGATCTGTTCGCAGACAGCCCTGTCGTGATTTCCAGCTACGCATGCAACTTCGTTTTTTTGTAGCAGGGCTATGCACTCTGCCGGGTCTGTATTGTAGCCGACGATATCGCCAAGGCATATGATACGGTCCGCCCCTTGCGTAGAGATGTCGTCGAGAGTGGCCTGGAGTGCCTCGAGATTGGAGTGAACATCAGAGATGATCGCCAGCCTCACGCTGCCCTCCGTGTTGCGGATTGCACAAGATGAGAAAGTCGTTTGCTAGCGTTCGAGATGCCCCGGTGCCACGCAGTTCGCAGCAGGACCGGATCATCCCAGTTCAAATGCGAAATCGTCTCGCAGCGGATAACCCAGGGCAACCACGACAGCAGAGATATCCCGGTGGAGCGGGCAGCAATGAAATCGCTGGGGAGAGTGCACCATCGGACACCCGGATGGGCTTTTGCAGGAAGCGGGCGGGGTTGGCCAGTTAGATCCGCATAGACCAGCGCTGGTATGTTGACACCTGCGCGTGCACCCAAGACATGCCAAAGATTGAAGCGCGGATTAACCTCCAGAAGGTGAAGTGCACCGTCTGGATCCCGTTTAAAATCGAACTTGGCGACGCCTCGTAGATCCAGCTTCTGAACCAGCGTGCGGCCGAGTGACGCGACATCCGCTGCATCCGTAGTCTCCAATGCCGTGCTGTGACCACATGACGTTGGATACGTTCGTATTTTCTGCCCCGTAAATTCGCCGGCAATTTCGCCCCGATGATCAACATAGACATGGTAGCTTTCGATGCGGCTTTCCGGCCCCGGTATCATCTCCTGGACGAGAAGGTCCATCTCGTTGTTGGCCAAACGGGGCCACAGCTCTCGGAATGCCTTCTCTGTGGCGACCTCGATTGCCTTGTGACTACCTGCGATCTGGTCCCAAGGTGATCGGCGTCTGAGGGGCTTGATGACGACCGGAAAGCGCAGATCAAGGGAAACGGGCGTCGAGCCTGGACGTGGGCGAATCCTTCGCGATGCCGGAACGGGAAGGCTCAGGCGTTCGGCCAAGATTTGGAAACGAGCCTTATCGACGAGCTTTTCCACCAGCGGCACTTCGGGCAGGATGAAACGGAAGGCCTGCCCCAGCCGCTCGCGGTATCGCGACACGAACAGCAGATGGGAATCCTCTTCGAAGAAAAGGACGGGGCGCTCCTGCTGTACAGTGCCGAAGCGCAGCAACATATCCGCCAAACCGTCCAGGTTCTTTGAGAAGCTCTCCCAGGGGAGAACCGCCCGGACGAACCGCGAATAGGTGGCCGGGTTGCCAGGCGGCACCACAACCGCGCAAGAAACGCCGGCAAGTCCGAGAGGCCGGACCAAGTTCATATCGCCCATGACGCAAGCCATCGGGCCGACGACCGACGTGCGATTCACAGGAGCTCCTCCTGTCTATTGCGGATCGCGAGCGCGATGCATTCCAATCCCGTTCGCGCAGCTACGACCCGCCGAACCCTCAGGACAGTGTACACCCGTGAAGCACATTTGGTAACGGTGCAATCGGGGTGGTACGTGCTGGTAGCCTTTCCTGGACAAATGCTGACCTCCATCGTCGCTTTGGCTACAACTTGTGCTGTTGTCGAGGCCCCTGGAAAAAACGACCGGCCGCCTTCGCTGGGTGCGACACGCGTCGGATCAGCACCCTGGTCCGGGGCCCCCGCGGCCAGCACTCCAACGCTTCATGGCCAACGTCGACCGTGGAACGTGGAACGGGCAACCTACTTTTGTTCCGTGACAGCCGGCTAGACCGTCGCACTGATTGGGAGCCCGACAAGCCGGTAGGCGACGCTTGCGCCCTGCGTCGCGAAACAGTGGCACTCACGCAGCCTCGATGTCGGTCTGCGGAAAGTCGGCGCCTTTGAACATTAATGGCTGGTCAAAATGTCGGGGCACAAGCATAGGCGAAGCAGTCACCAAAGTTCAGCCGCGCCGGGTGCCGGCCCTTGCCGAAGCGGTCGAAAGCGTCAAGCGCGAGTCGAGCCGTGTTCGGCGGCACCGCGACCATGTCAATCTCGATCAACGACAGATAGCTTTCCACCGCCTCGGCCGCCTCGCTGATTGCCAAGTCCAAGACTCTCGCGACCGCGATTGCAGCCTCCCATACCGCAAGTGGCCGTACGCATCCGGTGAAGATCGCAGACGTGCGTATCCGGCGGCCGTGAGGACCTGAGCACCGGAGCGCTGGGGTCAAGCTTTCGATGGGGAGACGCGATGATATTCTTCGAGGAGGAGTTTGACCTCCTCGATGCCTTCATCGGTGAAGGCCAAGATCCCGTCGTCGTCGTTGGCGCCGTACACCCAGATGACGCCGTCCTCGGGCTCGAGACCGAGGGTCAGGTCCTGGATGAGCGCTTCGCTGACGCCGAGGTCGCTGGCGACACGGCCGACCGTATAGACGTGATGCACCTTATTGCGCTGCATGATCAGGCCGCCGCTGGTTGGGTCCGCAGTTTTGCGGATCTCCAATTCCACGGCCGCAAATCATCGATCCGCTGTGCTGGGTGGGCTGCGATGCGCGCCAGGATATCGGCGAGCCAGGCCTGCGGGTCGACGTCATTCAACTTGGCGCTGGCGATCAGGCTGTAGAGAATGGCCGCGCGCTGTCCGCCGCGATCGGAACCGCAGAACAGCCAGGACTTTCTGCCGAGAGCGATGCCGCGCAGGGCTCGCTCGGCTGCATTGTTGGATAGGCAGATCCGCCCATCGTCGAGGAAGCGGGTGAAGGATGACCAGCGGCGCAGCATGTAGTTGAAGGCCTTGGTCAGGTCGTGTCCGCGCGAGAGCTTGTCGCGCGTCTCGATCATCCAGCGCTCGAGTTCGGTGACCAGCGGCGCGCTCCGCTCCTGGCGCACGGCGTGGCGTTGGGCCGGCGACAGGCCGTTAATCGCGCGCTCGATATCGAACAGGGCATCGATGCGCTTCACGGCTTCAACCGCCAGCGGATAGACCAGGTTGGGCTTCTCGCTGCGCGCCTTCCTGCGCGCCGCCGCTTCGATATCGGCCAGCTCGAACACTTTGCGCCGGCTGTGGGTCCAGCAGCTGGCCTCCAGAACAGGCGCCGGCTGACGACCCGTCGCATAGAGATCGCCGTAACCGCCAAAGGCATCGGCCTGCAGAATGCCGCTCCAGCCGGCGAGATGCGCCGCGGGATGTTCGCCTCGGCGATCGCGGGAATAATAGAACACTGCCGCCGGCGGATCGGCGCCGCCGAACGGTCGGTCATCGCGCACATAGGTCCATAATCGACCGGTATCGGTCTTGCCCTTGGCCAGGACCGGCACCGTCGTATCGTCGCCGTGCAGACGCGAAGCGGCCAGCACATGGGCTTCGAGCCGCTTGAACAGCGGCATCAGCGCCGCGGCGCCGGCGCCGACCTGGTCGGCGAGCGTCGACAGGCTGAGCGGCACGCCTTCGCGGGCATAGCGTTCGGCCTGGCGGTTGAGCGGCTGATGCTGGCCGAACTTCTCGAACAGAACCATCGCCAGCAGGCCGGGACCGGCCCAGCCGCGCGGGGCGGCGTGGAACGGCGCCGGAGCCTGGCTGATCGCCTCGCAGTCGCGGCAGGTGAACTTCTCCCGCACGTGCTGGATCACCTTCCATTGCCGCGGCACCACCTCCAGCGTCTCGGTGATATCCTCACCCAGCCTGCGCAGCCGATGACCGCCGCAGCAATGGCAAGCGGTCGGCGCCGGCTCGACCACGCGTTCGCGCGGCAGATGCTCGGGAAATGGCTGACGCGCCGGTCGTTTGCGCATGTAAGGCGCCACCTCGGTGGTCCGGGCCGCGGCCTGTTCGGCGGCGATCTCGTCTTCCGTCGCGGTGCTCTCGAGTTCCTCGAAGGTGAGTTCCATCTGGTCGTGCAGGCGGGCTGAGCGTTCAGAACTCTGACCATGCAGCGCCCGCTGCAGCTTGCGGATCGTCAGATGCTGATGTGCGATCAGCGCCGCATCATCCGATGCCTTAGCCCTGGCGACCGCCAGTTCGGCCTCGACCAGCGCAGCGCGCGCGGCCTCGTCTTCGGCTCTGGCCAGCGCCGCGGTCAGCGCCGCTCTGAGCGCGCCGATATCGTCCGGAACAGCATCCTGGGCGGTGGCAACCATGCCCTGGAGTGAATCATAAAACGCGCCCGCTGACTCGCGGAAAATGGCGCAAACTCAAAGAAAAACTCAGCCCGCCCGCTCAGGGCGGAACGTGTGAAGCGGGTTGCGCCAATCGATCCCGTCGAGCATGTAGGCGAGCTGCGCCGGTGATATGGAAACCGTGCCGTCCGCCGGCGACGGCCATAGAAACCGGCCCTTCTCGAGCCGTTTTGCATACAGCGACATGCCGAGCCCATCATGCCAGATAATCTTGATCAGATTGCCGCTGCGGCCGCGGAAGACATAAAGATCGCCGGCATGCGGATTCCGGCCCAACGTCTCCTGAACCTGCAGAGCGAGGCCTTGCATCCCGCGACGCATATCGGTCCGGCCGACCGCCAACCAGATCCGCACCTGGCTCGGGGACCGGGATCATGAAACGCCCAGCGCCTTCACCATCGCTGCCGCCAGTGTTGGCGGCGTGGTCAGCGGAATCCGCAGCCGCACCTTGCCGGCGACCTCCAGCTCGATCACCGCCGGGGATGCCGCCGGCCGCGAAACGGCCACAGGCTCGTCGGGAGCCACGACAACTTCGGCAAAGCCCGTCTCGCGGGCTCTCACCGTGCGGCGCCACTTGTAGATCAGGCTGGTCGCGACATCGTACTGACGCGCCACCGCCGCCACCGTGGCCCCGGGCGCGAATGCCGCGGCCAGTATCCGGCACTGATCCGCTTCACTCCAACGACGACGCCGCTCCGGCCCGGTCAATAACGTCACATGGCTCATGCTGTGCTGCTAACTACGCTCGTAAGGACGACCTTAAGAGCGCAGCCTCGCTACCGTGCCATCCTCTCGCAAGGCGGCCTTCGCCGGAGGCGTGCAAGTGGCCAGGTTAGCCGCTTTCTGGTCTGCTGCATGCGTGCCAGGAGTTCGCGCGTAAGCGCCAAGCTGACCCCATCTGGCGCGGCTTGAGGTGATGAGCGAGAGATAGTGACACTGAAGGAGCTGAGGAGCTTGCAG
>NZ_JAMYTD010000083.1:0-6016 GCF_040322255.1 Mesorhizobium sp. M0166 | reverse complement strand
TCACCACCGTGCCATGGCCGCTCGCCCTTCAGAGCAAGCGCCGTTCTCTCTCCAAAACTTTTTGCAGAACCTTCAGGACACTATCGAATGCGAGGCAACGGGCGATTTGGACACGCAATGTCGTTGCCACCCCGTCACGGTTCGCTTGGGACCTCGAGGAGGTTTAGTGGCTGCGGCTTCGCGCGGCACGCCTCGAAGCTGGCAAAAAGCTGGTGGCTCTCAGGAGATTTGGTCAGCCGGTCATTTGCGTAAAGCATCCGCAACTCGAAGTTTGGATGGCTGTAGCCTGCATCCTGGAATACCGCACGCGAACAAAGCACCGACGCGCCAAAATTATCGAGAAGGCGGATTGCCGACAGGTTCCATGATAGGTTGGCTAATGCTAGCTGCATTGATTGGGCCTCTAGCCAGCCGTCGAGCGAGTCCATATCTGTTGAGGCCGCAGTGAGCAGGTCGAGGGCGAAATTATCGGCTTGCTCCTCCCGAGTTTTTTGCTCGGTTTCATCGAGATTTAGGGAGTTCGGATCCTTCGCCGCTTCAAACTCGCCAGGATCACTGTGCTCAACATGTCCGAGCTCGTGCAAAAGCATGAACGCTACTATGTCGCTTGGTGTGACAGACAACATATGAGGCACGGATGTCGAGTATCTTGCTATCCACGCTTCCAGCGCCTTTGGCTGAATGAAAACACAGCCGCAGTTGTTTGGAACCATTATGCTGTAGACCGCCGAAACGCTCTCGGGGCTGATAAGATAGACCGGCACAAACTCGGTCTTACTCTCTGAGGGCGACGTCAATTGCCATGATCCAACAAAGCGATGAGTATCGCGGAAGCCCAGAATGTTGTTCGCCTTAGCTGCGGAGTCTTCAATCAACTGGCGTCCGTAGGTAGTCTCTTGCAGACCGAGACGCTCGGCAGAATTCTCTGAAGCCTTGTCGGCCGTGCAGCCGGCTAGGCTCAATAGGGCAAACAGCAGAATGCGCGAATTCACAGCCGCGTGATCTTCAGAACCATCTCGTCAAGGGCATCGCGAGCCTCCCGCTCGGTGGCAGCGTCCTGGACGGCTTAACGGCTTGGTTGATTAGGTCGCGTGCCTTGTCGGCCCGGTCGTAGTCGTCGTTCCCCCGATTCGCGGCGAGGCTGCCGCCCGCCGTAAGCACTGCACCAAGCGCTGCGACAAATGCAATTGTGCGCGTCGTTCCCTGTGAAAGCCCGCCCGTATCTGTGGTCCCGGCGCTACCAGCCGCCGGAACTCGCCCATAGTAGCCGGCGATAAGGGTGATGGCGGCGGTGCAAGCAAATGCAAACCATGAACAAAGGTCGCCGGAGACACTGAACCAGCGGCCCCGCTCGTTTATCGCGACCATGCGTTCGCGAGCCTGGTTCCAGCGCTGTTCAATTTCTTCCTTTGGCAATTGGGCCGTGCCTTCGAACGCCTCGCCGAGGTCCATTACCTCAGGCGCGGTGCGCCAATTCTCGTGAGACCACAACGAAAGGGTGATCCAGATCACCAGCCCGACTGCAAGCATAGTACCAAGGTAGCGAGCGAATACCATTGTGGTTCTCCGAGTATATGTCCTCTTTGGTCGCGCTATTCATATAGATTGCTACGCCTGGTCAGATGGTGTCTATGACAGGACAAGGTCAATCTGGATCGGACAGTGGAAATGCGAGTGTCATCGGGGATCTTCTTTCCCTGGCAACAACGTTCTTTTCATCCCGGAAATCCAACTCACACTGTGCCAAACCGCATGGAGTAGCAAACGCCGTCCTGCGAAGCATCTGCCTCTGACAGCAAGAAAATCCCTAGGCTCTATTTCAGTTGCTCAGCACCAGCAGCGACGCGGGGCAATGGTCGGAAAGCCGCTTTGCGTCGGCCGCAATCGCGTGCGGCCACGCCACCTGTCGACCGCTGTTCGGCACCACCATAGCGCTGGCTTTGGTGCCGAAAAGGAAAAACTCGATCGGCAGCAAATTGAAATCATCGGCATCAGCCAGCGTGGCCGGGTTAGGGTTTCGGAACTCCCCCCAGCACACGGAAGCCTCTTTGTATGGGGAACGGAACATTGGAATATCCGGCCGTGTATCGGTGTCGTGGCCCGTCTTATCGGGAATGTAGCCGGAGAGCGCCTTCCAGACCTCGTCTTGGAACGTGCCCGACCCAGCGTCCAAGCGACGATTAAAGTCACCGACTACCATCCATGCCTCGCCTGCCGCTTCACGCAGCGTGATCCACGCGCGCAAAGGATAGAGTTGGCGGCCGAGCGTGTCGCAGGCCCAACTCGAAGGGGGATCAACCGGTGGGTTCAGCCAAAGACTCTGCTTAATTTGGTCGTCAAAACATCCCGATTTGAGGTGGACCACAAGCACGCGCAGCTTGGCCTCCCCGAATCCAAGCGTAACTTCCAATCCCCAACGGATGTCGCGTTCGACACCCCCGTCAAGTGACTTAACGTTGAGAGCGGGATCATCGGCTGTGTCAAGAATCGAGAACGGCGAGCCCGCCCGCAAGGCAACCGCGGTATACTGAGCGCGCGTTGGCCCAGTCGGCTTGTGCGGCGTGTCACCAGGGCCTGAGCAAACAGGTTTGATGGGCAGCCCTTCAGCTTTGGCGTACTGGCCGCTAATGCAGTGCCTCCAGCCTTCCACGACCGGAAATACCTCGTCGATGGCCGCAGGGCTTGTCACTTCCTGTAGGAAGTACACGTCGGCAGCGACCAAGTCCCGCCAGCGTCGCAGATCTTTGAAATCGACGTCCTCGCGATGGAAGTCTCCGGGAAAGACGGTGATCGGATCGCCATTGTACGTGAGCGTCTGCACGTTCCAGTTGGCCAGTGTCGCGCCGGCCGCGTTGGAGATCGAGACAATGTTTGTGTTTGTCAAGAGATACAGACCAAGTCCAAAGCGCGCAAGCATGCCACCCTCCGATGATTGCGCCTTCCACTAGACTACCTCCGGGCACAGGACAGAGGTAAGAAATCCACTCGGTGCAAGATATTTTATGTTGCTTCGGCAATCCAAAATCCGACTCGCATGCTCATTCGACTTGCGCATCATTGCCAGCCTCATCGATGATCCAACTACCCACCCGCAGGGCGTTGGCAACAACAGTCACCATCGGATTGAGACCGAGACCGGTCGGCATGAAGCTCGAGTCTACGACGTACAGGTTCGGGACATCGTGGACCCGGCAATGTCGGTCAACCACGGACTTTCTTGGGTCGTCACCCATGCGGCACGTGCCCATCTGATGATCGCCAATAAGGCCGACATCTGCATCGCTGGACTTCGGAACGGTTTTCACTGGCAACGACGTATAGGTCTCCCAGACTTTCTCTAGGAGCGGCCGCGTCAGACCGAACATACGCCGTTCTGCCGGTCCGAAATCGCGGGTGATCCTCGCGACCGGAAAACCGTATTCATCGACATATTCCGGATCCAGATCTACCCGATTGGCAGGCATCGGCAGGTCGTCGCCGGTGATCCGGACCTCCATTGTACGGTTGTAGTCCTCCATGCTCTCCAGCAGTGGCCGCCCGATCAATTTTCCCTTCTCGACCTTGGAAACGGCATTCTCCATAGGATTCTTTTTGGCTGTGCTTACAACGTTGCCCGCCTTCCACCAACGTTCACCCGCCCCGGTCTGTTCTTTCACGAAGTACAGATCGAAACTTGTCGTGTTGCCGGTGTGACCCAGTTCGCCGTGTAGCATACCTTGAAAGTATGGCCCCGGCAGAACGTAGGTGCTGCCTAAACCGAACAGATGGAACATCACGTTGCGCCCGACCTGATCGTGCCGGTTGCCGAGCCCGCCCTGCGGACCAGACATCAGCATCAGTCGTGCCGATTGGACCGCCCCGCATGAGACGACGACCGAACCAGCCTGCAACACTTCAACGCGCGGGTCGTCTGGGTCACGAACATTAAGGTAACGAACGCCCGTCGCCCGACCGACTCCCTCGTCGTACACAATCTCGAATGCTCGTGCGTTTGTAATGACCTCGACATTCGGGAGGTCCCGAAGCTCCTGGAGCGTGCTCGCAAGTGCGCCGGACTTAGGCCCGTTTAGACCCCAGCAAAGGTACTCGCCACAGAAACCGCACATGTTGCACGGATCGCGAGCTCGGCTTGACCAAAGTTCCTCGACTGGCCGATTCCAGAATTCCGGTCGCTTTTTCTCGTCCCACAACCGAAGCGTTTCGGCAATCGCGGCCCGAGTGCTGTAGGGCCCACTACCTGGAGCGACCATTCCGCTTGGAAGCGGCGCAGCAGTCCAACCCTGCTTATCCATGCCGCGCTCCACTGCGGCACCCACCGGCGTGATCGGGTAGGGCGGGCTGGGGAAGGCGAAGTTTGGTTCCCATTCACTCTCAGGCTGGAAATGGGCATAGTGCTTGAGGGCCTCATACCAGGTACTCTTCAAAACGCTGCGCGTGATCTCGTTTCGGCTGCCGCAGACGGAAAGGAGAGCCTCAGCAATATTGTAGTAGGGCTCCATCTCCGCATAGCCGATCGGCCAGTCAACAACCGAGTATCCTTCCTGCGCGTTGAGTTGATCCAATTGGCCGGTAGCGCCGAAGTGGGTCCCTAGCCGAAAATCAATGGGCAGCGCCCGGAACGACCATGCACCCCAGATAACTGACCCACCGCCCAACATCGAGGCTGTCCAACCAGTCCCAATTGGCGCGGACTTCGCGTCGGCTTCCGAGCGCCGGTGGGTATTGTAGTCGCCACGTGGCCGGCGCTTCAGCTCCGGTCGCGCGAGCCGAAATCGGTGCTCGTCGTGCATGATCGGATTGTATTGAAGACCCTGATCGTGAAGAGGTTTGCTCCAATCTGCCCCGAGTTCGAGCACGACGACTCGGAACCCTGCTTTGCCCAGCTGCCAAGCAATTGTGCCGCCACCGCCGCTGCTACCAATCACGACGAAGTCTACTTTTGCCATGGCACCCCCCGTCAGCCGTACGCGAGATCGCGTTTCGTGATCGGCGGCGAACCGACTGGCGGGTGGACAGCCGCGACAATCCCTTCCCCTTCAGGAACGGGCATATTGGCGACTTCTTGGTAGCGCTTCATGAAATCCTCGACATCCTTTCGGGCATCCTGAGGTCCATAGGCGTTGCCAACTCGGCGGTGCTCCCCGAGTTCAATCAGAAGAGCGATCTGTTCGGGGGGATCTACCGGATTGCGCATGCTGAGCATCGCGCGCAGGCAGTCCTTGGCGAACTGCCATACGAAGGCCGAGGACTTGGGAGCGCCAACTGGCCAAAAGGCTGACTGGTCTTTGGAGAGGTCGTCTACAAACCCCTCCCAACTAAAGCTTGGTGCGGCTTGAGCGTCCGCCAGGGCCTGCAGGAGGACAGGAAAATAGTCGTGGTAAAGGGTCTCCCGAACAACCGGCTTTCCATCAACGAGCGGCAAATTGCCACTTTCAACGATACCGAACCGAGGCTTAGACGAGAGCCCGCGAACTGCTCGCCACCGCTGCATATCGCCGATGGGGCAGAACGTCAAAGGATCCGCGGCTGCTTTGTTGAAGCGCTCCACAAGGTGGATTTCAGCGGGCGCGCTTGCAAAAAGGCCCTCTATGAAGGCAATAATTCCGAGCTCCCTTGGAGCGATCGGTTTTCCATCTCGCCAGGGATACTTGCCGGGCGGAGTGTATGCCTTCTGATCAATCCAGGATTGGAGTGGAAATAGAACGGCGGCCATTCGCTCGAGAAAATCGACAACGGCAGGCTCAAGATTCAACTTGGGCGATGGCATCTGTCTCCCCACGGCTTCCGCGTTGCAGAACTGCTGGGCAAACCAAGGCGCAGCGGCTCAATTTTTTATTGTGAATTATTATCAGCAAGCGTGCAACATGCAATTGCGATGAGGACCGCAAAGTAAACGGTGCGGTGGTGGACTGTCATCTAGTTATCCTTCTTAGTGTCCGTTCCAAAAAGAGTTGAGTGATTTCAGCAGGTTGTGATTCTGTCGGATTTGCGAGATTCGATGGAGATCACGATGGCC
>NZ_JAMYTD010000082.1:0-7018 GCF_040322255.1 Mesorhizobium sp. M0166 | reverse complement strand
TCGCCAATGGCTGGCCAAACAGCGATATCGAGGCGCTCATGCCTTGGAACTACCAGCGCTGAACGGCATCAGCTACGCGCTTACGAATGGACCATGGGACGATCTGCTTCTTTACCGCTTTCGCTGCACGACCTGCGCACAAGTTTTCTTGCTCTCGGCTGAGACCTATCACGGCAGTGGCGGCGAATGGGCTAAGGAGGCCGGCTAAGCTTTTCGGCGCTTCCTCACCGAAACGCTCCCAGCGGATCGGCCTGCCCGGCCTTCCGCCGCGCGGCCTTGAACACCGCCGGGTCGACCACCGCTTCCCTCAGCATCATCACGCCATAGCGGGTCGCCGCCATCAAATCGTCGCGCAGCTTCACCCTTGCCCTCCCTACGGTGATAGAGCCGGACGAACCACGGCAAAACTGCGCGTGGGTGCAAAACCGCTATTTGTAAGCTACCGCTGCACTGGCGGGTCCCGCCAACGGAATAATCTCGCAGCGACTGAACCCTGCCTCCTTGCACCACGCGGTGAACTGGGCGCCGGTGAAGTCGAACGCCTCGCCAAATTCGATCAGCATGTTCAGTGACATCATGAGCCCGAAAGCGTTTTGCCTGCGATCATCGTCGATGATGCTCTCAATGGCTACCAGCGCACCGCCGGCCGGCAAGGCACGATAGGCCTTGGCGATCAGCATCTTCTTGTTCTCCAGGTTCCAATCGTGAAGGATCATTCCCATTGTGATAATGTCTGCCTTGGGAAATTCGTCCGCGAAGAAGTCGATCGTCTCGGCGGTGATCCGGCCGGTGAGGTTGTGCTCCCTTACACGCCGTTCGGCGATTGGCCGCACGTCCGCGAGATCGCACGTCCGGCATTGCATGTGCGGATGCCGCGACGCGACGATGGCCGAAAGCTGGCCGGTTGCGCCGCCAATGTCGGCCAGCGTCTTGTATTTGGAAAAGTCGAATTTCTCGGCGAACGCGATGAAATTGCCCATGGAGATGCCGCTCATCGCGTCCATGAACTGTTCCAGCCGCGCCGGGTCCGCATAGAGCTCGCCGAACATGGACTTGCCTGTCTCCTTGATCTCGTTTTGAGGCTTTCCGGTTTGTAGCGCCAATGTGAGATCACCCCAGAACCGATAGAGGCGTGCATTCGCCATCTCGAGTATCCCGCCGATATATTGGGGGTTTTGCTTGACCAGGAACAATCCGGTCGATGGCGTATTGCCGTATTTGCCGGTTTCACCAGCGCCGTCCCTCTGCAACAATCCGAGCGCGACAAGGGTGTCGAGAAAATCATACGTTGCGCGCGGATGCAGGCCCATGGCGCCTTGCAGTTCAAGGCCCGTCTTGGGGCCGTCCGCCAGCAGTGAGAAGAGCCCCAATTCCACGGCGCTCAACAAAGTCTTGGCTGGCCAGAACCCAAAGCCGATGTGCAATATCTGGTCTGGAGAAATTCCGTCTTGCATCTGAGCCTCCCCAACGGGTGAATGCATCCGTGGAGCCACGCCGATGCGTCCCGTCATCATTTAATGCTACACCAAATCCGCCGAAGTTCACTAGCTTCTAATCTAAAACCGAAGCGCATCGAACGCGCTATTGGCTGCCCCTCACCGAAACGCCCCCAGCGGATCGGCCTGCCCGGCCTTTCGCCGCGCGGCCTTGAACACCGCCGGGTCGACCACCGCTTCCCGCAGCATCATCACGCCGTAGCGGGTCGCCGCCATCAAATCGTCGCGCAGCTTCACCACCTGGCCGTCCCGGCGGTGATAGAGCCGGAACTCCTCGAACCACGGCAGAAGCGTCGAAAACACCTTGAAGCGGCCGCTCTGCATGCGGTCGAGCATCTCCATCAGCCCGGCCTCGACCGAGACCGAACCGTCTGCGAACTGCGCATGGCTGGCAAGCATGTTCAGCCCATGTGCCGAATATTGCCTGGCAAGTGCGGTGCCCGCCCCTTCCAGCGTCTCGCGGCGGCCGTCGCGCGGCCATGCCCAGGGCAGCCATTCGCCCCACGGTTTCAGCGTCAGCGCCTGCATGGCCGGCGTCTGCTGCGAGGCGCGACAGGCCTTTGTGACATAGACGACATCGGCCTCCGTATCCCAGGCGAGCTCGACCGCCGCCGAGGGATGGTCCCAGCCGAAATCGAGGGCGCCCAGCCGCGGCCAATAGCGCGGCAGCCGGAACGGCTCGCAGGCGATCAACTCCTCGGCCACCGGAAAGATGCGACCGGAGCCGAGCACCGGAATGCCCTTGGCCCGCGCCTCGCGCTCATGCGCCGGATAGGCGGCAATGATCTCGGCGCGCTGCTGCGGGGTATAGTGTTCGGCGTCGTCGATTGTCATGAAGGTGACGTGGCGGGTCATTGTTTCTCACCTTCGCAGCTTGAATCGTGGTGGCAGGCGTTGGACGTATGCTGCTGTTCGTCAAAGCACTTTTTCCGATGGCAGGACAGAGGGGGGCGCGAAGGAACGCGAGTTGTACGAGTTCGCAGCCCTGTCACCCCTTCCCCATCCCTCCAACCGCCTCCGCCGACAAAAACAGCAGCACCACGTCCGACATGCCGAGCAGCGGCGTGAAGGTGACGATGGTGATGCCGCCGGTGGCGTTGGTACGGGTCAGGCCTTCGGAATAGATGTCGAGCGGCGGCTCCTCGTCGAACCACACGCCGTGCAGCGTTTCGCCCTGCCATTTCTCGCGGCCCTTCTCGTAGCTCTTGAACGACAGCACCGATTCATCGGCCTGGACGTCGCCACCGCCGCCCCAGCGCACCACGACGCTGTCGAGCGCACCCGGCGCCCGCCCCGCCATTGTGCTGAGGATCGCGTCGGCCGGGATCATGCCGGTGCCCCAGGCCGCCTGCTGCTGCGGCGGGCCGATCAGGATGCGCTGCGGGTTGTCGCGCGTGCTTTCGCCGGTGACGCCGGCCGCCCACATCCGGACCGGACAATCGAAAACCTTGCCTTGCCACCAATCAGGATAGCGGCCGGTGAGATGCATCGCCCATTCGGCGCCGCCGGCCCTGGTCTTGCCGAGCTGGTTGCCGGCCATGAACAGGCGCTCGCGATTGGTCGCGCCGGCGGCGTGGAACTCGGCCTGTCGGGGATAAGGCCGATAGGCGGCAAGCTGGTTAGTGCGGCGCCTCCGGTCCAGCTCCGCCAGCAGGCTGAGATATTCCTTCCTTGCCGCCCGGCTGTGCGAGGCCTTTTGCGGGGCCTTGTCTTTCGAGAAACGGCCGGAGGACGGCTTCGAGGCCGCGGATGCGCTGCCTGATTTCGTCATCGCTCAATGCATCCAGATTGTTGATGTTGACACTAAGATCCTTGGGCAGCACCGACAGCACCAGCTTCAGGTACTGGTCGGGCTTTTCGGCGCGCACCTCAGCGATGACGCCGGCGCCATGGGCGCGAAAATCGGCGCGGATCGCCTCTAGGAAACCATCGGCCAGCGTCTTCTTCGCGCGCTTGGTTCGGCCGGGCTTGCCGGGTGCTTGATCGTGCGGCTGCGGATCGCCGGCGGAAGGGGCCCTGGCCATGCCCTACTCCGCCTTCCCGGCGGAGATCGCCGGCTTCTTGTTGGCCGGCCGCACGATGCGCCTGCGCGGCTTCGCCTTCTTGCCGGCGCGTGCCGACTTCGGCTTCCGCAGCTGGCTTGCCGGTCTCGCATCAGTCGTCCTGCCGGGCTTCATCGCACCGGCGTCAGGCAAGGCATTCAGCCTTGCCCTGAGAATTGCCATCGCCTTGCCGTCGAGTGCTCCCGACGGGAAGCCGAAGCCGCCGACCGCATCGACGGTACCGCCACGCATCATGCCGATCCGCACGCCGGCTGCGACCTGCTCGAAGCGGCCATGGCGGGCATAGGGTGCGGCGCCGGCGAACTCGCCAATGGCGCTGACGACCTCTCGGCCGTCATCGTCGGTGATGATGGTGGCGTAACGGTTGGACATGGGGGCTTCTCTGAAGTGGGCGCACGGGGGCGCGTTAATCTGAGGATCGTCGGGGTCGCGTTCCGTCGCGCCCCCCTCTGTCCTGCCGGACATCTCCCCCACAAGGAGGGAGATTGGCTGTCATCACCGCTTTCGCCAATTTTGTAGGATGCAAAAAAGTGCTGTCGCCCAAGCTGCCGATCTCCCCACTCGTGGGGGAGATGTCCGGCAGGACAGAGGGGGGCGCTGTCCCGCCGACTTACAGCCGGCAGCACGCACATCATTCGATCGAAAAGGAGCCTGAAACAAAAAACCCGCCTCGGCGGGCGGGTCCTTGGAGCCAATTAGCACCATACCTAGATTAGTAGCATAGCTGCCGGCACAAAGCAAGAACAAAATGTGGCGCGGCGGCAAAAAAATGACTGACGACCTCACACCTCCCTCGGTGAACGGCTGGAAAGCGGGCGAAAAGGCGGGCATTGCGTGAGACTTGCGTTGATGGGATGGTGGTTGCGCTTGAGGGGGACGCGTCATGGGCAATGTCACCAGTCACTACGGCAGCGAGGGCAGCGACGGCATCGTCGATCGCATATTGGCCGCGATCCCGGACGCCGACCCGGCCGGCAAACTCGGGGCGGCGCAACTCTATCCGTTCGATCAGTTCCATGGCCGCGAACTGACCGCCACGCAGGAGCATGCGGCCCGTCTTGCTCCTTTGCCGACAGATCGAATCCTGGATATCGGCAGCGGCATTGGCGGGCCGGCAAGGTTTCTGGCCTCGACCTACGGCTGCGAGGTCGACGGCATCGACCTGACACCAGCCTTTGTCGCCGCGTCGAGCCGACTGACCGCACTCAGCGGATTGTCTGACAAGGTTCGCTTCCATCAGGCCGACGCGACGAAACTGCCTTTTGGCGACAGCACCTTCGATGCGGCGATCTGCTTCTATGTCGGCATGAACATCGAGAATAAGGCCGCGGTCATCGACGAGGCCTGGCGCGTGCTGAAACCGCGAGGCAGGCTGATCTGGACCGAAGCCGTGCTCGCCGGTGGCGAGCCATACTATCCCGTGCCATGGGCGGTTTCACCCGCGACCAGTCACCTCGCCGATCGGGAAACCTTGAAAACCCTGTTTGTCGGTGCCGGATTTCACATCGACGAAATCGTTGACGAAACCGGCGAACATGTCGAGCTGGCGCTGAAGAGAGCCAATTCCGGCATCGTGCCCTCGCCGGCCCAGCAGCAGGCAAATGAAGTCGTAATGGGCACGGAATTCCTGCAGCGCCGCCGCAACTACATCCGAAGCCTGAGTGACGGAAAGCTCGCCTCGCTCGCCGTGATCGTCTCCAAACCGGCCTGAAACAAAAAAACCCGCCTCGGCGGGCGGGTCCTTGGAGCCAATTAGCACCATACCCAAACTAGTAGCATAGCTGCCGGCACAAAGCAAGAACAAAATTCACCTGAGACGCGAAAAAATGTGAGAATACCCCTCGCCTGCTCGCTTTGGTGGCGCCGCGCGGACCATTTTGAATTCGTTCCTTCGACCGGCAATAGAAATTTTGGCCGGAACCGGCTTGTTGCGTTGTCAATTCAATGCTTTGCTGCACGCCTTGGTTGAGGGCGGGGAATCAAGGTCTCGACATGGAAGACGGTTCGAGCTCTCCGCTCGGCATTATTATCAGCTGGCTCCCGATGGTTCTGATGCTCGGGGTGTTCGGCTATTTCGTCATGAAACTCCTGCGCGTTCAGCGCGGGTCAGTCGCGGCTCTCGAGGCCATTGCGCAGAAGCTGAGCGACATCGACGCTCGCCTGGCCAAGAACGCCGCGGAGCCATCGCCACCCGACCGGTCGTAGACCTGGCCGCCGTCCCACACTGGATCGCAACGCGCGCTGGCGCGTTTGAACCCTAGCCAATGGGAGCAAAGCTATGAACGTCGCCAATCTGCAACTCGAAGGCCTGCTTATGGCCATCGCATCGATCAATCAGGTGCTGGTCCGCAAGGGCGTGCTCTCCGTCGAGGAGATCGACATCGCATTGCGCAAGGCCGAAGCCAGCGAGACCAACGAGGAAAGGTCTGAAGGCATGTCGGCGTCGAGCCGCGACGCCGTCAACTTCCCGATCCGACTGCTGGAGTTGGCCAACCAATGTCAGCCGGAGACGGACATGCCGTCCTTCTCGAAACTGGCGCGCATGGTCGGCCAGATCAAGGAACCTTACAACGACCAGATGTGACGCAGCGATCAGAACTGCCGCCGCTATCGGGACGACGCGCCAGGCCGGCAGGCTAGCGCCCCTGCAGGATCTTGATCACGGCCGCTCTCGATCGTCACGACGATGCTGGTGCGGATCGTGCTGCCGATCTGGCCCTGGTCGCGGTCATAGACCCGACCGCCATTGTCGCAGCCACCCTTCTGAGCGCCTTTGCGGGAACGCCGGATCCGAAATTCCGGATCACCCCCTGCCAAGCCTCAGCGCCAGGACGCGGCCCGGCCCGTGCACGGCGGCGAACAGCAGCCCGGCCAGGAAGGTGAAGTGATCGACGAAGAAGCCGAACTCCGCCTGGTTGCCGGCCCAGTGCGACGGCCCGTGGAAGGCGAAGCCCAGGAACAGCACATAGGCGCCTGCGACGAGTGCTGCCCAGGAGAAGAAGGCGCCCGTCAGGAAGCATAGAACGAGGACGACCTCGAGCAGGGCTGCGCACCAGGCCAGGAACAGCGGGAATGGAAACCCGGCCGCCGCGATATAGCCGGCGGTGGCGCCGATATCGACGAATTTGAAGATCACGGCCATCAGGAAGACGGCAGCGAAGATCAGGCGGGCGATAAGGATTGTCGCGGTCTGCCACGGCGACTGAACGGTTGATTGAGCGGTTTCCAAGGTCATGATGTCCTCCCAAGAGTTACGATGGTTGTGCCCCAAGGACGCACCACCAGCCGCAAGCCCGACATCATCCCCCGAAAAACCTGAGAGATACAAGCGCGGGGCGAGAAGGCCTTGCAGGATTGGGTTCCTCTCCCTCACGAAGTGCTATCGCATTCACACATCTGGGTTGCGCTTTGCGGCGAAGCTCGATTCTATTTCGGCCGGAAAAGCCGAAGGAGGGTTGA
>NZ_JAMYTD010000081.1:0-7071 GCF_040322255.1 Mesorhizobium sp. M0166 | reverse complement strand
AGAGAAGCGGCTGCGTTTCATGTCCTGGTCCTCTCGATGGCCAGAACGAACTTCAAACCGGATTAGATCAGAGGGGCAAGGTCACGGCGCACGACGATCACACGCAGCTGCGCCGGAACGATATCGAGCCGCTCGCTCACGTCCTCGCCGATCCGATGCAAGCCATTGCGGCAGCATGGGCAGGCATGGTCCTCGATGTCGACGATCATTTCCACCCGCGGCAGATGGGATGGCAACGCGCCGCGGTTCGTCCGGCGCTTCCTGGCGCGCTCCAGGCGCTCTGCGGGAGATGCTTGTTCGTTCTCTTCCTCGTCGGCGGCCTCGATCTGCTCGGCCTCTTCGAGCCCCAGCAGCAATTGATCCTCGGGCAGCGTCTCGGCACGCCGGCCGAAGCGGTGACGCTGCAATTCCTTGATGATCTGGACCAGACGGGCATTCTCGACGTCGCGCGCCAGGACCATCGCCTTCAGCGCGTCCGGATCGTCGGGAAGCTGGTCAGCCGTCATCGCCATGAGCGGATCAGACCATATTCGCCGACAGCCCGCGACAGCGGAATCCAGGCTGATTCACTTCGTCGCGGGTCAGCCCGCCTGGGCTGGAACGCGGGTCCGGCGCGCCTCGTGGACTCGCCGCCAGTCCAGCCCTTCGAGTAGCGCCGACAGTTGCGCGGCCGTCAGCCGCATCATGCCGTCATGCACTTTCGGCCAGCGAAACTCCCCATCCTCCAAACGCTTGGCATAAAGACAGACGCCGGTGCCATCCCAGAAGATCAGCTTGATCCGGTCAGTCCGCTTCGCCCGAAAGACGTAGACAGCTCCGCTGAACGGATCGGCCCCCATTGTCTCTCGCACCAGCGCCGCCAATCCCTCCGCGCCCTTGCGGAAGTCGACGGGCTTCGTCGCCACCATGACCTTGACCGCACCCGTCGGCCCGATCACGACGTCGCCTTCAGCGCGCGGATCACTGCGGCCACCGTCTTGGCATCGGCGCCCCGGCCGACGCGCATCGCGATGCCGTCGATCTCAAGCTCGATCAGGCCGGCATCTCGAGTGGCTTGCCGTTTCCGCTGCTTCGGTGAACGGCTCGCTACAGGTTCCGCCGCCGCCACAACCGCCGGCACAAAGGCAGGAGAATCTTGCTGCACCGAAGTGGCCTGTTTGCGCGCTTCGCGGCGCCAGGCGAACACCTGCTGCGGCCTGAGACCATAACGCCGGGCAACTTCGGAAATGATTGCGTTCGGCTCCAGCGTCTCCGCGACGATCCGCGCCTTGTCATCCATCGACCAGTGACGCCGGCCGCCAGCACCGTTGATCACCTCGAAACGCCGAAGCTGCCGCTCCGGGTCAAACGTAAGGTCAAGTCCAGACACAAGCCGATCTCCGATCCCAATACAGAATCGGCAACCTCACAGATCGCGACCACTCCCGAAAGGTGGTCCCACAACAGCGCTTACGATTTATGTCTCGGACCGGCGCGTCTCTCGGCAAACTCAGCCAAGGATCATGTCGTGCGCTTTGTACGAGCCCGCGCACCAGGCATTGGCTAAAGAGCGGAACCTGACACGAGCGCAGTCACCGCCCAATTTCGGCATCAGGAACGCCGCCTGGTGAAGCGCATCATTCCCTGCGCAAAGAAGCCCGCCACCTTGCAAGTGACGGGCTCCCGGGCCGCAAAGCCAGGAGAGTGTTGTCTGAGCCTCACGGCCCGATCCGACACTCCCGAACGCTCTCCTTAGCGTCGCGCAATGAGCATGCAAAGCTGACGCAGATCGCTGTCATACGTGCCTTCGCTGCTGAGTACGTCGGCACAGCGCTTCTTCATGCGGATCAATTGGCTGCTCGACAGCTGGGCCACCACGGTGGGCACGCTGGGCGTGCCAGGCGTTCCAGGTGTCCCCGGCGTGCCGGGAGTGCCAGGCTTGCCGGGAACGGTCCCGCCGCCAACGCCGACACCGACGCCCGCGCCGACACCGCCCGTGCCCCCGACATTGACGCCGACGCCCGCTGTAACGCCGCCGGTCCCGCCGATATTTGCGCCAGCCCCAGCGGTGACGCCCCTCCTGCCGCCTATGTTAGCGCCCGCGCCAGCGGTCACGCCACTCGTGCCGCCTATGTTTGCGCCAGCCCCAGCGGTGACACCACTCCTGCCGCCTATGTTAGCGCCCGCGTCAGCGGTCACGCCACTCGTGCCGCCTATGTTTGCGCCAGCACCGGCGGTGACGCCGCTCCGTCCACCGATGTTAGCACCGGCTCCGGCGGTAACGCCCCTGCTGCCGCCTATGTTAACGCCGGTACCGGCATTCACGCCACTGCGGCCACCGATCGAAGCGCCGGCTCCCGCGTTGATGCCGCCAGTGCCGCCGATCGAGGCACCCAGACCGGCCCTGATGCCGCCTGGGCCGCCAATTGATACACCAGCACCGACACCGACACCGGCCGCGCTGGAAGGAAGAGACAGAGACAAAATAACTGCACTACTGGCCAAGGCTGTGGCGAAACTCTTAGCGAAATTTGCCATAACACTCTCCTTTGGTAGTTACCTAACAGCAGCAGTTTGAATTCTTGCTACTTGGGCGACAACGAACTCAGAGAGGTTTTTAGTTGCTTGAGCACAACTGCATTTGAGATTGTGGCTTACGAGTAGAAAACCGTTTCGTTTCAATTTGAACGATTCTGAATGCAAGACTCCGGGGCTCCGGGGGATGCTTCACTATTCGTTAAGCATGTTCGAGGCCGTGATGGGACTGTCTCCAAGCGTCGTCGACACGTGTCGAAGCGCTCGGTAGGCGGGTAGGTATGAATCACCTGCCAGTAAGTGTCGCCCTCGCCATTTCGCTTGTCGTCGGTCTGGGCGTGGCGGCGATAGCGTCAAAGTATCAGACGGAAGCCTGCGGTATTCGATGTGTATCGGTCGTAAACGATGGGGCTCCTCTGAGGGGCACCCGCAACAGGGGGGAGGGTTGGACTGCAGGGAGGCTTTGAAACCCTAATCAGAAGGCGTAAGGACCCCTTGCTCCTTGGCCGCAGCCTCGAAGGCCTTGCGAGCCTCCTCAGGGGTCACTCTCTCCTCAAACGCGTCGATGCAGGCTTGGAGCGCCAGCTTCCACTTAGGTCCCCGCTTGGACCACTTCATGAGTTCCTCGGCGGCACCCTCGAGACTGTTGCACCCGTAGGTGACCCCAGGATGGTCGGTCTTTACGTGGACAGGAGGGGAAATCCAATGGGTTGCCATCACACCTACTACTCAGGAGAGAGATACATTTTGGCCTCCTTAGCGGCAGCCTCAAACGCCTTTCGTACCACCTGAAGGTCAACGGGATCGCCCTCCAAAGCTGACAGGCAGAGGGTCACCGCCTTGTGCCAGCGAGGTCCTCTCCGGGTCCACGTCTTTAGCTGCTCAAGGGCTGCCCTGGCATCGTCGCAGCAATGCCTATCACCGGACGCAGTCCTTACGAACACCGGAGGGACGAACCAATGGGTTGCCATGAGGGGAATGTAGGGCGGCTAGGGAGTTTCGTCGTCTCTGACCTTACCAATCGCCTCAAGTAATGAAGCTAGGGTTGGGGTTAGCTCTGTTTCGACTGGTCCAAACAGCTTCTGTACATGCCGACGATTGTCTTCGGTGCCGATCAACTCCCGAACGGCGTCTGCAAGGGACCTATGCCCAGCTTTTGTCGCGCTTTGTCATGTCGGCCGAGGTTCCCCGCCTGTCGCGCAACTCGCAGATCAGGGAATGGTTGCATTAGGCGTCAGAAATGTTTGGGAACTGGCTCGGGTAACTGGGTAACTGGCACATTCAAGCGCTACGCATGGCAGGAACTTGCGGGAAGAGCCGGCTGCCCGCACAGTCGTAGCGCCACACGCATTCGGGGAACAAATGCAGGCCCTCGCGGTTAAAGACTCGCAGGGGTCGATCCGTCTCGGTGCAGCCGCTGTGGGGTCGTCTATCCCTCCGTGGCGGCGGCCCCCTCTAGCCGAGCCCAATGCCAGATCGCCTGACCTTCAAGTCGCACGACCCAGAGCGGATGAAACTACGGCCGCTTCCGTTCCCGGCAGTTCGAACAGCATGGCCAGATGCCGACACTCGGCTTCGTCCACGATCAGCTCCTCGATAGTCGCGATGGAAAGATGGCTTTTGAGGCGCAGCCGGACAACCGCCGCGAGTTTGTGAACGGGGACCGGTACCGCCCAAGCGTGATGATCTAGCAGACTATTGATCTCAGCAACTACCTTTGGATCGACGGCATGGGGTAATGGCAGCATGGAAGCCTCCCGTTCGGGAGAATAACTATAAGCCGATGGGGACGATGAGTCTGGCCGGGTACGTTTTTAACCAAACATCGTGGGCAGTTCACGGCCAACACGTACTCACTCTTTGTCGACCTGATCGCATTCATCAAGCAAAGACTTATGCTTACGCGGCAGGTCCTCTTCTACCGGAAGATTTAGCGCCTTGTGAAGGTAGTCCCGGACGGCTTCTGACGCGATCCACCGTCGTATAAGATCGGCCCTAACCCTCTGCTTCCTTTTGTCGACCTGAACCATGGCCGAACCTACAGGCTACATACACCGGACCAGCTAGGGGCCGGGCTTGTTTCTCGGGAATGTTTGGTACAAAATTCCGAGTGGGTGGTCGGATAAGTGGCTCGCGTGCCCCCCCTGAACCCTTCATTTCCCAAGTAGCGCCTTGGAGACCGACTTGCTATGTACTCTTCGCGGCGTCCTCGACTGCCGACCAAAACTCTGTTGCTATCAGCCATGACGCGCGCGCCTGTTATAGTTTCATTGGAGCCATGACCCTCAGCTTCGTTGGGGTTCTGGCCTTCCGGTGGTTTGGCCTCTCGCGCTGGTCTCGTTAACTTCTTGATCACTCATCAGGGCGCCGGTCCTCTTTGGCGGCTAGCTGGGCCAGCAACTGGCGCGATGCTTCGATTGTCCGACGCGTCTCTTCGATAGTCGATTGAAGGTCGTCTACCTGACGCCACGCCCGCGCTTGGTATAACCGGGCACCTTCAAGGTGAAGACGATCAGGTTCCCATCGATTCATTGTCTGATGCGCGCTATGCGGTTCAGTTCGAATTTGACCACGATCTGGGCTAGCTGGTTGCCTGCTTCATCGCGGACTTGAATGCCAGCCTCGTGGTAGGTGCCATCGGGCAGCTTTTCTCTTGCGATTTCAAGCAGCGTTTTTGCTGCCTCGTCCTCCGCAGATTCCAGGCTCGGAAGCTCTGAACCTTCAGGGTCTGGGAAGGTCTCTCCATTGCTGGACAAGTCGAAGAAATAGCGCGGCATCACTCCTAACTAGGATTGCCGGACAATGTTCAATGTCTGTTTTTTACATAGAAAGAGCTAATCCACCATGTCCCGCAGGGGCTTCTTGCGTTTCGGCGGCCTGTATTTCTCCACCAGCCTGACCTTGTTGATGTCGATCGTCACCGGCGGTCCCTGTCGATGGTCACCTTGCCGCCTTCCTCTTCTATGCGCGCTGGATAGGTGAGTTCGATGGCCCGTCGCACGAGCTGGCCGCCATGGTGCCACCGGATCGATCGTTGAAGAGATCAGGTTTTCGTCAATTTGTGCCAGACCGACGAGGTTACCCTGCGGATCTCGGAACTGCCCAATCGTCACCGGGGTGCCGGGCGAGCGTTTCGGCCCAAGACTTTAGGCGCTCACAAACAGCTACCGCCCGGGAGAGCGCTGATGCTGCGACTCGGCGTGGTGACATCTGTCCATGTCGTGCGCGTCGAGATTCTGCCAGCACATCAGCCAATTGATGAAATGCTCGGTTGTCGGCCCGTGCGGTTTTCCCTTGTACCCGGTGGCGACGTTGCCAGTCCTGACCGGTTTCATCTGGCGTCCGTCTGGTACCCGTCAGTGGGCCTATGCGCGTCCAATGGCGATCTCGCTTACATTCCCAGATCGCCGCTTCCAGAGCCGGTCACACCCAAACAGACGAGGCCGTGCAGTCTGGCGACAAGAGCACGGTACCCACCGGTATGGGACCAGTTCACACCTTCGGCGATGCGATGAAGCTGATTTCTCAGGCCGCCGAATAGCCATGCACCGGTTCATGCGTCCTTTCACTCGCATCTCCCGCCCCTTTGCTCCGATGCACTTCGATGCCCGAACATCCGGCTGGAGGTTTGATCCCGATGAGATCGCGATCTTCGAATTGTCGGCGCACTGGCAACCATGGATCTGAGCCCCGAGCCTGATTCCGGCATCCTCAACCGACTGCCAATGTCACCGGCAGCAAAGGCTACGCCAGATCATCGCGATGGGGCATTTGCTGCGGCGGCGGAGTAGCAGATGTCAGGCGTTCAAGATTTTCGCTTCCTTGGCGGCGGTCAGAAATGCCACGCGGGCTACCTCCGGGGCGCTTCCGCCCCCGAGCACCTTCATGCAGGCCATTCGTGCCTGGATGCGGCACCCGGTCTCTCCAATGGGCCAGTCATACAGCAGCATTTCGGCGGCTTCGCGGGTGCTCGAAACACTGACTTTGCCCGAGGACAGCAACACGGTCACGGGTTTTTCGAACGTGCCGACGTCTCGTTCGCTGGTCATATTCTGGTTTCCTTTCACGATGTCCCGACGACCCTACGGGCGAACACCACATTTCGTTGCGTCACAATTGACTCGGTGCGCGAACATTCTGTGACAAGCTCCTTGCGACTGCATGCCTTTGGGGCCTGGCGACAACCGATGCTGGCGGCATTCCTGCCGCCATTGCCGAGGGGTGAGGATGTTGGTCCTCGGCCTCGATATCGAATTCGCTTGGTATGAGGCCGGCTCATCGCTCTCGTCGATCAAGACTGGCCTGATCAAAGCCGTGGCGAGAACGCCGAGGAGAAGGGGATCGGTCAGTTGCCAGCTTCGCGACAGGCCCGACTTCGTGGTGATCGAGCAGCCGATGGGCAACATGGTCTCATTCAAAACGTGGTCTCATTCAGGGAGACCGCCAATCTGCTTATGATGCGGTGGACGGCTTGAACCGCCCCGGGTTGATCGGAGGCTCCAACTCCTGAGAAGGTGGAGCCATGACAAGCAAGACGACCAACAAGTTCTCTCCCGA
>NZ_JAMYTD010000080.1:0-8014 GCF_040322255.1 Mesorhizobium sp. M0166 | reverse complement strand
CCTGATCACGAAGCAGCACCCTAACAAATCCGCGACCAGCGCGAATCCCCTTGCAGCCGCGACTTTCTGACTCAGTAAGACTAGCTGCTTGGTGAAGAAGTCGTTGTTCTGCTGGGCGTCCGCCGCCATCGACGTGACGTGGTGCAGGCCCTTGATCTGTTCGATCATTGTGGATCTCCGTGGGTTCTGGTGTTTCGTTGCCCAGAAGCTAGGGTTTGCCGCAGAGCAACAGAATAGACATAATCCGGCAGAAATTGTTGCGCCCTTTGCAATGGTGATGAGATGGGCGAGCTCGAATCCCTTCGTGTCTTCCTGGCGGTCGCCGAGCACCGGAGCTTCAATGGAACCGCTCGCCAGCTCGGCATGACTCCCGCCTCCGTCACGCGTGCGGTGGCCGCGCTGGAGGAAAGGCTTGGCGTGCAGCTTCTCCTGCGGACCACGCGGCAGGTGTCGCTCACCTCGGCAGGAGCGGTTTATGCCGCGCGCGTCGCTCCGCTGGTGCACGGAATCGCCGAAGCGGCTTCCGAGACGATGGAAGCGCAGGGCATCACGTCAGGCCTGATCCGTGTCAGCGCGCCGATGTCGTTGGGACTGAAGCTACTGCCGGCGGTGCTGTCGCAGTTCGCGACGCTCTTTCCGCAGACCCATGTCGCGCTGACGCTATCCGACCGTTTCGTCGACATCGTCGAGGACGACTACGACTTGGCCATCCGTATCTCCGGTCCTCCCTCTGACAAGTCGACGATCTGGCGGAAGGTCTGCAGGGTGCCCCGGACCCTCGTCGTCGCTCCCGCCTACCTGGCCCAGCGCGGCGCTCCGGAGAAGCCGGAGGACCTGACCGGGTTCTCGTGCCTGAGCTACAGCCAGGATGCAGGGATAGAGACCTGGGAACTGTCCAAGGGAGCGAGCCGCCGCAGCCACAGGGCGGAAGGCGGCTTCAGCGCCAACAACGGCGACTTCCTTGCGCGGCTCGTGATGAACGGGGAGGGCATAGCGCTCCTGCCGCGCTTCATTGTCGAAGACGATCTTGGCACAGGACGCCTGGTGGAGGTCCTGCCGGAGTGGACCGCGCCGGAGATCTGGCTGACGCTCTACTATCCGCCCTACGCGCAACTGCCGCTGCGGGTGGCGACGTTCTCGGATTTCTTCGAGCACTACGTGAAAGACACCCGGCCTCTGTGAGCCGACAGAGTAGTCGGGCAAGTCGGGGGGTGCCGTCGGCCGCTTCGCCGCTACCTCCAAAGAAGGGAGGACCCTCTCGATCCTGATTGCCTGCCTCGAGAGGAGCGAGTTCGGGAAGTCGCTTCTCGCCGACTTCGGTGTTCGCGCGGGCTCTCGGGCTAAGATTGAAAGCGAAAAGACAAGTGGCTCTTCACAAAGAAGGACGAGCCGATCTTCTGCATTGCTGGAATCTGGCGGGACACGCCGGAAGTCGGCGCAGCCTTCACCATGCTGACGATGGAGCCTGGGCCCGATATCGCGCCCTATCATGACAGGCAGATTGTTATCCTCGATCGCAGCGCGTGGGCGGATTGGCTCGACCCTTCGGTGTCGGCGAAGTCGCTGATCAAGGCCCTACCACCCAGCACACTGCAGGTAGAGAAAGTCGGCTGACTTGAAACGAACCGGCGCCCGATGTCGATCAGGGATGTGGCGGGGAGCGCACCACCTGCCGGACTGGCTTGTCCTGACGCTCGCCTTGGTACGAGACCTGGCGCAGGAGATTGTCTTCCGTCCAGGTGAGATAGGTGACCTCGACCACCACTTCAGGCCTGACCCAATGCACGCGCGACAGCTCAAGCGGCGAGCCGAACCGGCTCTCGCGCGGCGGCGGAGCGTCGAGGGGCATTCGAGCTGCCTGAAGTGGCGCAAGCCGGCGAGCCAATCGCTTGAGCTCCGCAACCGTGATGCCCGTGCCGGCGCGGCCCGCGTACATCAGACGACCATCATTGGTGTAGTAGCCGAGAAGCAGCGAGCCGATATGCGAGCGGCTTCCAGTCGGATCGGTCCAGCCGACGACGATGAATTCCTCTCTGTTGAGACACTTTGACTTGACCCATAGGCCGCGATTGCCGGATGCATAGGCGCTGTCGATCCGCTTTGAGATAGCGCCCTCGAGTGCAAGCCGGCAGGCGTGCTTGCGGAACGCAGGCCCGTCGCCGATCACGTGGTCGCTGAAGCGCAGGCCGGGCATGTCGGTCGAAAACAGGCCTTCCAGTCGCGCCTTGCGGTCGATAAGCGGCAGCTTCGCAATGCTTTCTCCGTTCAGGAACAGAAGATCGAAAGCAAAGAAGGCAAGATCGCCCGTGCGGCCCTCGTCCATAGCGGCCTGCAGGCGGCTGAAGGAGGTGACGCCGTCTGCCCGAACGGCGCACAGCTCCCCGTCCACATATGCCTCTTTCACCGGGAGCGCGCGGAGGGCCGCTATCGTCGCTTGATAGCGATGCGACCAATCGAGGCCGGTGCGGGTGAGCAAGCGGATGTCGCTGCCGTCGATCCGCGCGTGCATGCGGTATCCGTCGTACTTGATCTCGTGAAGCCAATCGGGGCCGTTGGGCGCTTCGTCGACCAGGCGCGTCAGCTGAGGCTCGATCCATTTCGGCGGATGCGTTTTATTCGGCTTTGTGGGATTCACCGTCTTCCGCGCCAATAGAGATAAAGCGTCGTCATGCGGGCCAGACTACCACATTGAGCGGCAATTTGGCCCTTGGCCAACTTATTGGCTTCTAGGCGAGGCGAACGCTCCGGACTTCCAGGCCTTTCTTGCCTTGCCCGCATTCGACAATCACCTTCTGTCCCTCCACCAGCACGCTGAGCCCTGAGCGGGCAGCGCGGTGGCATGAACGAAGACGTCCTTCTCACCATTTTCGGGAGCAATGAAGCCGAACCCCTTTTCGGGATTGTATCACTTGACCGTGCCCTCGCTCTCCAGCGCACCACCCTTCCCGGCGATGGCCCCCCCAGCAAGGCGCACATCTGCCGGCGTTTTCGCGATCTGATCGCTGATTCAACCGCGACCTTGAGACGTGTTCCCTTGGAAACAGCGCGGCTTCCGGCAGCCTCCAACACTCGGATGTGCAGATATGCTTCCGTGCCATCGGACAGTTTGACGAAGCCGAAACCCTTGCTGGTATTGAACCAGATCACCTCGGCGTCGACGGACTCTGCCGTTGCGGTCGACTACGATATCTGATCGGGGAACCTGACGAAGGTCTCATCGGAAACCTACAAGATCGAGCGGTTCTCGTTCTGCAGCCAGTGACCTGTGGTAGCCTTGTCGGTATTGGGGATGTTGCGTTTGAAGTCGCAACGTGGCCAGCTGCTGCAGCTCTCAAAATCTCCAAACTTCCCGGTGCGAAGTTTGAGGACCCCGATCTTGCACTTCGGACACGACTCCTGCAACTCGCCATCAATGGCTTCGATCTTCAGGCTGCCCTTCGCCACGAGTTCGGTGACAAAGCGGGACGGGTTCGCCAAGCTCGTATAAATTCGAACCTGTCTCTTTGCGCGGGTTAATCCTACGTAGAAAAGACGTCGTTCTTCGGCCATGGGGTATGGGTCCGGCGCAGGCATTGGAATCTGGAGTAGCGGGTCGTCTTCAATTTGACTTGGAAAACCCCGGAAGCCTTCGACTACGTTCAACAGCATCACGTAGTCTGCTTCAAGCCCCTTGGATGAATGGATCGTTTTGAAAGAGATATCGAGCACATTACCGAATCTGCGCTGCCAAGACCTCAGTTGGCTCGGGGCGTCGCTTCGATAGCGTCCAAGAAGCAGGACTGTAATGCAATCTCCGCTGATGGGCTTGAGTCTCCCTTCCTCGAAATAGCGGCGCATGAGATCGAACTGTTCTCTCAAATGCCCCTGAGCATTGGCCATGTCCTTGAAGCCGAATGCCAGGACAGACGCATTCGAATAGGTGCTCGTGGTTTTGACTGTCTTTCTGATCTGGACAGGGTTCGCCTGGATAAACGTGCTGGAGATGTCGCAGAGCGATTGTGGACACCGAAATGTGGTTCCCAATGTCAGCCGGGATGCAAAAGGGAAGATTTTCTCAAATTCGGTCATCACAGATATGTCCGCACCAGCGAACCTGTTGATGCCCTGCCAATCGTCGCCGACGACACACAGGTGAACCTCGCCGTTCTTTTCGTCGGACAATGCTTTCAAAAGGCGAATTCGGGCGCGGGAGGAATCCTGAAACTCGTCAGCGAGAACCATTTTGTAGGGCCTCGGATATTTCCCGGCTTCGATATACTGTCCTGCTTGAATGAGCATGTCCTCGAAGTCGATCCAGCCTCCTTTTCTCAGTCTCCGTTCCCACTCCTCGGATATCTGGTAGAACAGCTTTACGAACAGCAGGATGCGAGCAGCGTGTCCATCATTTAACTGTTTGGCGGTCGCCTCTTTCATTTGTGTCGGCGTGAGACCATTGCTTTTAACGTGCTGCTGAAATATCCGAACCGTATTAGCCAGTTCCTTGTTGCTGATCGGCTGGAGGCCTTTGGCTTCGCGATCCGGATCGAAACGGATTGTTTGTCGGCACTTCCTCAACTCGGTTTCCAGATTAGATAGCGCAGCTCCTGTCGAAATCTGGTGCGAAGTGGTTTCGAAGAGCGCGGTTCCCATATCCGCATGCAAAGACCTCTTCCATTTTGCGCCTTCTACATAATCGCCGCCGAAGTGATCTGGAGCCGTGCCGTCCGCCCCGAGAGCGAAATGCTCATGATAAAGCTGGATATCGGGGTAATAGAAGTCGGGCTGATATTGTCGATGAGTTTCGGTGGCTGTTCTGTGTTCGTAGTCCCGCTCGTACTCGTACGGGACATTGTGATAAAATAGCCAGTCCGCTATCAGCCGCTCTTCCTTACTTTTAACGATGTCGCCATTGGCTGTTCGGTGGCCAACCCTGCCTTTATCATAGGCATCAGGCTCAGACGCGGCACCACGCCGACCGATATCGCGGCCGTAAACGACGCGGAAAATGTTCCAGTTATTGTGAAATTTGGGGTCTCGGTCAGACAGGTCTTTGATGATCTTGCCAATCATCTCGACGTCTTGACCAGATTGTTCGAGCCAGGGTGCGAGCGAAGGCTTCTCACCGCTCGCTGTTGCGATCACATGCAGCCCGAAGGCGCTAAATGTCTCTACTTTGATTTCATCTGCACCCTCGAAGTCAGCAAGGCGTGCTTTGACCCGATATCGCAATTCCTGCGCTGCATCTCGGTTGAACGCGAGAATGAGAATCTGACTTCCTTTGGCCAATTTCTGTTGCAAGGCATAGCCAGCCTTGGCGACCATCGTCGACGTTTTCCCTGATCCAGCGGCAGCCACGATTTGCACACTGCTGTCCATGCAGATACAGGCGTTGATCTGCTCTTCTGTCAGCGGATTCTTTTCAACGGAATCGAAAAGGGGCTTCAGCAGTTTTTTCTGTATGGCCCGAAACACGTCGTTGTTGTTTTTGAAATCCGATTTCAATTCCTCAAGCGCCGGATTTCTGTTCAACAGTTTATTGATGGCAAAATCGGTCGATCTGCTCGGGGCCGGGAACTGCTCAAGAATTCTCTCGGCCGTCCCCGAAGGTATCCACTTCGTGCGATCGACGCGCGGCTCCCATTTTGCACCCCAATCACGAAGACGCTGATGATAGTCGTCCTTGCTGAGATTCTCGGGAACCGTCAGTTTGCTCGTCGCAGGAGGGGTTTTAGCGCTGTCCTTGATCAGCCCCAATTTGGTCAAGACTGAATGCCCAATCGCAATCGCCATGACCAAAAGAAACAACTCAATCATTCCGGCCCCATATGTCCTACCCCTGCTCCTCGATTATCGCCGTAGAGGGTCAACATCAACGATAAAGGCAGCGTGAAACTGGCAATAGACGATAGTAGGGCTTGATGGCAGCGACGGGCTGCCGGACCTCTTATTCGCGCTACTCGCCCGGCAACGCCGCCAAAAGCACCAGTCAGGGTGCAATTGGCAATGTTCGGTATCTTCCCGGATAAGCCCTTGAATCTCGTGGCGGTGCAGACTGTATTTTTTGTTGGAGATCACCATGCCGTCAGAAACCCGCTCGCCTCGACGCGCCGTCCTGATCGATGCCGACAATGCCTTGGCCAAGATAGCCGACGGTTTGTTCGACGAGATCGCCAAGATCGGGGAAGCCAGCGTCCGTCGCATCTATCTTCCGAAGCGAGAGGAAACTCGCCGCGCGGGGTAGGTCGCCGCACTTTACAATTCCTTCTCGGCCAGTTCGCGGAATCCGTCGGGGACCGAACGCGGACCGTCCAGCGCTGTGGCGGCATAGCCGACCGCGTCACGGCCAAAGCGGTCGCGAATTGTGTCGATGGCACGGTCGGCGGTCCAGCGAGCAATGCCTCTTTTGGCGCCGGGTCTGCGCTTCTCGTCCGGAAGCCCCAACGGCAGATCAAGCTGGATTTCCGGCTGCTTTCTCAGCTGTGAAATCGATATCGCCAGCAGCGTGATCGTCCGCTCCTGCGGATGATCGGCAAGCGCTACCCGCACCAATTCCTCTGCAATCTCGGCTAGCATAACCGTCGCCGAAATCGGCGCATCCAGCGTCGTCGATCTGGTGACGGCTCGCATGTCGGCGAACCGGACCCGCACCGTGACGGTGCTGCCGGCGAGAGACTTCGCGCGCAGGCGCGAGGCAACGCGATCGGCGAGATGGAGCAGCGCCGGCTTGAACACGCTTTCGACGGCCGGCTTGCGGCCAAGCGCAGACTGCGCTCCTGCCGACCTCGCACGATGTTGGGTTCGGATCGCGCGCGGATCGCGGTTCCAGGCCAGCGCCGAATGCTTTTCGCCCACGGCCGTGCCGAGGAGACGTTCGATGGAGCGTCCCGGCGTGTTGGCCAGCTGACCGATGGTGAGAATGCCCCGCTCCGTAAGCTTCGCCTTGGTGACGGGACCGACACCCCACATCAGCTCGACGGGAAGGTCGTGGAGAAATTCCACTTCGGTCTTCGGATCGACCAGCACCGTACCATCGGGCTTGGCAACCTGCGAGGCGATCTTGGCCAGGTGTTTTGTCCGCGCCACGCCGACCGAGATCGGCAGACCGAGCTCGGTGCGGACCCGGTGTCGGATCGTCGCTGCAATGTCTGCCGGTGAGCCGAAGAGATGCGTGCAGCCCGCGACATCGGCAAAAGCCTCGTCGATCGAAATCCGTTCGACGAGCGGCGTGTAGTCACCGAGGATGGCGATCGCAGCGTCACCCAGCCGCTGATAGTCCTTGAAATGACCGCCGACGAAAGTCAGCTGCGGACAGAGTTCGCGCCCGCCGTCCCGGCATGCCGCCGCGAACGCCAAAGGCTTTCGCCTCGTAGGAGGCGGCGAGTACGACACCGCCACCGACGGCGATCGGTTTGCCGCGCAGGGATGGGTTCAGCAGTTGCTCGACCGACGCATAGAAAGCATCGAGATCCGCATGGAGAATTGTCGCCAGCGTTTCCATGTCTCTACCGGAAATCCCGTGTCTTCACCTTGATGCGGTCGATGTGCTCGTAGGGATCGACGATGTTTCGGCCTTTCGGCATTCCGCGCGGATCGATCCCCGATCCGCCATGACGGGCCTCGTCACCGCGGCCGTGTGGCAATGGAAACGGCGTCTCGCGGTTTCCGACGCTGGCGAGTTCGGCCGAAAGATCGGTCAACTCGTGCGCGACGAGATGCACCACCTCCCCTTCCCGCTGGATGCGGCCGCGCACACCGAGCATGGCCGACGAAAGAAGCACGCGCCGGAATTTCTCGAACACCTTGACCCAGACGACGACGTTGGCGGCGCCGGTCTCATCCTCCATAGTAAGGAACATCACGCCTTTGGCCGAGCCCGGCCGTTGCCGGACCAGCACCAGGCCCGCAGCCTCGAGCCAGCTTCTGTCCCGCGCCTGCATGGCCTCCTCACAGGTCACGATGCGACGCCGGCGTAGATCGGCGCGCAGAAACGACACCGGATGGCTCCGCAAGGTCAGCCCGACATGGCCGTAATCCT
>NZ_JAMYTD010000079.1:0-8527 GCF_040322255.1 Mesorhizobium sp. M0166 | reverse complement strand
CGGCAGCGGCAGTGGTTTATAAGCGACCGCGGGGGGAGATGGCCCGCGTCGCCGGGGGCGCCTCCTTTGCTATTTTGATAATTTGGCGACGGCGGCGACGAGACTAATCTCCCCCCTTGCGGGGGAGATGGCCGGCAGGCCAGAGGGGGGTGCCTCGCGCCCCACATCCCCATGACCTCCCGCTATCCCGCCATCGCATCAGACATCGCGACGCTCTTCGCCGCGCGCAACACCCATGCGGTCGAGGTCGCGGTTCTGCAGCCGGCCGATCCGTTCCTCGACATGGCCGGCGAGGATTTGCGCCGGCGGATTTTTCTCACCGAAAGCGAGACCGGGCAGACGCTTTGTCTGCGGCCGGAATTCACCATTCCGGTCTGCCTCGACCATATTGCCAGCCAGGCCGGCACGCCGCGCCGCTATTCCTATCTCGGCGAGGTGTTTCGCCAGCGCCGCGAGGGCGGCAACGAGTTCTTCCAGGCCGGCATCGAGGACCTCGGCGACCGCGACACGGCCGCCGCCGACGCGCGCTCGCTGGCCGATGCGTATGCGCTGCTTTCGCTGGTGCTGCCCGGCCGGGAGCTGGCGGTGACGCTTGGCGACCAGACCATCTTCGAGGCGGTGCTGGCAGCGCTTGGCCTGCCGCGCGGCTGGCGCATGCGGCTGGCCCGCGCCTTCGGCTCGGCGCCGATGCTTGAGGCAGCCCTTGCCGACCTCGCCAATCCGCCGCGCAACAGCCAGCTCGCCGGCGCGGTCGCCGGCCTTGTCCTCGACGGCGATCTGGAAGCTCTTTCGGCGCATATCGCCGTCGGCATGGAAGAGGCCGGCCTGTCGGCAACGGCCGGGCGTTCGCCGTCCGAAATCGCGCGGCGGCTGATCGAGAAGGCCGAATTGCGCAGCGTACGCTTGTCGAGCGAGGCATTCGCGGCGTTGAAGAGTTTTCTGGCGATCGACGTGCCGCTCGACAGCGCCGCCGGGGCGCTCGAAACTTTCGCCGCCGATGCCGGGCTTTCGCTGGGGGCTGCGCTGGAGAATTTTTCGGCCCGCGCGGCGGCCATCGAAAGCCTCGGCCTGCCGATGTCTGAAATCAGCTACGATGCCGCCTTCGGCCGCCCGCTCGATTATTATACCGGCCTCGTCTTCGAGATCGCGGCGCAAGGCGGCGACCGGCCGCTCGCCGGTGGTGGCCGCTACGACCGGCTGCTGACGCTGCTCGGCGCCAAAACGCCGATCCCCGGCGTCGGCTTTTCCGTCTGGCTCGACCGCATCGAGGCGCTGCGGGAGACGGCACCATGATCACGCTGGCGATCCCGTCGAAAGGCCGGCTCAAGGAGCAGGCGCTGGAGGTGCTGGCCAAGGCCGGGCTTGCCGTCAGCCTGCCCGGCGACGAGCGCAAATACCGCGCCCGTATCGATGGCATGGAGAGCGTCGAGATAGCCTTCCTGTCGGCCTCCGAAATCGCCGGCGAAATCGGCCAGGGTTCGGTCGATCTCGGCATCACCGGTGAGGATCTGCTGCGCGAAAACCTTGCCGATTGCGAAACGCGCGCCGAAATCATCGCCCGCCTCGGTTTCGGCAATGCCGATGTCGTCGTCGCCGTGCCCGACATCTGGCTCGATGTCGATACGATGGCCGACCTCGACGACGTCGCTGCCGATTTCCGTCAGCGCCATGGCCGGCGGCTCAGGATCGCCACCAAATACTGGCGCCTGACCCAGCAGTTCTTTTCGCAAAAGCACGGCATCCAGGTCTACCGCATCGTCGAAAGCCTCGGCGCCACCGAAGGCGCGCCGGCAGCCGGATTGGCCGACATCGTCGTCGACATCACCACGTCAGGCGCGACGCTGCGCGCCAACCATCTCAAGGTGCTGGCCGATGGCCTGATCCTGCGCTCGCAGGCCTGCCTCGTGGCGTCGCGGAAGATGCGGGCGGCGGCCGACGAGGCGGTGTTGCGCGATATTGCGGCCAGGATGGCGCTGGTGAACGCAGGCTGACGATTGCGGAGCAGGCGCCGTCGGCGAAGCTGCCAATCTCCCCCCTTGTGGGGGAGATGGCCGGCAGGCCAGAGGGGGGTGCTGTCCCGCCGACCTGTCAGCCAATCGGAGCCTCATCCGTTCTCGGTTGGGGGTGGCTGAAGTCGAACTTGGCGATCCTTCGCACCCCCCTCTGCCCTGCCGGGCATCTCCCCCGCAAGGGGGGAGATCGGATATCGCCTCGGCTTTCGCCAACCACCAACGCTGGATCCAGCGGTCAAGCCGCGGCACCGACCTGAAGCGATTTCCCGAAGACACAGCAATTTTGTTCTTGCTTTGTGCCGGCAGCTGTGCTACTAATCTCGCTATGGTGCCAATTGGCCCCGAAGACCCGCCCGCCGAGGCGGGTTTTTTGTTTTCGGCCCGGCAGGGCGAGTTCCCACCCAGCCCTACCATCGACGGGATTTCCACCACCCCGCCGGGCTGATAGGCTCGGCCCGTCTGCGGAGGACACGGCGATGCCGATCAATCTCGACGAGTTGAAGAATGCCACCAGCCTGCGCGGCAATCGCGAGGGCGGTTCGTTCATTGCGCCTGTCGACGGCACGGCGCATGTCTCGGGCGACCGCAGCGTGCCTTTGCTCAACCTGACCATCCCGGCGCTGTTTGCCGATACGGTCGGCAAATACGGCACGCTCGATGCCGCCGTCTTCGTCGAGCAGGACAAGCGCTTCACCTGGGAGGAACTGTCGGACACCGTCGATGCGCTGGCCGCCGGCTTCCTGGTGCTCGGCCTCGAGAAAGGCGACCGCGTCGGCATCTGGTCGCCGAACCGCTGGGAATGGCTGGTGACGCAATTCGCCACCGCCCGCATCGGCCTGATCCTGGTCAACATTAACCCGGCCTACCGGTTGGTCGAGCTGGAATATGCCTTGAACAGGGTCGGCTGCAAGGCGCTGGTCACCGCCGCCAAATTCAGGAGTTCCGACTATCTCGGCATGATCGAGACGCTGGCGCCGGAGATCGCCAAGGCCACCCCGGGCAAGCTCGATGCCAACAGACTGCCGTCGCTGAAGATCGTCATTCGCATGGACGAGGAGAGTTCGCCGGGCATGTTCAACTTCGCCGACGTGCTGGCGATGGCTGGGCGCGACGAGCATGACAGGCTCGACCGCATCTCCGACGGGTTGAAACCGGACGATGCCATCAACATCCAGTTTACCTCAGGCACGACCGGCGCGCCGAAGGGCGCGACGCTGACCCACAACAACATCGTCAACAACGGCAATTTCGTCACCGCGGCAATCCGGCTCACCGTCGACGACCTGCTGTGCATCCCGGTGCCGCTCTACCATTGCTTCGGCATGTCGATGGGCACGATGGGCTGCGTCACCAAGGGCGCGACCATGGTTTTCCCGAGCGAGGGGTTCGATGCCGGCGCCACGCTGAAGGCGGTGGCAACGGAACGCTGCACCGCGCTCTACGGCGTGCCGACAATGTTCGTCGGCCTGCTCGACCATCCGGAGTTCGCCTCCTTCGATCTCACCAGCCTGCGCACCGGCATCATGGCCGGCTCGCCATGCCCGATCGAGGTGATGAAAAAGGTAGTGTCGGTGATGCATATGGCCGAGGTGACCATCGCCTATGGCATGACCGAGACCAGCCCGGTGTCGTTCCAGAGCAGCGTCGACGATCCCCTGGAAAAGCGCGTCTCGACCGTCGGCCGCGTCCATCCTCATGTCGAGGTCAAGGCGATCGACGCCGAAGGCGCCACCGTCGCGGTCGGTGCGCCGGGCGAGCTCTGCACGCGCGGCTATTCCGTGATGAAGGGCTATTGGGACGACGAGGCAAAGACCCGCGAGGCGATCGACGCCGACGGCTGGATGCACACTGGCGACCTCGCCACCATCGATGCCGAGGGCTATTGCAACATCGTCGGCCGGGTCAAGGACATGGTCATCCGCGGCGGCGAGAACGTCTATCCGCGCGAGGTCGAGGAGTTCCTCTATCGCCACCCCAAGGTCAAGGAGGTGCAGGTGTTCGGCATTCCCGACCCGAAATATGGCGAAGAACTGTGCGCCTGGATCGTGCTGAAGCCCGGCCAGATCACCACGGAGCAGGAGATCAAGGCCTTCTGCGCCGGCCAGATCGCCCATTTCAAGATCCCGCGCTACATCCGCTTCCGCACCGAATTGCCGATGACGGTGACCGGCAAGCCGCAGAAATACCTGATGCGCCAGGCGATGATCGATGAACTGGGATTAGTGACGCAGAAGACGGCGTGAAAAGGCTTCCGTTCGTATAGCGTGACGGAGGCGTTGTTTGGGCAACATGTTTGAGGGGGGTGTTCCATGCGGATTGGGTTAAGCGTGCTTTTCCTGGCAACTCAGATGGCAGCCACCACGGCGCTGGCGCAGACGGCGGCCGAGCGTGAGGCCTGCCAGGCAGATTACCAGAAGTTGTGCAAGGGCGTGTTGCCGGGCGGTGGCCGCGTCGTCAAATGCCTGGCCGATCACATGAGCGAGCTGACGCCCGAATGCAAGAAGGTCGTCAAGGCCAACACGCCCGGCTAACGCGTGAGCTTTGTGCCGGGACAGGAGGTGTCCCTGGGCAGGAGGATTCTTGTCGAAGCGGACCCCACCTCCCCACAAGGGGCGTGGGGAGGGTTAGGGGGTAGGGTACGCAGCGACGGGGGCACGTCATGACCCATGATATGCGATTGCTCTGGGCGGGAATGGTTGCAGTGCGCAACAACGGCTGCAACCGCGGGAACGCAGAAGAATGACAATGAGTGGTTTGGCAAGATCGGCGGTTTCCTACGGCATGCCGCTGGCCGCCCTGGCGATGGCGGTCGCGGTCAGGGCCAGCGGGGTATCGGTGGACGAAGGGTCGCTGGGCACCAGGATATTCATCGGCGCGCTGTCGAGCGCGATCATGTTCATCACCATTTTCGTCGTGCTCGACCACGCCGAGGCGGTGGCCAGGCGGGTAGGCGAGCCGTACGGCACGTTGGTGCTGACCATCGCCGTGACGGCAATCGAAGTGTCGATCATCGTTTCGATCATGCTGCACGGCGCCAACAACCCGACGCTTGCGCGCGAATCCGTGTTCTCGACGGTGATGATCACCTCCACCGGCGTCGTCGGCATGTGTCTGACGTTTGGCGGCTGGCGCCATCGCAAGCAGGCGATCGTCCGCCAAGGGACCAGCGCCTACCTGGCGGTTCTGGTCGCGCTCAGCGTCATGACGCTCATTCTGCCGACCTACACGCGAACCACCGATCCCGGCACGTTCTCGGCGGCGCAACTCGGCTTCGTCAGCGTGCTTTCGGTGCTGCTTTATGCGGGTTTTCTGTTCGCGCAGACTGTCCGCCACCGCGACGATTTCATCGACGCACAAGCACACGGCGCCGCGGTGCGAGCCGACGCCCACGAAAGCCTCGCCGCCGGCGCTCTGCTCCTGCTGATCGGGCTGATCGGCATCGTCATGCTGGCCGAGCAGGTCGCGGCAAGTGTCGAAGACGCTCTCGTCGCCTACCAGGTGGCCCAGGCGGACGCCATTGTCGGCGCAATGATCGCGGGCTTGGTCTTGATGCCGGAGGCGATCTCGGCGGTTCGTGCCGCGCTCAACAACGAACTGCAGCGCGGCCTGAACGTCGCCATGGGTTCGGCCTGCGCCACGATCGGCCTGACAATACCAGGCATAGCCGCCGCCAGCCTGCTGACCGGAAGAGGACTGACACTGGGGCTGCCGGCGACCGACACGGTGCTTTTGGTCCTGGCGCTCTTCATCTGCAATGTGAGCTTCAGCACGGAAAGAACGACGTTCCTGACCGGGCTGGTGCATCTGGTGGTGTTTTGCACGTATGTGTTTTTGATATTTGTGCCGTGAGGGGGGTGGGGAAGCCGGCGATCGGATGCAGACTGGTCAGCAAAGCCGCTATCGGTCGGGATCTCGAACGAGCAGCCATCCGCTTGCGCATCAAGTTGCTGAAAACGGCAGGTCGCGGGAGTTTGTGTTGCGCCGGGCGTTTGCGCCATGAGCGGACGCTTGACACCGGCCGCGTTCATGATTTGCAACACGCAGCCAGCCCCTGATGTCGATCAAGGCCGGAATACTCTGACCTCCCTGCACGTAGCAGACCACTCTTCGACAGGTTCTCCTCAAATCTTGGGGGAATTGCAGGGTCTGAGAGTCTTGATACCTTCAGTACTACGCACCTGGGATATCGAAGAGGCGATAATATCGCAATTAAGAATTCACCTCCGTTTTTCCAGAGCTAGGTGGGTCAAGTTGAATCGCAAACCGCGTCGGTCGCTGGAGCTTTTGAACAACGCCCGATCCCTGAGCCCGGTCGAGCCAGGACCTGACTTGCTCTCGTTCGAGCTCAAATCGCTCCGCGATTGCAGTGTCTGACTGGGGCCCGTCAGTCAGCCACTCGGTAAGAGCCTCGATAAAGAAATCATACAAGGACTTGGCCGAATGCGGCGCCTCGATAGCGGGTGGCGTGGGCTCTACTGGCAGGCCGAGTTGCGAAGAACCACCCTCGGCGTCCGAAAATAGGAACTGTCTTAGACTCTGAGACCCACTTCTCTCAAGGTTCGCGATGGGCCGCAGTCCAAGGTGGACTAGACGCTGGTTTCCGGGCGCGGCGTCGTTCGCTAACCGAACGAAGGCTCGCGTCCAACGATGCTTCTCGTTCTCAACGGCACCCGTCCAGGTACCGCCCTTGGTATCGCTGTCGACCACCACCGCCGCGGACGCGAGCGCGTACATGTACTTATTGCGATCCATAGCGTTTGCGACGGTGAAGCTAGAGTCGGGGTCGTAAGGAGTGACGAGGACGAGCTTTCCCGAAAGAATTGGGTCACGATTTCGCTTAGCAAGGACCGCTTTCGCGAGCGCATCGACCAAAACCGAAGTGACGCTGCCTCCCGCTTCAATAGCGCTTTCCATAGCTACACGGTCGACTCCACGAGCGTCGCCCGACACCACGACTAAGCCTTCCGAAGCACAGCGCTGTCCTAATTGGGCCGCAAACTCCAATCCGGACTCTGACGCGTTGCGTGAACCAACGATACAAACTGCTTCGGCGTCGAGCAGTTCCGAATTACCAGCGAGATAGAGGATCGGCGCGGCGGCACTGCGAAGTTTTTTCTTTAGCAGTGACGGATAAAACGCGTCACCTCGGCCGATCACCTTAATCCCGAGCTGCGACCAACGCTCAACAGCCAATGCAAGCGACGTTCCACGCGCCAACAGTTTCGAGATCCGATCTGAATCTATTATGAGACTCTTTGGCACCTGGCGCACGATATCCGCCGGGCGCATCTCTAAATCGAGCAGTTGCTTCGCAAGCCGGTTATACTCCGCTATCGTAAGCGGCTTCACCTCGGGCGAGCGAGCAAATTGACCTACCAGTAGCAAGGTTGCCTGGGTATCGGGCGATAACACTCCCATCACTTTCCTTTAGTTTTCCGCCGCTGACGCTGACGCCAGCACAAGCGGAAAGACTGGCCCTGCTCCGGCCTGCCGAAGGAGCGCGCCGATCACCGTTAAAGACCAACGAGAGTCGACCACGTCGTCGACCAGCAACACCGATCCCCTTTCGAGTTGCTCGGCAGCAACCTCAAACGCTCCGTCCAGATTGCTCGATTGCTGCCAGCTGTTCATCATATGCCTCTGGCGCTGCGTTTCCTTCACCTTTGAGACGACGTCTCTAAATGGAACGCCAAGCCGAATGGCTAGGCGTTTCGCAAAATCAGGGACGAGAGCCTCACTGCGTAATGAAGGCACGCAGGTGACCCACGTCGGCGCGGGCTGAGGGTGCCACCGCTCCTCAATCATCTCGGCGCATGCCTCGACAAGCTCGTCACTGAAACGTCCGCCTTCCTTGTCCTCATCGACCTGAGTCCCCCAACCGGCATCTCGCCAGACGGAAAGCGCCCGTCCGTCCTCGCAGCGGAGCCCGAGTGCGATATTGCCAGTCCAACCATAGGTGGAAAACGCGCCTGGTTCCCACCTCTTCCGGGATTTGATGACGACATCGCTGCGCTTTATGAACCGGCTCGCCTCTGCAATAGCGGCGGCGTTCAGCTCGATTTCGATGAGTGGCACTCCGAGGCAATTGGCACAGCGCCCGCAGTCGCGAGCAGCAGGGTCATCGAGTGCCTCGCCAAGGAACCGCATGAGGCAACGGTCGGTCTCTAGATAGGCTCGGACGTGATCCCATTCCCCTTGGCGCTGCCCAGTTAGTCGTTCAACACGCTCTCGATCCGACTGGTATGCGTTGATCGTGCGATACCAGCGGGACCCCTGCTTCGCCACAAGCCCGCTACTTGCTACCGAGAGCATCTTGAGAACCTTTTCGATCTGCGACTTACGAAGGTTCACTTCTTGGGTGAGCCCTATCGCCGACATGCCATCGTCGGCTTGATCGAGCACGTCCAAAATCTTCTCAACTTGCCATTCTCTATCGCATTCACACATCTGGGTTGCGCTTTGCGGCGAAGCTCGATTCTATTTCGGCCGGAAAAGCCGAAGGAGGGTTGAATGAC
>NZ_JAMYTD010000078.1:0-8607 GCF_040322255.1 Mesorhizobium sp. M0166 | reverse complement strand
GAAACCGCCGGGCCTTGCCCGCGCAAAGTCACGATTTAGGCAATAAAATCAACAGTTTGACGTTTGTGGACGGAAACTAGTCTAGTGGCCATCGTAAGGCTCGACCACAGCAAACGGTATTCCCAATGATTCCAGCAAATCAAGAATGCGTTTCGAGATGACGAGGCGGAAGGGTACTGCGATCCCGAAATCGTCGCGGCCAGCCTTCCCGTTCACCTTCAGCCAGACGAAAGGTGGTAGCTCAAGCCCGGGTTGATCCTCTTGACACTCTTCCGAGGTAGTCACCTCGGCGTCGGCGAACGTCGCACCTGAAAAGCCTATCTTCTGCAGTGCGCGCCGGGCTTCTTCAGTGACGAGGAAACAGGGGAATGTCGTAACGAGCACATCACCAAACCAGCCCTCTACTTCATAGTGAAGCTTGGTCACAATCGGCGGATGGACGCTCGGGTCAAGAACGGTGTGCTTGCCTAGCCCACCAGCGACGTTCGGCCTTATGCGGAAATATTGCATCACTCACCTATTGGAGGATTGAACAGATGTCCGTATCTTTTGTCGATATAAGTCACGTAGTCCAGCACCTGCTGACGAGTTGGCTGGGGGTGCGACGCATAAAATTCATCCCATTCGAATCGGAAAACGATCTTGTGCAAAAGGTTATCTAATCCTTTTGGTATGCCGCGAAGATTTTGAAGAGAGTGCATCTCATCTTCAGCAACAAGGCTTGGATATCTGGTCCATATCTGTCGCTCTGCAGCATGATGGACGACAACCTCTCCCTTTAGGTTCGCATCAAGAAATGTTTTACGGTAATTTTTTGAAAGAGCTTTGCCAAACGATGCTCCCGGAGACCTAATCTTAGAGGGGTCTCTGGCGATCGACTTTATTATCTCAAGAAGCTCAGCCTTGTCAGGCTTGACGCCGGTGCTCAAGCGGTAAGCGGCCTCTTTTGCTGCATTTATTGCACGAGACTCAACCTCGGTCGCCTGGCGAACCGCCGCTCCCTCAACGGCGAGTTCTGATGTGGCCCGCGACCCACTGGCCGTAAACTCCTCTAACGGCTTGGCAAACTTGCCCGTCCCGCCGCGGACAATGGTCAATCCTTTTGCAACGGCTTGGCCGAGTGACTCGAACGCCAAGCTGCCCTCTGCAGCTAATCCGGAGGCAGAAGTGACCGGCAGTTGACTGAGCGCGTCCAAAGGATCGTCGCGCAGATCCTGAAGAAACAGCCGAATGTCGTGCGGTGCTCGGCCTAGGGCCTCAAAACCTTCGGTGAGATAGTTGCCGAAGTCCTCCGCGGCGTGTTCCAGTTTCGATTGAGGTTTCCTAGGGCTTGAAGGAGCAGACGGTTGATTCTGCTTCCCGGCGATCACTGGTTCAACAACGGGCCTAGCCGGTTGGCTTTCGACAGATTGAGGAAGCCCGGCTTGGAAGAGCTGTTGGGATAAGGCTGCTCGGACCTCTGGATCGGACGCCCCATCAAAGAGGCTGTACAGGATGGTGTGCTTGTCCGCCTGTGGCACGCTCCTGTCTTTGAATATCGTGGCGATGTTCTTGAGAACAGACCGTGGTAAAGGTTGATAGTTCTCGATGCCCAATTGCTTTTGTGCTGCAACTGAAGCGGCGATTGCTCGGCCATAAGCTCCTGGGTCGTAAGTGTCCGGCTCTCCTCGACGATTCCATGACTCGCTGTCGGGAGTGGTGATCTCGCTCCAGGCTGCGTCGACGCTCGGAAAAACCTTGCGAACGTATCCGGCAGGATCCATCCGTCTGGCATCCAGCGTCTGAAGCGCGGCGGCGGCCGTGACGTGATACCGCGCCTGCTCCCCTCGGGAACCTGCAGGACCAGAATCGGCATCGCGTAGCGCCGCATGGATCGCTTGGTTCGGCATGGTGCGCATGCCGAAAACCTGCCTGCCGACATCGGCTCGCCAGTCGAAATCCCGGAAGCGTTTGTCGCCCTCGTCGAGCCCAAAGGCGATCCTGAAGGCGTCCCGGCCAGGCATCTTGCCGGAATAGGCGCCAGTGCTTGCGATGGCGTCCGGCGCGTTCTGCTCGGCGAGACCGATGTTGGTACGAAGCTCGATCTGCTGAGCCGTTTTGGCCGCCTCCGCCTGTCGGACCTGCGCTGCCTGTTCCTGTTGCGAGAGGTCGTCCCTGAACGCCTGCGCCACCCTTTCATCAGGCGTCTGCTTGCCGACGCGGTCACCCTTCGCTGCCGCCCCATTGGGCGCAACAAACGCGCTGGAGCCATCAACGGCCTCGGCGGTGTCGTCCTTGGTTTGGTTCTCAGCCTGCGCCGCACCCAGTATCTCTGCGGCACGTTTCGGGTCTTGGGCGATCATCGCTTGAACCAGTGCCTTGGCAGTGTTGCCGCGCCAGGCGACTTCGGCCGCTTGCCGGGCAAGCGGGTTGCCGATCTTGGCAATCAGGTCAAAACCGTTCTGCCGGATCGCTTCGAAGTTCCCGGTGTCCCTCGGGTTGCTTTGCGCGATGCCACTGGTTGAGATGTTGTCGATCTTGGTCCACTCGGCCTGCTCATACTCGTCGCGGCGCTGAAGCTGTCTCGCCGCCATCCGCAGTGAGCCGGCCTCGCGCATTGCCTCCTTCTGCCTGGCGAAAGCGGTGCGCTGGCTCTCGGGTATTTTGAGCAAGGCGTCATCGAACAGCGTGTCGAAAAGGCCGGTCTTGATCATCCGGCCCGTGCGCGCATCGACCTGGCCATACATCGTGTCATGCAGGCCGCTGCCGTCGGCCGGCGCATTCGCCACCACCTCGTCTTCCGCCTGCCCGATCTGGCCGTTGAACCGATGCCGCGCGAGTTCGGCGTCGAACGCTTCCTGCTGGTGCTTCTGCTGCTGGTAGCGCTCTGCGACGGCAGAGAGCTCGTCGCCAAACCCCTGCATCGCCCTGCCGACCGACGACCCTTCGGGATAGGAGAGCACATTGCCCGTATCGAGCCGGCGCTGGGCGAGCTGGAGAGGTATGGTTGCCATTTAGTTGTTCCTTGCCCAAGGAGCCCGCAGACTCGAACTGCCGAAGATCTCCGCGCGGTCGGGCCGCACCGGCGATCCGGCTGCCTTCGTCGGGTCATGAATTTTGGGGAGGTCGCCAATGAGGGATTGGCCGGCGTTGATGATGCTCAAGGCCGACGGCCGTCGGCTAAATGGAACTCGCCGGCAACCTATCGTGATCCTGCTGTGAACTGGCCGAGTCGTGGGAACGATCGGTCGGAGCAGGCTATGACCGTGGCAAGGCCGGCGCTCCTAAGCCCCTACGCCTCCGCCCTCGCCGCCTTCTCCAGCGCCGCCAGCTGCGCCTCGTCCAGCGTCAAAAACCCCATAATGTGCTGCACCACTTCGGCGCGGGCATTGCTGAGCGCGCTGTGCAGCTCGAAGCCGTTCGGCGTCTTGGTCTTGGCCAGCCATTCACCGTAGGACGGGCGGCGGTAATAGCCGGTCGCAGCCGTCAGGTCGGCCAGCACCATCTCGCCGTCCTGGCCCGAGAATACCCATAGGCCTTGGCCAGCGCATCCCGCGCCTTTGCCGGGCCGCCGGCCTGGCTGGAATGGGCGAAGCGTTTGCCACTCATGCGCCCTGCCCACCCGAAGCATCCTGCACACCCTGCGGCATCAGCCCGCCGAGCCCGTCGAGCAGGCCGCTATCGCGCGCCTGCACTGCCGCCGGCACGGCATCCTTGGCCAGCTTGCCGGCGGCAACGATCGAAGCCATGCCTGCTTGTGCGGTTTGAGCCTTGGCTCTGGCATCGCGGATGCCCGCCACTTCGTCCTGGCGGCGAAAGATGCGCTGCGGACTGCGGCCGGCGCCCTGCACGATCTTCAGCGCTTCATCGCCGTCGATATTGTCCATGATGCCGGGATCGAACTGCGCCATCTGCATGGCGGTGGTGACCACCTGGATGGTGTCGCGGGCTTCCGCCGAACGGCGCAGCACGTCGAGCGGCCCGGTGAAGGTCGGCCGCAGCGCCTTGCCGGCAAGGCTCGCCGGCGGCAGGAAGCGGCTATCTTCCTCGTAAAGCCCCTTGTCTTCGAGAATGCCCAGCTCGCGGTCGAGATTAGAGGCAAAGCCGGCCTGGATGATCGAGCCGGACGGCCCGAGCAGCGCGCCCTTCTCCTCTTGCCGGATCAAGGCCTCGGTCGCCGTCATCTGCGGGTTCTGCACCAGCGTCTGGAACAGGTTGACGAACATCATGTCGCGGATCTCCTCGGCCCGACTGTCGGCGTAATTGAAGGCATAGGTCGGGTTCTGGCCGGTGACGATCGGCGCGATCAACGGCCGGCCGGCATCGTCGATGAGGCCGGGATAGTTCTCGCCGGGATTGAGCACCGGCACATAGTCGAGCCTGGCCTTGGAGGCGGTGGCCGGATCGGTGATCTGCTGCAATGCTCGCAGGCCGGAGCGCCGCACAGCGTTCTCCTCGCGCACCGTCGTCAGCGCCTCGATGGTCGGCGAGATGCCGTATGGATCGCCCTCGTAGCGGCGCCAGTTGAAGCACGACACCGGGAACGAGCGAAAACCGCTCTCCCTGACGATTGCCTCTTCATCCTCGATGACGTGATAGGACGCGAATGCCGTATCGAGATATTGATAGGTGCCGCTCAGACTGTACATCTTGCGCTCGTCGCGCGGCTGGATGCACTGGATCAGCGAGATTTTTGTCTCGCATTTGGCGGGGTCGTCGACCAGAACCTTGATCCGCGCCGGCAATCTATCGTAACCGAGCAGTTGCGCCGCCTGCCGCGCCGTGCGCTCGTAGCGGCGGTGGAAGATATCGACCTGGCCCCAGCGGTTTCGGCTGAGATAGCCCTCGACCACGGGGATCGAGGCATAGCGGATCAGCGTGCCGCCAAAGCCTTCCTCGGCATAGAGATAGGCCGGGCCATAGCGCACGACATTGCGCAGACAGGCCTGCGTCGCCGGCACGAAGTTCGAATTGGCGGAATAGCGCAGCGAGAACAGGAAGTCGCGCAGCGCTTCCGCCCATTCCTTTTCCTCGTCGGTTTCTTCGTCGTTGATTGCCGCGGTCGACAGCCCATGCCATTTCTCCGACTGCGGGATGATCAGGCTTTCGAGCCCGGCCGCCAATCGATTGGCGGCCGAGTTGATGGTGTTGGCATAGACACGCGCACCGCGCCGCTCCTGCCGCTCGGCCTGCGAATCGAGGCCGGCCTGGCGGCGGCCGCTCCACATGTCGGGCGCATCGGGATCGCAGAATTCGGACACCGCCTCCCAGACATGCTCATACTGGCTGCGCTCGCTCTCCAGTTCAGCCTGTCGCGACAGAATATCGCGAGCACGGGAATCGCTCATGGTCAGCCTCGCTTGATAAATTCGATTGGAAAAATGGCGGGAACGCCGAAACCGCCGATCTCCCCCCTCGTGGGGGAGATGTCCGGCAGGACAGAGGGGGGCGCGAAGGATCGCCGCCCTTGATTATTTGCTGCCGGGCGTGAGCCCGGACGTGCTGTTGTATCGCCAAGCCGGCGGGACAGCGCCCCCCTCTGCCCTGCCGGGCATCTCCCCCACGAGGGGGGAGATCGGCAGCTTCATCGGGGCCGCTCTTTATGCGCTGGGCTCGAGCGCCGGGCTCCGGCCAAAGCGCTGCACGACGAAACGGCCCATCTTCTGGCCGGGCACTTCGATCAGCGTGTAGGTGATCCAGGACAGCAGGCAGACCACCGGCAAGACGACGGCAACAACAATCGCAAAGCGCACCGGCGCCGACAATTCGTTGCCGAACTGGGTGATGACCAGAGCCGCCACCGGCTGGAGAACCAGCAGATGGATCAAATAGATGCTGAAGGAAAGCTCACCCATCAAATGAAAGAACCTGTTGGCGAGCGTCATGGCGATCTTTCTGGCCACGATGCCCGCTATTCCCGGCAGCATCCGGTAGAGAACCAGGGCAAAGAAACCCACGACGAGCGCTTCGCGCATCAAAAACTTGCCAAGCCCGTAGCCGCCGCCGAAGGGCAGCGCGGCCAGAGCCATGGCCAATGCCAGATGCACGAAAGGCCGCTTCTGCCTTTGATGGACGACGCCCGCCAGCAGCATCCCGCACAGGAAAATCTGCATCTTCAGCGGCAGGAACGACGGCATCGGAAAATGCACCGACAATTGTCCCATCAACAACACGATCGCGCTTCCGGTGGCCGCGACCAGGATGCCGCTCCATATCCAGTCAAGCCTGCGAACCAGCAGCATGACCGCCGGGAATAGTGCGTAGAACTGCATCTCCAGCCCCAGGCTCCAGTCCGGCAGCGGCGTGCGATAGGCGAAATTCGGCACCAGGCCGAACAGGAACAGCAGATGGGCGCCGATATTCTTCAGGCCGCTGTCGAGATAACGCTCGGGCGCCTGCGGCGACCGCAGCAGGAACTCGTCGATGACCGTCCTTGACTGGTAGAGATATGGGCCAAGCGCCAGGGCAGCGAACAGCATGACGTAGAACAGCGGCGCTATCCTGAAATAGCGGCGGGTCCAGAATTTCAGCCAGGTTTCCGGCCTTTGCCAGGGCTCCTTGGCCTGGCGCAACTGGTAATGAAACACCATCAGGAAGCCGGACAGCATGATGAACAGATCGACGCCGAGATCCGGTTCGCCGAGGATAGGAATCTGCCAGCCGGTCAACAGCAGGCAATGGCCTATCAGCACCCAGATCGCGGCGAGCGCCCGAAGCCCGTCAAGGCACTCGATGCGCGATGCTTCCGTCATGCCGGACTTTTCGATAGCCATGTTGCAATGCAGCATGGCGGCTGAGGGAGGAATGTCAACCGTGCGGAGGGAACACGAATTGCGCTCGGCTGTTACGGAAAAGGCGGAACACAATTGTAGAGGCATGCGCTTGAACACCCCCCTCTGTCCTGCCGGACATCTCCCCCGCAAGGGGGGAGATTGGATGTCGCTTCGGCCTTCGCCAACCTCTAATGTTGCAGATGGGCGGTATCCCCAAAGCTGCCAATCTCCCCCCTTGCGGGGGAGATGTCCGGCAGGACAGAGGGGGGTGGGGAGGAATGAGGCCTGCGTGAGAAGCCCGGCGGCATCACCCGCCTCGCTTCTTCACCAGCCTTGCGTGCCGGCGCCAGTACCACCACGCCAGCACCCGGTTGCGGAACACTCTTCTCATCGCGCCCATGTCACACCCCCAGCAGCACGCGGCGCTGGCCGGTGAGGTCGCCGGGCGACAGATCGGTCTTCACGGTTCCGGCGGTGCCGTCATTGGCCGCAAGCTGGGCCCGCAACGCCGCCTCGCGCGCCTGCACGTCCTTGTCGGCAATGGTCGGTGTCGGCGGCAACGGCTTCAGCGCCGGCGGCTTTTGAAAAAGGCACATGGTTTTCTCCAAGGGTTCTTGTCCAGTCGTAGAGCAGAAAATCCTCGCCGTTCCGGCCGTAGCCCGGCAGGCAGCAACGTTGCGTCGCGCCAAGCCGGGCAAGCCAGCGCAGCGCCAATTCATTATTGGCCAAGGCGCGGGCCTCGACCCGCCAGGCGCCGCGCGCCGCAACCTGCGGCCCGAGCACGGCATGAAAAAATTCGGTAATCCCAGGCACGCAGCGCCTCATGCGGCGCGTGCCCCAGCTCCAGGCGATCCACAGCCCGCTCCGCTGCTCGGCAGCGCCGAACCCGGCCTCCGGATTGCCGTTTAGCTCGGCGACATAGGCAAAACCCTGCAGCGCCGTCAGCGCCAGCAAAGCCGGCGACCACTCGTCGAACTGGCAGTCGATCTCGGCCCGGTCTTCGGGCCGCAGATTGGCGGCGATATAGGAGAGATCGCGCAAAGTGGCGGGAATGATGCGGAGAGTCATGTTGAGCCACTTTCCGGAACGCTGCGAAGCGGAGGGCCCTAGGCGGCGTGGACAAATTTGGATGGTCTGCCAATGCTTCGTTGTGCGGTTTCGATCGTCCTGGTTAGATGAGTCATGCAACCAGCCACACGCTCCTCTTGGAAGACGCTACCCCTCCCAGCGCAGCGAGATCGGATAGACCTCGCACTGCTGTATTCGGACGCCGAGGGCGAGAGGATCAGGCTCGGGCACGTCCCCGAGGATATGGACGATAAGTGGTTCATATTTTTTGAGAATGGCTGGCTCTATTTTCATCGTTCATGGACAGGCGCCTGCATCTATGGCGTCAGTCTCGACGGATCACCTAACGGCGTTCGTATAGTTGATGCGTGGGTCAGTGGGGACAAAGAGCAGTACCGATCGCCCGGCCCGGAGCACGATGCCCGTTTGATCGAGCAACTCATTTCCGGTCGCCTGTTGTCGTAACATCGACACTCACTGGATTTCCTTGGCCTGTGACTTGTGGATGTACCTATGGGGACAAGCGCATGACTTGTCGTAACTGCGCGCCGATCGAGAAGACCCGAACGATCTATAGCACCGGTCGTCTCGCGGCGGCGATCACGATGGCCAAAGAGGCCATACGCGACGGCATTCTGCAGGAAGTGCCGGGTGGTCCTATGTCGAGTGTCATCCCGTTTTCGGATCTCAACCCGAATGGACGTAAGCGCCAAGCTGACCCCATCTGGCGCGGCTTGAGGTGATGAGCGAGAGATAGTGACACTGAAGGAGCTGAGGAGCTTGCAGT
>NZ_JAMYTD010000077.1:0-9825 GCF_040322255.1 Mesorhizobium sp. M0166 | reverse complement strand
ACGCCAGATCGGGTCGCCTGCCATGTCCACAAGCCTCTATAGTGCTCAGGCCCAAATCAGCTCGGCTCCGGGACAGCGGGACGACGCCATCTCACGCAGGCATCCGGCCTGCGCAACTGGGTGAAGGGCCCTTCCGCGTTCCAACCTGACCTGGGGTTTTGATTGCATTTTCGGCAATATTGCATTTTCGGAAATCAGATCCGGGCCCTCTTCATCCGAAGGGATGAGTTCAGCAGCCGATTCTCCATCGGGTGTTATCGGGGCGTCGAGCGAAACGAAGTTCAATGGGAGCAATGCAAGGCACGTTCTGCCGGTGCGCCTGTCTCGCGAAGATCAACGATGTCGGGGCGGCGCACGCAGGATCTGCAGCTCGCGTCTCGATTGGACCATCACAGGGCGTCGTGCGAAGACTGGACCCGGGCCGCGCATGTAGTGAAGCTCGGGTCGGTATCGTGGAGCTATGAAATCGCGAACCGCGGATACCCAGCCTGCGATTAAAGCGTGGAGTTTCATCGTAGTTGTTCCTTTCTTGTCTAGGCAGCGTCAGTCCGCAAAGCAGGCCAACGTTGCCGGCAACCAAAGATCGATCGTCGTGCCCTGACTAGGAGCGCTTGTTATTGAGAGTCCACCACCCAAGCTTTCCATCAGTTGCCTGACGATCGCGAGGCCAAGACCGGTGCCATTGGTCCTCGTCGAGAAATTCAATTGTCCCGCCATCTTCAGCGTCTGGTGGTCCATCCCCACCCCGCAGTCGGCGACAGAAAGGCGGATCATCCGCTCGCCTCCGCCTGGATGACAGGCAGGCGGAAACTCCAACGCCGCTGTGATGGTGACGTCGCCGCCTTCGGGCATAGCGTCGCGCGCATTGAGAACCAGGTTGAGCAGAGCGCGCTCGACGAGCTGGCGGTCGATGAAGGCAGGTGGAAGCTCTTCGGCGCTGTCTAATTTGAGCCTGATACCTGGAGAGAGGACACTGGCGAGAGCCGGCTCGAGTAGCTCAAGTAGCTGGCGAATCAGCACAGGTTCAGGGCGCACCGGCCGCGGATTGGCGAAATCGAGAAGTTGGCGAGCGAGCACCTTGGCTTGAAATGCGCAGTATATTGCGCCATCGATCTTCTTCAGCTGCCTGGACGTACCTACGTGTCGAGCTTGCAGTTCCTCAAGGATAGTGACGATTGGCGTCAGTAGGTTGTTGAAATCGTGAACGATGGACGAAAGAAGCAACCGCGAGTCAGTCGCTGTAACGGCGGGGACCGCCTCCGAGCAGCGATAGCCTGATGTCAAAGGCGCTGGGGCCCGGTGAGCGGGCAAGCAACCCAAAGCCGTCCCGGATTCTGATGCGCGCATGCCAACCTCGCGAGCTTGGAAGAGCCATTCGCGGCAACTTCGTTACTCGTAATTTGATGGTTTTGCATGCCGTGAGCTATTGCACGGGGGTGGTGCCCAATGATCGATACGTTGCAGCAAGTAAACCTAGATTTAGTACGAACGTGTCGGACTTTCATGTTCGCACGTCGCGTCCGCCCCGGAAGCCAAGGCCGCGGCAAAACAGAGAAAGTCGGGTGGCGAATGTAGCTCGCCGGCATCTGAGCCGCGTCGAGTCGACACACCACGGATTTGCTTTGATGCGAATGTATGAGTTCCCCGATTCCCCGTGGGTAACGCTTCAATTTCGAAATCCCGGAGGAGCCTTTTTCCAAGGTATGCCGTTGCGAGCCATTTCGTAGCCGGTATGGTACAGTGAGCGCATGTAGTTGTTGTCAAACGGGGTCTTCGCTTCGGCCGTGAAATCGTTTGGATATCGATGAAGTTGTAGTCGATGCCGTCGCGCCTGGAGAAAGCCTGTAACGGTAGCCGATGCCTTGCGTCTTGATTGGGGATGAGAGCGCCTTCTCCGCGATGTCGGGCAAGGTGAGCTAGACGATGCTGGGTTCCGGCGTCGTGCCGGCGGGCATCAGGAAGGCTTCGTTGCTGGCGCCGTCGTCAACGTGCATCTCGTGATAAGTCTTACCCGCCGCCGTGACTTCCAGCTTGACCGGCGGAAAGATGCCGGGGATGGACGTGGACGCTAGGACCACCTGCTTGAATAGGTTCAGGCGGCCCGACTTGTGACTCGCAGCGATCGCGCCCATGTCCCAGATGATGGCGCGATCGGCATCGAGGTTGGTTGTCCTGATGAACAGCCGTTGGCCTTTGACCGGCTCCTGCGCAATCTTCGCCAGAACGTCATTGGTGATGTATTTGTCCTCATTTTCGCGAGCGGTGCGTTGCTGGTGAAGGATCCGCTCGACAGTGCGCCAAGGAGGCTGTGCTTCCTGTAGATGTTAGCGTCCTTGACTGTGGTATAGGCTTGTTTGAGCTGATCGTCATATGCCGGTCCGAGAAAGGCGGACGGCGCAATCAACGCACCCCGGCGCAGCTCTCACGTCTGCTGGAACGACACGAAGAGTTTCATGATCTCACTTCTGCGCCGTGCAAGGTGAACCGAAACACGGCACCACGAGGCTCGTTTGCCTGCACCCATAGCCGGCCCCCGTGGGCATCGATGATGGACCGGCATATCGATAGCCCCATCCCAGTCCCGCTGGGCTTGGTGGTGTAGAACGCCTCGAAAACGTGCTCCAGATGCGTCGGATCGATTCCTGGCCCAGAGTCTCGGACTGCCACCCCGATTTCTGTGCCGACTTGTTCCGTGCTAATCAGCAGGTCTCGTGGTCCCATCTCGACCGCCTCGATCGCTTCGACTGCGTTCAGGATCAGGTTGAGGATGACTTGCTGTAGTTGAACTCTATCCCCCTCAACGAGACACAATCCGTCGGCAAACCGGGTCTGGACCGACACCCCGTTTCTGTTGGTTACGCTTCGCGTTAATGCGATCACTTCATTGATAGCAGCGTTGAGATCGAAGCGCTCTTTTCGCGGCGGCGCTTTCTTAATGTGCTCACGAATGCGATCGATGATGTCCCCTGCTCGGTCGGTATCGCCGACAACGCAGGCGAGCGCTTCCCTGACCTCGCCCAAGTCTGGCGGCAGTATGTCAAGAAAATTCTGGGCTGCGCGGGCATTGTTCCGAGCACTGGCGATCGGTTGTGTGATTTCGTGAGACAGCGAGGCAGCCAATTCTCCCATTGTGCTTACCCGGTTCATGTGAGCGAAATCCGATTGCATCTGCTGCAATTGCGACAGCGCCTCTTCGGCATGCATCTGATCATCTATGTCGTGACAGAGGCCGTACCACTGGACGATGCGCCCGTCCTGATCCCGCAATGGCTCGGCGCGGCTCGACATCCAGCGATAGACGCCGTCAGCGCGGCGCAGGCGATACCGCATGGCGAAGCTCTCGCCGGTGACGAGGCAGCGGTTGAGGGCGTCCCTAAACTTCGCTGCGTCGTCCAGATGGACGGTCTCTATGATCGCGTCCAGCCGGCTCATCCCCGGCCTGTCCGTATCCGCTAAGTCCAGGCCGAGGAAATCAACCATGCGCCTGTTGAAGAAGGTCGGCTCGCCGTCCGGGGTCAGCCGCCAAAGGTGGCTCGGAACCATATCGACAAGCTGCGAGAGCTCCCGCTCCCGGTCGCGCAGCGCCGCCTCGGCCCGCTTCTGTTCGTCAATGTCTATTGTCGTGCCGTACCATTGGGTGATACGCCCCTGACTATCGCGTGAGGGTCGTCCTGAGTTTCGAAACCAGCGATACACACCGTCGGCGCGGCGCAGACGATGCTCTGTGTCATAGTGATCGCCGGTTTCGAGGCAATGCCGCCATTTGGTGGCGACTCGATCATAATCGTCGGGATGGACGACCCGACGCCAGCCGAACTCATCCTCGTCGTCGGAAGTATTAAGATCTTCGCGCGCGTTACCGAGGAAAGCCAAGGTGCTTGGACTGACATACGTGAACCTTCCGGCGGCATCGGCCGACCATGCGTGGCCGGGCATGCTCTCGATAATTTGCAGCGCGCGCTTTGCTTCGGAGTCGGTTTCGCCAGGTGAATTGGACGCTGTCGTCATTGGCTACTCCATGGAGTGCGCCCCTGAGGGTGGACCGGGTTCAGGCTGCTGATTGCCAGTCTGCCGGATGTGTTGATCCTCGAACTGCTGCGGGCTCAGATAGCCAAGCGCCGAATGGAGCCTGTGCTTATTGTAAATCACCTCGATGAAGTGAGGAAGGTGGTCAGCGACGCCCTCGAAGCTCTCGAAGGCTATGGGATAGACCGCCTCGACCTTCAACGTCTTCAATGAAGCTCTCCGCCTTGGCGTGGTCGTATGGGTTGCCTCTGCGGCCCATCGAACCAGGCACGGTTCAGGCTCCGCTTCTGGTGCGGTGGGCGCACCAGCCACCAGAATGACGTCGAAGCCGTCGGCAGCTTCCTCGAAGGTTAGGTCGGCCACCATTCGTATGCCGTTCGACGCGCGCAGCGGATTGCGGTGAGCGGCGACCAAATGCCGTTCATAGCGATCCGTGCTTGTCGAATAGCTGTTCGCCTCGCTGAACACGTCCACCTGGCCCTGCGACGTGCAGGGCTTGGACACCCTTGTATGGGGATTTCGTTGTCAAGGGGCCTTCACTGATTTCGCGGTAAAGCGGTCAGGATAGCCATAACAGAACGGTTGGTCACTGCCTTGTGCATTGGTCCGCGAGCATCAAATTCGAGGGGAGCCTGCCTTTGGGCGCATCGCATTACGCCGCAACCTTGTATTCGGTGGGTCTGCAAAAGACCCGGACCATGAAGCAGTCATTGGCTTCAGCAGCAAGGCTCCGAGGCGGCGGGCCCATTCTCATGACGGCAAATAACGCCATGGTGTCCATCGGGACACCGCCACCTCGAATCGATACGCGCGGGCGTCATTACGGCGGTTGATCCGTCAGGCGCCCTGCAGTGTGTTCAGTTCATCGGGCGCAATGTGACGCCCATCGGGATTTCGCCGACGGTAACCAATCGCCAGAGCGCGATGAGTAACTTGCGTGCGAGCGCCACGATCATCGTCGTCTTGCGGGCGCCCTGTGCCGCTCGTGCCTGGAACCATTGCGTCAGTTCGCTATTCTTTTGGAATCTCAGGAAGCGCCAGGCCAATTGGATCAGCCCGCGTCGCACCCGGGCGTTGCCTGCCTTGGCCAACCCCTTTTCGCGTCGTTTAGATCCGCTCTCGTCGGGGGAGCCTGTCAGACCGGCGTAACGCGCCACCGCGCGCCGGTCTCTGAGGTTGCGGCTAAGCACCTCGTGGACCAGCATGTCGGCTGTCTCAATCCCGACACCAATCACGCGCGCCAATAGCACAACCATTGCATTATACCCCGACGCGGGCGCCTGCTCAAGCTGGGCAATTCTGGCTTTTTCAATCGTCGTGATCTGATCGCGCACCACCGCAAGCCGAGCCATGTCGCGCCGCATCTCTTCCAGCATATTCGGCGGAAGCGGCTGTCCTTCCGAAGTGCGCACGTCCGGCAACTTCTTCGGCGCCCGGCGAAGCTCGGGCTTGAAGCCACGGATGCCGAGCCGAGCCAGCGCCCCTTTCATGCGATTGACTATCCGCGTTTTCTCGCTGACCAGGTTCTCCCGCTCGCGGCTCGGCCGCTTGGCATCCTCTTCCGCCAGTGATGGGATCGCCACCATGCGGCAGTGGCCACGCTCGCCACGCAGCCAACCCAGGAACACGCGCATCAGCATGGCCGTGTCTAGCCTGTCGGTTTTCGCCCGTCGGTGTTCACGGTTCACGGCGACGCTGGTTGAATGGATGACGTGAGCGTCTATGCCTCGCGTCTGCAGCCACCGGGCCAGCCAGAAGCCGTCTCGCCCAGCCTCGAAGGCCAGCGCGACCCGGTCTATCGGCATGCCCGCAGCCTCCGCCTCCGATCGCCAACGCGCGATCAAACCGAGCAATGCATTGGGATCGGGATCGAGTTTCTTGAGGGGGTGTCGCTGAACGCCGGGAAGCATTCCGGCCACCAGCCAGTTATTTTGACTCATTTCTACAACGACGAGCACAGTGCGAGCTTGATCCAATACAGTGATTGATCGGCTGAGATCGTCGACTTTGGACATGATAGTCTATCCTTCGGGTTGATCGTACGACGATGGTGCCACCTCGCCGCTCCCCCGCATAGCTTCTCATAGACCACAATCGCGACAGCTTGTACCGGCATTTCGCACCGCCCCGCTAAGCGCGGAAGCACGAACACGATCCGCTATGCGTTGACGACCTCCACGCCATCATCGGCAGGATCGATATGCACGAGGAAAGGCCGCTTGCCAAACAGCAGGCCATCTCACCGAAACTGCCCTTCGTCAGCGGTTCGTTAGGCACGCAAGCGACCGCTGCAACGCGCGAAGCACGGGCAGCACACTCGTAAATGGCATGGCGGTGTGGATGCCAGACAGAGGATCAGGCAGTTCGGACGCCTGTGCACATTAGTCGGCGGTGTCGACGTTTCAGGTGCGGAAAGATGGCGTCTTGCTGACACCTCGCTCAACGAGCAACGAGCCGCTACTTCAACGTAGCAAGATAGCCAACGAGGTCCGCCCGGTCCGTCGGGTCCTTCAGTCCTGCGTAGGGCATTCTGTTTCCGGGAACTACCTTCTGTGGCGATTCCAGATACGCATCAACGATCTTCGCATCCCAGACAATGCCGGACTTCTTCATCGCGTTGCTGTAGCGGAAGCCGGGAACCGTTCCCGCCTTCCTGCCGATGATACCTCCCAGGCCCGGCCCGACGCGATTGGCATGATCCGTCGCGTGGCATGCCGCGCAAGCTTTGAAGACGGTTTTTCCGTGCTCGGCGTCCTGTGCGTAGCCGGGATTTGCGGTTGCTCCCGCAAGTGCAAGCATCGCGATAAACACGCCAATCTTTCTCGCGCCTTTCATTGGGAACGTCCTTTTTAGATTGGGATTAGAGGTGACGTGGCCGTGCAACGTAATCGTTGAGGTCGTCGCCGAGTCGAAGAGCGAGTGCTCCTAGCGGGCCTGTCGGGTTGTAGCCCGCATTGAAGGGATAGACAGATGCACCGACGACAAACAGGTTCTCCGCATCCCAGTGTTGAAGATGAGGAGAGACGACGCTGGTGCCGGGATCGCTTCCCATGATCGTGCCGCCAGTGACATGTGTGGTCTGATAGACGCGACTATCGTACGGCCCTTGCGGGGGGCTGTCGGCGGCGCTATGTCGGCACCCGTCGCTTTGGCGATCTCATCGATCTTCTTCGAAAGATATACGGACATTTGGCGCTCGTTCTCGCGAACGTCGAACGTCATGCGCAGGAGCGGCTGACCATAGGCATCGACATAGGTCGGGTCGAGGTCGAGGTAGTTCTCCCGATGCGGATACCAGCTACCATGGGCGGAAATGGGGAAGCTGTGGGCGTACCAATCGGCGTTGGCCTGTTTCCATTTCGATCCCCATTTCGGAGTTCTGGGCGGGACGGCTCGGCTTGTAATCGGCCGTCCGTTGGTCACGTTGGCGTAGATGTAGCCGCCTCCAAAGAAGCCAAGACCGCTGTGGTCGAAATTGTCGCCGTTGAATTCGTCGATCACCGTCTGTGATGCACCGGACGCCAGGAACGGGTTGATCCAGCGGTCCTTGAAGAAGACACGCGTGCCGGACATTGTCTGGTGGCAGAAATTTTTGCCGACGACCCCGTGACCAGTCTTCGGATCGTAGGGCGTCCCAATCCCCGCCATCAGCAGAAACTTGGTATTCGACATCGTGAAAGAAGAAAGCACGACGACGTCGGCCGGCTGTTCGTACTCTTCGCCGGTTACACGATCTATGTAGCGAACGCCGGTCACGCGCTTGGCCTTGCGATCATAGCGAACGTCGAGAACGTGGCTTTGCAGGCGCAACTCGAAATCCTTGCGCTTCCGCAGCATTGGATAGAGCAGGACTTCGGGACTTGCTTTGGCGTTGGCTTCGCAGATGAAGCGCTCGCAATGGCCACAGAACTGGCACTGACCAAGCTGCATGCCATCGGGGTTGATATAAGCTTCCGGCGAATTCGCCGCCGGCATGGGAAACGGTTTGTAGCCTAGTTTTTTGGCTGCCTCGCTGAAAATCACGCCCGCTTCGGTGATAGGCAGAGGCTAAATCCGCCCCCGACGAAAACGACGGTGCGATGTTTCAAGCGTGTAGCCATGATTTCTTTCCTTAGGCGAAGTCGACGATGGATTTCGGATCGGCGGCACCCGGGAAAGGCTTGCCACGGAAATCGATCATGTCCTGGGAATGAACCGCGGGGAGACCTGGATAGCCGATCGCCTTCCAGAACACCTTGCCGACATTGCCGCCGTAGATGGGATCTGCAAAGCAAGCTTGCTCAAATAGCGGATAGACAAGTTCGTTGAACCACGAGGCGAGCTGGACGCGTTCGTCCGTCACCTTGCCTCCGGCAATTTCATGGAGAAATCGGTCGGCGACACTCTCATCCAACTCACTAAAGGCCTTGCCATTGCGTTTCCGGCAGGCGGCATCCGCAGCGCTAAGCCCCGCCTTGAAAAACTGCTCGGGGGTGAGTGGCGATTGATAGCCCAGTTCAGGCTTACCCTCTCGCCAGGGGCCGCGCATATAAAGGCGTGCGCCCTTACCGAAACCGCCGGCCAGTTGTCGGTCGATGTAGGCTGCAAGCCCGCAATCGACGCCCCCTGGTGTCAGCGCATCCGCAGGACACATCACGTTGACCATTACCTCGACGAAGCCGGCTTCGTCCGGGCCGAATGATAGATAGCCGGGCGTTGGCGATGGCAATGTGGCTGCGATAGTACTCGCGGAAGCATCCATGGCTTGGGAGGAGACAGGTTGGGATGCTTCCGCGAGAGCCGCGGTCGTCGCGGCGGTTCCTACCAGGATACCCGGAGCCAGCGAAGCAGCGCCCGTGGCAGCGGCAACGCCGAGAAAGTCCCGGCGGTTCGGATGGAAAATTTTGTCGCTCTGGTCATTGGTGATCGGAGTTGCAGTCCACTTGTTGGTCTTGGCAAAATCGCGTGAATCCATGGGGGCTCCTTTGCGGCCACGCGGGGCACGGCGGCACGCGCAATTGCTTCAATCAATCTCAGGGCGGCCGCGTATGCTCGGCTGGCCCAACCAGACCCAAAGATCGGACGCGGCGGACGAAATTAGAAATTCCCTTTGGTCATGCTTTCGATAGGCGCGAGATATCCTAGCCCAAAAGCGCCATGCGCTTTGTCGCCCGGAGGCATTTCAAACCGGCTCATTGCCGGATTGTCCCGGATACGCGGCGACCGGAGGCGAGCCGTGTGTCTAGACGAACGACGACGGATTGTGGATTCGCGGCGCGATCCGCGGACCTACTTTTCCGCTGCGGCGGCGTGCGGCCCGCGACACTCCCGTCTGGACCATCCAAGGAAACACGCGTCGATGCACGATCTGACTGCAACGCTGTCCCATAGCGACCACAACCTCTTTCGCTCCGACGTCGTGGAGGGACTGTCGCGCCGTCAAAAGACGATCCCCTGCCGCTGGCTGTATGACGAACGGGGGGGCGACCTGTTAGAGGAGATCACGCGGCTCGAAGATTACTATCCCACGCGCGCGGAGATAGCGATCCTGCGGGCGCGCCAACTCGAACTGCGACAGGTCGCCGGCCCGGGGCCAATCCTGATCGAGTACGGCGGGTGCGGGAGTGAAGACCGAACTCGTGCTGGTCTCCATCGACGTCGCGCACGAGCACCTGCTTCAAACGGCGCACCGGATGGAACGACGCTTTCGCTCTCTGTGAGTGCGGCCCGTGGAACGCGCGGGCAAATCCTGCTGTACAACAAGCCACTTAGTGCAAGAGCGCAAGGCTTTGGCAGTGACGCCGCGGCATTGGCCCGGAC
>NZ_JAMYTD010000076.1:0-10474 GCF_040322255.1 Mesorhizobium sp. M0166 | reverse complement strand
ACTGCGCGAGCGTGAAGTCCTTAAGCTTACCGAGGCCGTCAGGATGCTGACCGAGCTGCAGCAGCAATCTGCGTCAGGTGCATGCGGGTCCGATGCGGAAGGTGGACGGCCTTTATAACGCGCGGCTATCGATTTCATGGCGTGACGTCATTTCCCATTCGCCACGCGGAATTCCATGCTGAGACGGTACCGTGTTCATCCGACGCACAACAGCTTAGTTTGTTCGTGCGGCGACGACATTCTCTTCACCCGCCGACGGAGGAAGTCCGCCATGGTCACTCGCGGTTTCACAGGCCGCCAATCCGGACCAGAACTGTCGGATCGGATTCCCGCGGGACAGCACCTCGTCGACTTCATCTCGGCCTACAACTTCGGCCGCAGGCTCAAAACCCTCAAAGGTCTCACGCTCTATGAGGCCATCTCCAAGGCTTGGGCCACTCAGCCCGAACGCTTCAAGCTTGATCCGCTCCAGCAAATGCGGGGACTAAACATCTAGCTAGCGCTGCTCGTAGACGCGCTTGACACCGGGCCGCGGGGACCATCGAGACATTGGATTCTCCAGCCCTCCCCTCTCCAAGGAGGGCACCTCCGTTAGGCTGCCTTGGCGGGACTGACCGCGGGAAAATCGATCGGGGTCTGCACCGCATTGTTCATGAAGTTGGTCAACAGGAACTGGGCAGTCAGCGCGATCATCTCGACAATGTTGGCGTCGGTCCACCCGGCGTCTCTGACCGCTGCGAACTGTGCGTCGGAAACTTTGCCGCGCGTCTCGATGAGCGCCTTCGCGAACGCCACCGCAGCCTGCCGCTTCGGGTCGCCTGAACGGCCCTGCCGGTTCAGCGCGATCTCCTCTGGGGGTATCTTCGCCAAGTTCATCGAGACGTAGCTGTGCGCGGCAAGGCAGTAGTCGCACCCGTTAGCCTCCGAGACTGCGAGCGCGATCCCCTCCCGAGTCTTCAGGTCGAGGGTCTTCGACACCGGCCCCATCAGGCCAGCCCAACCGCCGAGGGCGTTCGGGCTGATGGACATGAGGCGATAGTGGTTCGGCACGAAGCCGAGCATCTTGTTGGCGTTGTCGAGAATTGCCCGGGATTCGGCGGGCGCGTCGTCGCGCCCCGGAATGGTGATACGGGACATTTTCTTCTCCTGACTCTGGCCGGCTCGGCCTTTGAGCCTCTGAAATAGCCCCTACCGTTCGGCGGCATAATCCGGTAATCGTGAGAAATGGCCTCTCGAAATGTGAGAGAAGATGGACCGGCTTGAAGCAATGTCGATTTTGATAGCCTCGGCCGAGGCTGGCAGTTTCTCCGCGGCGGGCCGGCAGCTCGGAGTCCCCTTACCGACCATCAGTCGGAAGGTCGCTGACCTGGAGGCGCACCTCAATACCCAGTTGCTGGTCCGCTCGACGCGGAAGCTGTCGCTGACCGAGGCGGGGCTCGCGTACGTAGCCGCGTGCAAGCGCATCCTGGAACAGGTCGACGAGGCGGAGTCGCAGGCCGCAGGGGAGTACACCGTCCCGCGGGGAACGCTGGCGATGACGGCGCCGATCGTCTTCGGACGCCTCCACGTCGTACCGGTCGTGAACGAATTCCTGGCGCGCTTCGCCCAGATCAATGTTCAGCTGACGCTCTCCGACCACACGATCAACATTGTCGACGAGCACGTCGACCTGGCCGTCCGCGTCGGCGCGCTGCCCGACAGCACGCTCGTCGCGACGAAGGTGGGCGAGATCCGGCGCGTGGTCTGCGGCAGCCCCGGCTACTTCGCCGCCCACGGCGTCCCGAAAACGCCCGATGACCTGGCCGACCACATGTGCGTGACGTTCACGGCCCTGGCGTCTGGGATGACGTGGATCTTCAACCCGCGCGGCAAGGCGACCAAGGGAGTGCGCCCCTACTGCCGTCTGAGGATCAACACGGCCGAGTCCGCGATCGACGCGGCGATCGCGGGCGTCGGCGTGACGAACGTGCTCTCCTATCAGGTCGCGCGGGCGGTGGCCGCGGGGAAGCTCAGACTCGTCCTGCAGGACTATGAGCCCGACCCGATCCCGGTGCACCTGGTGCACGCGGGACACGCGATCCTGCCCCTCAAGCTGCGGCGCTTCACGGAGTTCGCCGCGTCTCGGCTGCGCAAGTCGCTGGCGGCCGACCTGGCCAAGCTCTCTGCGCCAAAGACCAGCGTCGAAAAGAAGAAGTAGCCACCTCACTCGCGGGCGATCATTCATGCATGACAAAAATAACTCAAACTCGCGCGGAAAGACTACCGGAGCCGCACTGGAAAAGCGATTGTCCCACGGGCAAATTGGGCGCCGAAAAATGTTACTCCAAGACAGACTGGACGCTCTGAAAACTGAGTGCCTCGCCAAGACCCCGCCGAAAGTGACGCTGGTTCGACAACGGGCGGTGGAAGCGCTCGCCGCATCCGGATTGGCCGAGCGGGCCGCGCACGCCGGGGAGCAAGCCCCCGCCTTCCAGTTACGTGACGGCCACGGCCGGTCGTTCTCGTCGCGCGAGGCGCTGCGTCGAGGCCCTGTCGTCCTCGTCTTCTACATGGGGAGATGGTGCCCCTACTGCAACGTCGAGCTCCGGGCGATCGAGTCGGCCTCTCACGACATACGCAGTCTCGGCGCTTCTCTGGTCGTCGTCTCGCAGCAGACGCCTGACAACAGCCTGGAGACGCAGAGGCGCAACGGGCTTTCGTTCGCGAGCTTGGTCGACGCGGGAGGCGAGGTCGCGCACACTTTCGGCCTGCGTTGGAAGGCCTCCGACGAACTGCGTGCCGTCGAGGAGGGCTGCGTTGATCTCGCGGCCTTCAACGGCGATCCGAGCTGGACGTTGACCATGCCCGCCCGATACGTCTTGGCGCCCGGCGGGACGATCGAGTACGCCGACCTCAGCGTGGACTACACGCGGCGGGGCGACCCGTCCGAACTGATCCCGGTCCTCGCTCATATCGCCGCGCACTAGTCTAGCCCGGCTCTCAGAGGCTCCAGAAAGCGTGTCCGTGCGTCCAAACCAATAGACCGGGCCATTCCAACGTATGCCTGCAAGTGGCATCCATGCGCCACGATTACGGCGTGCGCCCTCACGCCGTCGAGTGCACGGCCTCGTCAGTATGGTCGGCGGCAATTCAGCGGAGAAAAACAGGTGGAGCTTCATCAAGTTCGCTACTTCCTCGCCGTCGCGTCCACACGCACGTCGAGCTGCGCGAGGGCTCAGCGGAGAAGCTCGTCGACCTCTTGCTTGAGGGGGAGATCAACGCCGCAACGGTCGGAGACGTGCAGGACATACCCGCCCGCATCGACGACTGGTTGCTGTTCGAGGAGCGCTACGTCGTGGTTCTCGCGCCCACACACCAGCTCGCAAACCCTCCCTCGATCGGCATCGACGACCTCCGCGAGACCATCTTGCTGCAGCGCGCCGGATGCGACGTCGGCCCGAAGATCCTACGGTCGTATTTTCCCGAGGAACCGCCCGTCTCGGCCACTGCAGAGGTCACGACTTGCACCTGCAGCACATGGCGGCCGCGGCAAGGCGGTAGCAGAGCGGCAAGCGCCTTGAACGGAACATGCCTGGAAGCTGCGATTACAAATTGGTCCCCCGGTAAAATGAAGCCTTGGCGCTTCCTCGGGGATCCATCGTTACCGACGCAGACCGAAAGCGAGCGGCTGAGCGCCCATGGGTGATCGCGACAACCAGCGCGCCGCCGACACCTTTTCGTTTGGGCCCTTCTGTCTGATTGCGGCCGAAAGACTGCTGAAGAAGGCGGACGAGCCGGTTCAGCTGGGCGGCCGCGCACTCGACATCCTGATCACGCTGATTGACCGCGCCGGAGACGTCGTCAGCCGGGAGGAATTGATATCGCGTGTGTGGCCGGATGTGACAGTGGAGGAGGCCAATCTCCGTGTCCATATCGCCAACCTTCGAAAAGCACTCGGTGATGGTCGAGACGGCGCCCGCTATATCACTAACGTGCCGGGCCGCGGCTATTGCTTTGTCGCACCCGTCCAGCGCTGGGCGCAAGGCGGCGTGTCTTCGGCTGCCATGGTTAGGCCGGTCAGGACCCAGACGCTGCCCGCGCGCTTGGAGCGGATGATTGGCCGTGACGAAACCATCAAAACCGTGGTTGCTGAAGTGGCTTCCCGGCGGTTCGTCAGCATCGTTGGGCCCGGCGGCGTCGGCAAGACAACCGTGGCGCTCGCGGTCGCGCACGCGATGGCGAGCGATTTCGGCGACGCCGTCTGCTTCGTGGACCTCAGTGCTCTCCACGATGGAGCGCTCGTTGTTACGGCCGTCGCGTCGTTGGTCGGATGCATTAGTCAGACGCAAGACTCGTTGCCGCGACTGTCGGCGTTCCTTGCTGACAAGCGAATCCTTCTGGTTCTCGACAGCTGCGAGCACGTTATGGAGTCCGTAGCCTTGATGACGGAGCATCTCTTCCGCGAAGGGGCGTTCGTACACATTATGGCAACGACGCGCGAAGCGCTGCGGGTCGAGGGCGAGAACATCCATATGCTTCAGCCACTCGACAGCCCGCGAAGCGAGGTCGGCCTGACGGTGGTCGAGGCGCTGGCCTCTCCTGCTGTGCAGCTTTTTATGGATCGAGCAGCGGCCGGCGGATACCGGCACGACCTTTCAGACGAGGAGGCACCCGTCGTAGCGGGCATTTGCCGCAAACTCGACGGGATTCCGCTGGCCATCGAAGTCGTGGCCAGCCGGGCGGGCGCATATGGCGTCAGCGGATTGGCGCAGCTGATCAATGATCGCCTGATACTCCATTGGCGGGGACGGCGCAGCCATCCTCGACATCAGACGCTCCAAGTGACGCTCGACTGGAGCTACAATTTGCTGTCGGAGCCTGAGCAGGCGATTTTTACCACGCTGTCCGTGTTTGTCGGGACGTTCACATTGGAGATGGCGCAAGCCGTCATTGGCGAGCCGGATGTACTGGAAGTCGCAAATGTGATCGCAAGTCTGGTCGAAAAGTCGCTTATCTCGGTCTTTCAGGCTGGAGACGCAAGCTCGTACCGACTCCTTGATACGACACGAGCCTATGCGTCGTTCAAACTGGCACGGCGGGAAGAGGAGAATGCGATCGCTAGACGACATGCCCTCTACTTTGCGGAGCGCCTCGCGCCCATCCGATCCAACATCTTGCAGGATCGAAATCTCTCCTCTTACTCACGTCACGTAGGTGACATCAGAGCAGCACTCGAATGGAGCTTTTCGACGTCGGGCGATGCCTCGGTCGGCGTGGCATTAGGCGCCGAGGCAGCGCCTCTGTTCCTCGGGCTGTCGATGCTGAGCGAGTGTCGGTTCTGGTGCCAGAAGACGATACGTGCATTGGGCGAGGAAGACCGCGGAACGAAGCTCGAGCTGGCTCTGCAACTATCATTGGCAATATCGTCGATCTATGTCCACGGCAACAGCGAAGAGGTGGGAACGGCGCTGGAGCACGGGCTCACCCTTGCCGATTCCTCGGGAGACTCCGAGTACCAATTGCATTTGCTGGCAGGCCTCAATCTCTTTCGCACTCGCCTTGCAGATTTTGGCGGCGCGCTTGCTGCAGCAGAACGCTACGTCGCTGTGGCCAAGAAAATCGGCCGCCCGAGAGAGATTGTGGCGGCCGAGTGGATGCTGGGTGCGAGCTACCATCTGTTGGGAAATCAGGCCTCGGCGCAGCACAGTTATAAAATCGGGTTCGAACGTGCCGCGGCTGCCGGCATAAGGCAGATGCACTCCTATGGTTACGATCACCAGGTGAGGGCATTGATTGGTGACGCGCGCACATTGTGGCTCCGAGGCTTCCCTGACCAGGCGGCCCGACGTGCACATCAAGGCATCGAGGTGGCAGAAAGACAGAACCACCCTGTCTCACTTTGCATCTGCCTTCTCTATGCCATACCGGTGTTTCTGTGGAGGGGAGATCAGCTGATCGCAGAGGACCTCATTGAACGGCTCATCGCTTGTGCGGGCAAGCACTCACTCGCGCCGTACCATGCTGGCGGCCTGGGCTTGCGAGGCGAGCTTATGCTCGCAAAAGGGAAAACAATGCTTGGAGTCGAGGCCCTGCGTACCGCACTGTCTACTCTGCAAGATGAGCGACAATATATCCTCTCATTCGCATTTTCGCGGGCTCTGGCCGAGGGTCTCGCTCGTAGCGGACAGCCGGCTGAAGCGACCACCATCATCGATGCGCTCGTGGCCGACGCTACGCACGACTCTGGGACGTTCGAACTGCCGAACGTGCTGCGAGTCCAGGCGGAGGTGCTGTTGGCAGCGGCGGTAGCGAATTGGCCGGCGGCCGAGACCTCGCTTATAGGTTCGCTTGACTGCGCCCGTGAGCAGTCCGCGCTCGGCTGGGAACTGCGTTCAGCAATCGCATTGTGTCGCTTATGGGTGGATCGTGGGCGCGTGGACGAAGCGCGTCGTCTCCTGGTCGACGTCTACGAGCGATTCACGGAAGGATTCGGGACTGCAGACCTGAGTGAAGCGGAACGCCAGCTTCGAGCACTAGGGGTCCGGCCCCCGCTTTGCTGAGATGCTTGGTCTTGGCAGAATCGTCAACCGTTTTCAGCTAGCGCCCGCCGACAATAGCCCTCACAGGAAATAGCTGCCTGCTGAGAATGCGGCAGGCCGTTTGGCCGCCCGAGGTGAGCATTTACACTTCTTAACACCAATGAACTCGCGGCGAGTCCGGTGTTGCCCCAGTCTTGATATGATCCCTTGCTGTCCGTCGGAGTAATGACCATGTCACGCGGCCCTCTACCACCCTTCACCCAGGGAACTGCGATAAGAAAGGTCCGTGCCGTCGAGGATAACTGGAATAGCCGCGATCCAGCCCGGGTGGCCCGTGACTACACAATCGACTGCTTCTGGCGGAATTGCGTTGAGTTTCTGTCGGGCCGCGCTGCCATCGAGGTGTTTCTCGCACGCAAATGGGCGAATGAACTTGACTATCGGCTTATCGAAGAGCTCTGGGCCTTCACCCACAATCGGATAGCGGTGCGATTCGCATGCGAATACCGTGACGACAGCGGCAATTGGTTTAGAGCCTATGGAAACGAAGATTGGGAGTTCGATCCAGATGGCCTGATGCAGCGGCGCATTGCCAGCATCAATCAACATCCGATCGCCGAAGCAGACCGGATGTTCTCGTGGCCTTTGGGGCGACGGCCCGATGACCACCCTGAGCTTAACGACTTCGACTTTTAGGGCCCATAGCGGCCACATCGTTCAGCTGAACATTCTTTGTAATCGCTACGGCATCTGAAAACAGGGTCCGGTTGCGAGCTCAGGCCTCACACAGCCCGGCGATCATCGGCGGCCGCAGCACCGGCATTACAACTCGACCCCGTCCCCCTCGCGATCGGCCCCCGCAGCGAGGATTTACACTAACTTACGACCATAAACTCGTCTCTCCACGAATACTGCGCGACGTTTCCTCAAGTAATCGGGACACCCGCGGTGAGAGGATATCATGTACTGCAGGAATGGACAGATCGTGTCCGAAGCGCGCAGCGGGACTTCCAGCACCATACCGACAGCGCGCAGCCGGACTTCCAGCACCATACCGACGGGTGGGCAGCCGGCAACATGGAGCATGACCGCAGGGGCAAACCCGCAAATCGCCTGTGATTTTGAGGCAGTGCTCCTCGCCATCGCGGCCCACGACCTGCGGCAGCCCCTCCAAATCCTCCAGAGTATCCATGAACGTCTCGGCATCGGCCATCGAACAAAGTCCGAACTGCGTCTGCTGGAAACAGGACAAGGCGCTGTCGATCGCCTGACCGAACAACTCAATCAGCTTGTTGGCGCTCTCCTCCTCCACGAGCAAGCCAAGGCGATGAACTTCTCGCCCGTTCGCGTCGACCGCTACTGGGGCAGGCGTGCCGTGATAGCTAAGAGAACACGTCGCGAGACGGAGAGCATTCGCTTGGTTCCGACGAGCGATTCGGTCATGAGCAATGCTCTCCGTCTCGGGACTGTTCACGGCAATTTGGTGAGCAACGCCGTCAAGTACACGCGGCCCGGGGGGCGGATTCTCCTGGGGTGCCGTCGTTCAGATCGACGCAGGCAACGGTGTCCCCGACGAGCACATCCAAAGACTCTTCGAGGCGTTCACCCGCGTCACGCAGCGCGATGGTCTCGGCATCGACCTCTTCATCGTCCGCCAAGGCATCAGGATGCTCGGACGTCCCATCGAGGTGAGTTCAGCCGCCTGCCGAGGGTCGCGGTTTTCCATCTTCGCAAGCCGAGCAGAGTGAACTGAAAGCGGAGTTTCGCGATAACCGAACCCCAAGGAGGCCTCTCCTGACGCCGAGTCAGGACCAGCAGCGGCCGCATCTTGGAGAGGGCACAACGCCTGCCGCTCACACCTCCACCGTAATCAAAGGAACAGTAATGACCACCAGGAACAGGAATTGCTGGCTTGAGATCGACCGACGCACGTTTCTCGGGACGACAGGTGCGGCTTCAGCAATGACGCTCTTCGGGCCGGATGTCGGTGAGGCCGCAGGGGGTGAGACAGGACGCGTCGACGTGACGCTGACCGTCAACGGCCAGACGCGGTCGGTCACAATCGATCCGCGCACCTCGCTGCTCGATCTCCTGCGCGAGCGTCTGGCACTTACCGGCGCGAAGAAAGGTTGCGATCACGACCAACGCGACGCATGCACGGTGCATCTGGACGGCTGGCGGGTCGCCACCTGCCTGACACTAGCAGTGCAGACGGAGGGACGTACGATCATGACCATCGAGGAGCTGTCTGGCCCGGACGGTGAGCTCCATCTGATGCAGCGGGCCTTCACCGATCACGACGCGCTGCAGTGCGGCTACTGCACTCTGGGTCAGATCATGGCGACTTCGGCGTGCGTCGAGGGAGGGCATGCCGGCTCGCCCGAACAGACCTGCGAATACATGAGGGGCCATATCTGCCGGTGCGGCGCCTATGCCGGCATCGTCGCGGCGGTCAAGGATACCGCGGTCAAGTTGCGGAGGACCGGCGTCATGAAGCCCTTAGCCGGGCTCTCACTGGCTCCAGAAAGCGTGTCCGGGCGTCCAAACCATAGACCGGGCCATTCCAACGTATGCCTGCAAGTGGCATCTATGCGCCACGATTACGGCGTGTGCCCTCACGCCGTCGAGTGCACGGCCTCGTCAGTATGGTCGGCGGCAACTTGACGGAGAAAAACACATGGAGCTTCATCAAGTTCGCTACTTCCTCGCCGTCGCGTCCACGCTCAACTTCACCCGCGCAGCCGAGCAGTGCAATGTCACGCAGCCTGCCCTGACCAAGGGGGTGCAGAAGCTCGAGCAGGAGCTCGGCGGCCAGTTGATCTACCGCGAGCGCCAGTTGACGCAGCTCACCGACCTTGGGAAGGAAGTCCTTCCGATGCTGGAACGCACACTGGCCGCGGCACAGGCGGTGCGTCGCAGAGCCCAGGAATTCCAACGCAAGGAGGTCGCGCCACTGAAGATCGGCCTCGCCCCCTCCATTTCGGCGTCGCTCGTCCTCGATCCGATCGCGGAGATCGCAAAGTTCGTCCCTGGACTTCACGTCGAGCTGCGCGAGGGCTCAGCGGAGAAGCTCGTCGACCTCTTGCTTGAGGGGGAGATCAACGCCGCAATGGTCGGAGACGTGCAGGACATACCCGCCCGCATCGACGACTGGTTGCTGTTCGAGGAGCGCTACGTCGCGGTTCTCGCGCCGACACACCAGCTCGCAAACCGCCCCTCGATCTCCATCGACGACCTCCGCGAGACCGTCTTGCTGGAACGCGCCGGATGCGACGTCGGCCCGAAGATCCTACGGTCGTATTTCCCCGAGGAACCACCCCACCGCGGGCACTGCAGCGGTAACGACTTGCACCTGCAGCACATGGCGGCGGCTGGCTTCGGCTTGATGCTCGCGCCCGAGCACATGCCGCGCCTTCCGACACTCAAGACCATTCCGCTCGAAGGCGACCCGGTTTCGCGGGAGGTGCGGTTGCTGGCCGTGCAGGGGCGCCGCTACTCGCCGGCGCTGGACGCTTTCATCAAGGTCGCGCGGCTTCGCGACTGGACGGTCGAAGTCCCTCACCAGGGCATACCTCTGGAAAGTCGGGGACATACGCTCTCGTGGAGTGAAGACCGGAGTCAGGCTGCAGCGGATTCCTCGATCGCGTCTTCGGTCGGCATGGCAGTGGCGGACGAGGCGCGCTGCGCCCTGGCACGGTATTCTGACGGGTCGCTGCCGTAGTACCTGCGGAAAGTGCGCGTGAAGCTGCTCCGGCTCTGGTAGCCGGCGCTGATGGCGACCTGGTCGATAGACAGCGCGTTGGCCGCGAGCAGGTCTGCTGCATGGCGCATCCTCACCCGGCGGAGCAATGACATCGGGGACTCTTCGAGAGCGGCGGAAAACCTCGCCATGAAAGCCGAGCGGCTGAGACCGACGGCGTGCGACAGACTCTGGACGGTGTGCGCCACGGACGGGC
>NZ_JAMYTD010000075.1:0-10862 GCF_040322255.1 Mesorhizobium sp. M0166 | reverse complement strand
GCTGGCGCGAGGTCGAAATCGGCCGCGGCTCCTCCGACGCCACCTGCCCTGTGGTCGCTCTGCAGACCTGGCTAAGACTGGCGCGGATCGGCCATGGCCCTTTGTTCCGAAGGGTAATAGGGCAAGGCAAAAGAGTCGGCGCCGATCGGCTTAACGACCAGGAAGTTGCGCGGCTGGTCAAGCGCACGGCGCTCGCAGCCGGCGTGCGTGGCGATCTGTCGGAGGGCGAACGCGGTCAAAAGTTTGCTGGCCATTCGCTGCGCGCCGGCCTCGCGTCCTCGGCCGAGGTCGACGAGCGCTATGTGCAAAAGCAGCTCGGTCACGCCTCGGCCGAGATGACGCGAAAGTATCAGCGCCGGCGCGATCGTTTCCGCGTCAATCTCACCAAGGCGTCCGGGCTCTGAAAAGCCTCCTCCCTGCCCCGTTTTGTCCGCTGGGATGAGGCGGTCAGATCTCAGGCGATAACATACCTCATCGAGCACAGCGAGCGCTGTATCCAGACTATCGGCGGCCGACGCTTCGTAGTCAGGCATGATCATCAACTGCGTTATGGCACGGCCCACAAGAGGGCATCGCGATAAAAGTACGCCAAACAACGCTAAGGGAGAACAAACGGTGATCTGATTTCGTTCAACGCTCGTTTTCGAGAGCCGTTCTGGGTCGTTCGCAATCAACTGTGTAGGCCAGCGGAGCGAACAAGGAGCGCCAGATCCGGACAGGGCTGAGTGGGGTGTTTTTCCGGAAGGTGGGGCCATGCCCTAAGGGACACGAGATGTAGTGGACTCGTCGATCCGCGCGGTTTCGATTCGCGCACCCCGGGCACAACGCTGGGATAAGTCCCATCAGATGCTCTCCGGTGGCCGTCATCTGTTTAGCTGACATTGGGCCGAGGGCTTCCAGCACGAGCCACATGGCGAGGGTATCGGCCGTGACCATGGTGCGCCGCCCCTGCCGTCAATGCCAGCCGCCGTCACCGAGTCGCGAAGATCAAATTCAAGGTGACAAACTGGCCGGAATACGAGGCGGGCCTTCGGCGGCGCGGCAGTCTGACGCTGTGGTTGACAGAAGAAGCCTTGGCCAGGTGGCATGCGCCGCGAAGAACGACCCGCGGCGGCCAGCCCCGCTATTCCGATCTCGCCATCGAGGCGGTCTTGACACTGGGATGCGTCTTCGGGCTTCGTCTGCGCCAGAGCGAGGGATTGGCGACCTCGCTGCTCGATCTGATGGGGCTTGATCTACCGGTTCCCGATCACACGACGCTAAGCCGCCGGGCGCAGATATGGGAACCATCGGCCAAGCGGCAGCGGCATCCCGAGGACGGTCCGCTGCATGTGCTGATCGATAGCACCGGATTTGAAAGTCTACGGCGCCGGCCAATGGCTGGAAGACAAGCACGGTGCCAGATCACGCCGGACCTGGCGCAAGCTGCATTTGGTTCTCAATGCCGACAGCGGCGAGATCATCGCCCATTGTCTGACCGACCAGGACGGCGACGATCCCTCGCAGGTGAAGCCGCTGCTCGACCGGATCGACGCAGAGATCGACCAATTCACGGCCGACGGAGCATATGATGGCGGTCCCACCTACTGCGCGGTGCTGCAACACAGCGTCACCGCAAGGATAGTCATCCCGCCACGTTCAACGGCCGTGGAGAGTGATGACACCGGACCACCCGGTCAAGGGACGGTCACATCACGGCGATCGCCAATGATGGAAGGCTGAATTGGCAGGCGTCCACCGGCTATGGCAAGCGCGCCCTGATCGAGACCGCCGTCGGGCGCTACAAGGGGTTGATCGGACGTCGCCTGCGAGCCCGCTCCTTTTCGGCTCAGCAGACCGAGGTCGCCATCGGCTGCGCCGTTCTCAACCGCATGACGGCGTGCGCACGCCCGGAGTCCGTTCGCTGCCCGGCAAGGCCGACATAGCAGGCGGCATCAAAGATGCTGATTGTGCCTAATGCCACATTTGTCCACCAACGCCTTGTGGCGCGGGCAGCCGCAGGCACAGGCTACGCGGAAAATGAAAAGCGGGGCCAACCCATTCGCTTGCACACAGCCTGCGTTTTGCCAGCTTCAACCGCAACGTGCTGTCAATCTTCGTCTTGCCATGTCTTGAACGCCGAACTGTTCACGCCATTGGCGCCGCTTTGTCATCCCGTGCCCCGAAATGAGGCCGTCGTTCGAACGATATGCGCAGTTGCTTATCCGCCAGAAACCGGCGAGCCAGATCGGTGTCGCGCTTACCCACGCGTGACACCCAGTCCGAAAACAGGCGAACCGCGCGCCGGTTCATATGCCGCGAAGGACAGACCAGCCAGTATCCCGGAAACTCGATGACCTCGAACTCTATCGAGACCGGAACCAGAGAACCCGACACCAGGTCCTCGAATGCGATGGATGTGCTTTCCAGGACCACACCTGCACCGTCCTTCGCCAGTTGAACCGACATTGACGAACGGTCGAAACGATAGGGATACGTCATGCGGGCGCCCTGGATACCGTTGCACGGCAGCCAATAATCCCACCGGAAATAGGCCTTCACACTGTCGATCAACCGCGCATGGCGAAGCTGCTCGCGCGGATCCGGTGAGATCGCGCGCAGTTCGGCAAGATAGGAAGGCGAGCACATCGGCAGGATCAGATCGTTGACGACGCAATCCGAATAAAGGCCGGCCCAGCCGCCGTCGCCATAACGAAGATCGAGATCGATGACCTCCGTTTCGAAATCCGAGAAATTGGGCGTGGCGTCGACGCGCAAATTCCAGCTCGGATAGCCCTTGCTGAACTCGGCCAACCGCGGCGCCAGCCATTTCTCGCCGAAGGAAGGACTGACGCGCAGGCTAAGCTGGAAGCTTTCGCGCTGCCGCACAATGGCATTACGCACCTCGCGTATGGATTCGAAAGCCTGGGTCGTGGTCTGGAAGAGCCGCTCACCGTCGATCGTGAGCGAGAGATGGCGCTTTTCGCGCTGAAAAAGCCGCACCCCGAGTTGGTGTTCGAGCAGCCGCAGCTGCTGGCTAACCGCCGAAGGTGTCACCTGCAATTCCTGAGCGGCCTTTGCCACGCCGCCGAGCCGCGCGACTGCCTCGAAATGCGTCATCGAATTGAACTTGATGTCTGACCTCGTCCTCGTCATTTAAGCTCAGCTACACAGAATGTTAAGAAACGAAAATTGAGCCGAATGTCAATCGGTCGCACAGTGGTCCCGGAAGGAGATACAGGATGGAGCCGAGTTCAACCCAAAGCTTGGGTATCGCCGGCAACGTGCGGGGAGTTGGACAGGTATTGACCAGGAAGCCCCTGATCGAAGCTGCCAATATCGAGAAGAGTTATGACGCAACCCGTGTCCTGCGGGGTGTGAGTTTTCAGGTCCGGGCCGACGAAATCCACGCGCTCCTGGGCGGCAACGGCGCCGGCAAAAGCACTCTCATCCGCATCGTCACAGGGCTGACCTCACGCGAAGCCGGCGAGATTGGCTTCGCCTCGTCGAAGGCCGACCACAACAGCCCGATCATCGCGGTGGTGCATCAGGAGCTGGCGCTGTTGCCCGAGCTGTCCGGTCGCGGAAAACATCGGCATTGTGCATGCGAGGTCGGGCTGGTGGCAGATCAGCCGTCGCCGCACGCGCGAAACTGCGCTCGGAGCGCTCCAGCTGATTGACCCAGCGATCGGCGAAGCGATCATCGATAATGCCGGCACGCAAATTGTCCCTCCACGAAGGCCAGATCGTCCAGATCGCTCGTGCCCTTTCCACCGGAGCCGAACTGCTGCTTCTCGATCCCGGCGATCCGGTTGGGGAAACGCGCTGGCTGCAGGAGATCGCCAACAAGCGAGGCTTTGCACATCGTCGGCTATGCCGACCTGTCCCAACCCGACGTCGGCGACCTCCTCGACCGCCACATGGAATATCCGAACTTCCGCGGCATGCGGCAGCCGATGAACTACCATCCCGACGCCGCTAAGACATATCAGGCGCGGCCGGAGGTGAGCCGGACACCCGAATGGCGGCGTGGTTTCCGGGACCTGGCGAAGCGCGGGCTGAGCTTCGACCTGCAGCTCTACTATCCCAGATGGGCGAGTTCCTCGAACTCGCGCGCGACTTTCCCGACGTCCAGATCATTCTCAATCACACCGGCATGCAGGTCGACGGCGCCGAGCATTTTGGCGCCTGGAAAAAAGGCATGCACCAGTTGGCGCAAGCGCCGAACGTCGCCTGCAAAATCTCGGGCCTCGGCATGGGCGACTGGACTTGGACCACGGCCTCGATTCGTCCTTATGCCGAGGAGGCGATCGCAGCCTTCGGCGTCGGCCGCTCGATGTTCGCGACGAACTTCCCCGTCGACAAGCTGTTCTCGAGCTTCGACGCCATTTTGAACGCCTTCAAGGAAATTACGGTCGCCTACCCGCACGAGGAGCGGCTCGCGCTGTTCCATGACAACGCTGCCCGGTTCTACCGACTTTAGATCACCGGCAAAGAGAAATAGCAGGAGAGTTCGACATGTTGCTGAAGGGCAAGGCCGTGGTGATTTCAGGGGCCGCGAGCCCTCGGGGGATAGGCCGCTCCACGGCAACGCTGATGGCGGAGCAAGGCGCGCGCATTGCTATTCTTGATCTCGATGAGCAACAGGCCCGTGACGCCGCCGAGTCGCTTGGGCCCGAGCACATTGGCCTCGCCTGTAACGTCGCCGACCTCGATGCGTGCAAGAGGGCTGCTGCCGAAGTGGCCGAAGCCTTCGGCAAGGTCGACGTGCTGTGCAACATTGCCGGGATCACGCAGCCCGCAAAGACACTGGATATCGGCCCGGCTGACTGGGACCGCATGCTCGATGTCAACCTACGCGGCGTGCTCTATCTCAGCCAGGCATTCATCCCGAACATGCGCGAAAATGGCGGCGGCTCGATCATCTGCATGTCGTCGGTTTCCGCGCAACGCGGCGGCGGCATCTTCGGTGGCCCGCACTATTCGGCTGCCAAGGCGGGTGTTCTGGGGCTTGCCAAGGCCATGGCGCGCGAATTCGGTCCCGAAGGCATCCGCGTTAACTGCGTCACGCCGGGCCTGATCCAGACCGACATCACCGGCGATAAGTTGACCGACGCCATGCGCGCCGACATCATCAAAGGAATCCCGCTCAGCCGGCTGGGCGACGCGCGCGACGTCGCCGGCGCCTATCTCTTCCTGGCGTCCGATCTGGCCAGCTACATCACCGGCGCCGTGATCGATGTCAACGGTGGGATGCTGATCCATGGCTGAGGGTACACCGGATCTTGAGATGCCCCGCGCTGGCAGCAATGTCAGCCTGGCCGAACGAGCCTATCGTATCCGCCGACATGCCGTGCAGATGGGTCAAGTCCAGGGCCAAGGTTACGTCGGACAGGCGCTGGGTATCGCCGACGTGCTTGCCGTCGCCTATTTCCATGCGCTTCACTACCGGCCGGACGACACGCTGTGGGAGGGACGCGACCGCTTCCTGCTGTCGATCGGACACTACGCCATCGCGCTCTACGCGGCGCTGATCGAAGCGGGCGTGCTGCCGGAGGAAGAGCTCGAGACCTATGGCAGCGACGATAGCCGCATGCCGATGTCCGGCATGGCGGCATACACGCCCGGCATGGAGATCACCGGCGGCTCGCTCGGTCACGGCCTTGGCATCGCTGTCGGTATGTGCATGGGGCTGAGGCGCAAGCAGAGCGACAGTTTCGTCTATAACCTCCTGTCCGACGGCGAACTCGGCGAGGGTTCGACCTGGGAAGCGGCGATGTCGGCGGCCCACCACAAGCTCGACAATCTCATTGCCATCGTCGACTTCAACAACCAGCAGGCCGACGGTCCATCGACGGCCATGCTTTCCTCCGAGCCGGTGACAGACAAGTTCGAGGCGTTCGGCTGGCACGCGCAGCGCGTCGACGGCAACGACATCGAAGCGGTCCGCGTGACCTTCGACCTGGCGCGCGGGCTGAAGGAGCCTCGTCCACGTGTGATCGTCTGCGATACCCGCATGGCCAAGGGCGTGCCGTTCCTGGAAACCCGCGACATCACGCATTTCATCCGCGTCGAACCGCATGAATGGGCGCTGGCGCTCGAAGCTTTGGAAAAGGGACGTCCGCGTTGAGGGTGTCAAAATTCGCGCCGCGTCACGCCGTCAAGGCGGGCGAGCGCAAGACCACATCGGCGATGATCGCGTCGATCGCGCCCGATGGCGTACCGACACGCAATGCGCCGTTCGGGCACACACTGGCCAGACTGGCGCACCAGCGGCCCGGGATCGTTGGCCTGACGGCGGACCTCGCGAAATACACCGATCTCCATGTCTTCGCACAGGAGCATCCGGACCGCTTCTATCAGATGGGCATGGCGGAGCAGGTGCTGATGAGCGCCGCCGCCGGCCTGGCGCGGGAGGGCTTCACGCCCTTCGCGACGACCTATGCCGTCTTCGCATCGAGGCGGGCCTACGATTTCATCTGCATGGCGATCGCCGAGGAGAAACTCAATGTGAAGATCGTCTGCGCCTTACCGGGGCTGACGACCGGCTACGGCCCCAGCCACCAGGCGACGGAGGACATCGCGATCTTCCGCGGGATGCCGAACCTGACGATCATCGACCCTTGCGACGCGCTCGACATCGAACAGGCCACGGAGGCGATCGCGGACTACAACGGGCCGGTCTACATGCGGCTTTCGCGCGGTAAGGTTCCTGTCGTGCTCGACGAAGACGACTATACATTTGAAATCGGCAAGGCGCGAATGCTGCGCGAGGGCGCGGACGTATTGTTCATTTCCAGCGGCCTGATGACCATGCGCGCGCTGGAGGCCGCGAAGGCGCTTGAAGCCGACAGGATCGGCTGCGCCGTTCTGCACGTTCCGACGATCAAACCTCTGGATACGGAGGCGATACTCGCTGCCGCGCGCCGTTCGGGACGGCTGGTGGTGGCGGCGGAGAACCACACCATCATTGGTGGCCTTGGCGAAGGCGTTGCCGCGCTGCTGATGCGCGAGAGAGTGACCCCAGTCTTTCGCCAGATCGCCCTGCCCGACGAGTTCCTCGACGCTGGCGCGCTGCCGACGCTTCACGATCGCTACGGGATCTCAACTTCCGAGCTCGTGCGCCGCGTCCGCATTTGGAGCGAATGAGAAGTAAGAGCTCTCCCCACACAACAGTTGAGTCATCGACCTTGACCTTGCCCCTCTGATCTAATCCGGTTTGAAGTTCGTTCTGGCCCATCGAGAGGACCAGGACATGAAACGTAGCCGCTTCTCTGAAGAGCAGATCATCGGAATTTTGAAGGAACATGAGGCCGGGGTATCGGTTGCCGATCTGTGCCGCAAGCACGGGGTCAGCGACGCCTCGATTTACAACTGGAAGGCCCGCTTCGGCGGGATGGATGTGTCCGAGGCTCGGCGGCTGAAGGCGCTGGAGGACGAGAACACGCGGCTGAAGCGGCTTCTGGCCGACGCCATGCTCGACAATGCCGCGTTGAAGGATCTTGTGGGAAAGAAATGGTGACGCCCGCGGCCACGCGGAAAGCTGTCGCTCGCCTGAAGGAAGGCTTCGGGATGAGCGAACGGCGGGCGTGTAAAGCCATCGGCTGTTGCCGCATGACGGTTCGCTACGAGACCAGCAGGCCGGACGACCGCGAGGTTCGCGAGCGGATGAAGGCGATCGCGCAGGAGCGACGCCGGTTCGGCTACCGGCGTCTTCTCGTGATGCTGAGGCGGGAGGGCCTGGTCGTGAACCACAAGAAGCTGTTCCGGCTCTATCGGGAGGAGAAGCTCGCCGTTCGACGCCGTGGCGGCCGCAAACGGGCGATCGGGACCAGGGCGCCGATGGTGGTGCCGCTGAGGCCCGACGAGCGCTGGTCGCTCGACTTCGTATCGGACCAGCTCACAGACGGGCGCCGCTTCCGCATCCTGGCCGTCGTCGACGACTGCACGAGAGAGTGCCTGGCACTCATCATTGATACGTCTCTCTCGGGCCTGCGGGTTGCCCGCGAATTGGACCGGCTCATCACCGAGCGCGGCCGGCCGAGAATGATCGTCAGCGACAATGGCAGCGAGTTCACCTCGAACACCATCCTCTCCTGGGCGGATCAGAACCGCGTCGAATGGCATTACATTGCGCCCGGCAAGCCATGCAGACGGATGTTGTAGAATAGCCCGTTCTTCTCATTCGGCGGCTTTTTCCACAGCCTTCTGCCTTTCCGGCTAACTGTTGTCCGCGATTTAGCGGAACGACTGTCCCGTTTTTGCGAAATACGCACGTCCGACGCAGCTTGCGTTGACAGAGGCGGTTTTACGCGCAGTTGCAATAGCACTTCCGCCGGCCTATTTTTGTGGAGTTCAATTGTGGTTCGGCCAAGGGCGCTTTGGGCGCCGGACCGGCCCCGTGTAAACCTCATTAAAGAGAGACGAACCCTGCCATGGAAGAATTCTTATCGCGCATCGCCACTGGTGCCGGCATCGACCCGGCTCTCGCAGAGAAGGCCGTTGGGTTAATGCTGGGTTTCCTGCAACGCCACGCGGCCGACGGTCCCGTTGCGCGCATGATCGAGGCCATTCCCGGAGCTTCGGAATTAGTGGCGAAGTATCATGGCAACGACCCAGAGGGCGGAGGCGGCCTCATGGGGCTCGGCCAGCAATTGATGAGTGAGGGTCTCAGCATTCTAAAGATCGCCGCCATCGCCAACGAGACGATCGCCTTCGCCAAGGAACATGCCGGCGACGAACTCGTGGACGAGGTCCTCAATTCCGTTCCTGGCCTTCCCCAGTTCGTCTGATCAGCGGCAGCCGGGGGCGCATGACCTCGTGCGCCCGTGCCAGCCCGTCTGCGCAGGTAGGCATTCTCCGCCGAGCGCTCCGTACCGATCTCGCCAGACCACCAACCGCCGGGCACGCGAAGCGAGCGTTGGAGTACTTCATTCGTCTCTCCCAAAATCGACCGCAGGCGAACCGATGTGTATAACTTCCGGCGGTAAGGGTTTATCGTGAACGCTTTCGATGAAGCCCGCGAGATAAGCAAACGTATTGTATTTCTCAAGAACCAACCGCTTCGCCTCTTGTATTGCGCCGCGACGCTCCTTCCAGAGGTCCGAGTCGATGATTTCTTGAATTTTTTGGATTACGTTCTTGTCCTCTGGGTCAATCAGAACCATTGAGTCGGAAGGGAAGAACCTCGTGATTGCCGGGCTGCCGTAATAGATCGGCATTGTTTCAGCAACGAAGCAGTCCATAAGCTTCTCTGTAAAATAGTAATCAGCACGAGTATTCTCGAAAGCTATACTGTAACGGTACGGTGCGAGTGCGTCCCATTTATCTCCAATCAGCCGAAAACCTCGGCCGAACAGGTCAAAATCGAGCTCCTCTCTCAGCCGTTCCAGAAACGCCAGCCGATATCGATGCCCTTTAAGCAGGGCGATGTTACTGGTAATCCATGAGAGCCGAAGCGGCTTGTCCACGACTTCGCTGACCAGAAGTTGGTCATATGTCTTTGTTACAGACCAAGACCGAGTGATAGGTGGAGACAAAACGAATCGGCGCTCTGCATTCTGCCGAGCAGCCAGCTCTGCGTCAGACGTCAGGACGATGGTATTTTTCCCCTGCCCTTCATGAAATGCGCGATGAGCTTTCGTCGGCGGTTCGCCGATTGCAAAAATTGTCCTGTTTGGACTCGCCTCGATATCAACAGGGAGCCCAAAAATAGAAGCAGAGTTAAAGACAATATGCCAATCGGGCGCGAAGGATGTCCTGCGTACAAAAGCGACATTGTTCCAGATTCCACTGCCCTTTGGAGTGAGATGGTGGATTGCATCATCCAAAACGCCCCAAGAATCCAGACATGTAGCAACAATGGGCGCCGGACGTTCCGTCAACAATTTGGTCGACAAAGCAGTTCCACCCCATTCACTTCCGTTGGACCGGGAGCAACTCGTGCATCGGGCGCAGGACCTCTCTGCGCCTGAAATAGCTCGCGATCCTGATCGGTATCAAACACACGATTCTGTGCGACTTCGCGATTCTGTGCGACTTCGCGCCATTCGACAACTCATCTCTAAGACCGCGGGAATCCCTTCACTCGTGAAGGTACTCAATCGCCATTTCGGATTGCGGTAAGATTGGGCAGCATAAACCTTCCGGGACCCGCTGTCGAGGCAATTGTCGCTTTGCACCTAACCAGGTTCTTCCTCACTTTGTGTGGTGATCAGGCCGGTTGAGTGGCAGCATGCGTGCCCTCTAAAATATGGAAGTTGACTACATTCTTATTATTAATCGGGATATACGACCAGTTTAGAGGCGGCTCGCCTCTCACAGGCGACGTTTGCAGCGGCGACGGCAGATCGAGATATTGGCGGGTTGATGCCGGGGCTTTGTCCGAAATCTGTGGTCCGATTTCGGACGAAGTGACGGTCAAGATGTCCGAAATATGCTACGAATTTCGGACAAGCTTCACACACAAAGCGCCGCGGCTTTGCCCGACATCATCGATATCGTCATGCAGATGGGCGATGCCGACCTAGCCTCGTCCCCTCCCCTTCCAGCCATTGCCAATCCCAGCCTGCCTGCGCAGCTTGAGGCGCTCGCCGGCCGCGCGCGCGATTATATCGAGGCGGCGAGTTCGGCCAACACGCGCCGCGCCTACGCAGCCGACTGGAAGCATTTTTCGAGCTGGTGCCGGCGCCAAGGCATCGAGATGTTCCCGCCCGATCCTGAGGTCGTCGGGCTCTATATCGCCGCCTGCGCGTCAGGTACGGCCACTGGCGACAAAAAGCCAAACACCGTTTCAACCATCGAGCGCCGGCTTTCGTCGCTCTCCTGGAATTTTGCCCAGCGCGGCCAGCCGCTGGACCGCAAGGACCGGCATATCGCCACCG
>NZ_JAMYTD010000074.1:0-11403 GCF_040322255.1 Mesorhizobium sp. M0166 | reverse complement strand
GGAACGCTACTACGCCATGTTGGATGAACCAGCCATAGCCGCGTGACTCAAACGAAACGGCCTCCGGAAAACCCGGGGCGGTTCAGCTCTCCTCCCTCCTGCGGTATGATCGCGGGATTGAGCTGGAGGAGCGCTACGATGAGGAGCATTACAACGATAGGTTTGGATATTGCGAAGTCCGTGTTTCAAGTTCACGGAGTGGATGCGGCCGGCGAGGTTGTTGTTCGCCGGAAGCTGACGAGGGGGCGTGTTCTTGCATTCTTCGAGAGCCTGCCGCGATGCCTGGTCGGGATCGAGGCCTGCAGTTCCTCGCATTTTTGGGCTCGCGAGCTGATCGCACTCGGCCATGATGTGCGGCTGCTGCCGGCACAGTAACCTATCTGAAGCGACAGAAGAATGATGCCGCGGACGCAGAGGCGATCTGCGAGGCCGTGACCCGTCCGACCATGCGCTTCGTGCCGGTCAAGTCGCCGGAGCAGCAAAGCGTGATGATGCTGCATCGTGTCCGGTTGATGCTTAATCGTCAGCGCACTCAGATATCGAACGCGCTGAGATCCCACCTGTCCGAGTTCGGGGTCGTGGCGCCGATCGGGCGGAATGGAATTGAACAACTGCTCTTGGTCATCAACGACGAGAACGACGCCAGGATACCCGCTGACGCACGGCTATGCCTGCGGATGCTGGAGGCACAGCTTCGGGTCGTGAAGCAACAGATCCTCGAAAACGATCGCCGGGCCCGGGCGAGTGCGCGAGAGACTGAGCTGGGTCGCAGGTTGATGGAAATCCCGGGCGTCGGCCCGCTGTTGGCGAGTGCGTTCGTGGCGACCGTCGCCGATCCGCACGCGTTCAAGTCGGGGCGATGCCTATCGGCCTGGATCGGGCTCGTTCCGAAGCAAAACTCGAGCGGTGGCAAGGAGAGGCTCGCCAGTATCTCCAAGGCCGGCAATCGCTACCTGCGACAGCTGCTCGTGGTCGGAGCCATGGCGGTCATCCGCTATGCCGAGCGGAACGGGACCAGGCGGCCATGGCTCGTGCAGCTGATGGCCCGGCGAACGACCAAGGTTGCAGCCGTTGCGCTCGCCAACAAGACTGCCCGCATGGTCTGGGCATTGATGACAGGCGGCGAGCGCTACAGGGAGCCGGCCATCGCATAGAACGACACAAGGCGAGCGATCGCCGACGAGGTTGGAAAGGGCGGACAGGAGCTAATGCACAAAGCCGGTTGAAACCGCCGGATCAGGAAAACCCACTGGGGCCGTGCACTTCGAGTGCGAGCTTACGATCGGGACCTGAGACGCGCGAATGGCATTATGGCCAGCGGCACATGAAAGGCCGCACCTACAGGTCGGATACATGGCCGCACCAACCAGCAGATGCAAAAGGCTCAAAGAATCCCTTGCCAACGGAGAGCCGTCCATACACGGCCCCAGCGACAAGCAAACCAGTAACCCGAACGCGTTGCAGCGCGAGGGGCTGGTCTGCGCCGCTGCGGCAATCATCAGCGGCGGCTACGGTATCCGCCGGGAAACAATCCCGTTGTCGACGTAGCGGAAGCGTTTGCTCGGCATGGGCTGCTTGCCCGCCTTTGACCACGCCATGTGGAAGCGCACTGCGGTCGAGCGCTGCCGGCCGCCCAAGACGAAGAATGCGAACGCCGCATAAGCCGTCGGCTTAGCGACGGCCAGCGAAGCTTGTCAGGGGTTCAAAATTGCGAGGGCAGCGTCACCTTACATCAACTTTACGCCGCCAAGGCGAGGACTGCTCGAAAGGCGGGTTACGAATGCGCCATGTGCTGATTTCCGGTAATGGAATGCGGCCTTGTCCGGATCGTAGACACGCTGCTCAATGTCGGCGGAGAACAAAGGACGGGCTGCGTGCACCGGCGTGTCATTGCCGACCTTGCCAAGGATAGTCTTGACGAGCGCTTCGCGGTCGACCGCGTATTCAGCGCTATGCGCAGATCATTATTGTCAAAGGGGCTGTCGCAGCGCGCTACCATATAGTAGTGCCGCGCCTGTGACTTGAAGGTAAGCTGCTGCGGTCAGAGACATGGCTTGCGGTGGGCGTACGGGCACGGCCGAGCGCTGTCTCGAGGATTGAGATGATCGTTCATTTAGTAGACGGCACATACGAGCTGTTTCGCCACTTCTATGGCCAACGCCGGTTCAACAACGGCCAAGACAAGCCGTTTGGCGCCGTCGTTGGCGTGCTGAACACAGTGCTGGAGATGATCGAGAATGGCGCCACGCACATTGGGGTAGCGACAGATCATGTAATCGAGTCGTTCAGAAATCGGCTCTGGCCCGGCTACAAGACCGGGGATGGCATCGAGCCGGCATTGCTCGCGCAGTTCCACCCCCTTGAGAAAGCCCTGGCGGCCATGGGAGTGGCGGTCTGGCCGATGATCGACCTGGAAGCCGACGACGCGCTGGCATCCGCGGCACGGAGCGCGGCTGCCGATGAGCGCGTGCAGAAGGTGTGTATCTGGACGCCGGACAAGGATCTCGCGCAGTGCGTGCGAGGTGACCATGTGGTTCAGGTAGACCGCAGGACCAAGCAAATTCGCGATGCCGCGGGTGTACGCGAGAAGTTCGGAGTGGAGCCGTCCCTGATTCCAGATTTCCTCGCGCTCGTGGGTGACACCGCCGATGGCTACCCGGGTCTCGAGGGCATCGGCCTGGTCTCGGCGGCCCGGCTGCTGGGCCGCTATGGCCCCCTTGAAAGCTTTCCGCCTGAAGCCCTCGGCAAGCGTAGAGAGTTCGCACTTTTGTTCAAAAATCTCGCGACGTTACGTACGGACGCTCAGCTATTCGATGACGTCGAACAGCTGCGCTGGCGCGGCCCGACCAAAGCGTTCGAGACCTGCGTGATCCAGCTAAATGACACCAGGCTCCTCGCACGTGCGCTCAAGGCTCGGGACGACTGACCTCGCGAGGCGAGGTCTGGAAGCGGTCAGCGCCGATTCCCAATCGCACGGGCACCGTACGCGCGGCAACAGTCTTGAAGAACACACAGCGCAACGTTGCGGCGGGTGACAGGCGCTCAGGCAGCATCTGCGTTGTTGGTGGCTTCGATGGCAAAGCGTCGCACCTAGACCTAGATGCAAGGATGGTTGCGTCTGGGCGTGCTCCGCTCAGTGGTATAGCTCGGCGGTGAGGCGGCTCGTGGGCGGGCCCTCAGTAGGGGGGCAGCATCTGAACCCTGCTTTGTCTTTCCGGTGATGGGGTGATGGGAAGGATACCCTCATTGCTCGATTGGCCTGTTCGAAAGATGACGGCCATCTAACACCGTCATTGGCGCCCAGCGAAGTTGCGGCAGATGCAAGTGAGGCGCTACGTTGTGCGCCCGTCCAAACGTGTTTGCTTGTCGTCGGCATTGGCCGATTCACCCAGGGTATCGGCGACCGTGGCACCTCGCGCACCCATTGGCTGCTGCGCACCTGTGGTGGTGTCCTTGGCTGTCTGGTGCTCCATCTCGGCATTCAGCTCCGCACCGACAATCAGCACAATCACGGAAATCCAGGTCCACATCATGAAGCCGATGACCGTCCCCAGGGCTCCGTAGGTCACGTTGTAGTTAGCGAAGTTTTCAAGATAAAAGGAGAACCCCACCGAGACCGCGATCCAAACCCCAGCCGAGAGGAATGCCCCCCATGTGGCCCATCGCCACTTTGCCTTTTCGCGGCTAGGGCCGTAGCGGTAGATCAGCGTAATTCCGCTTCCGACCATGATCAGCAAAACCGGCCACCGCAAGATCCGCACAAGGGTTTCGGTCCAGCCGCCGAGGTTCAGCAGCGCAAGCATTGCGGGCACGATCCCGACCGAGATGATAAGGCCGATGCCAATGAGGATGGCGCCAAGGGTGAACCCCAAGGCCAGGAGATTCAGATGGATAAAGCCGCGCTTTTCAGTCTCCTCATAAGCGATGTTCATTGCTTCAAACAGTGTCTTGATGCCGCTGTTGGCGCTCCACAGTGCAACAGCAAGACCTATGATAAAGCCAAAGCTGAGCGTGCCAGTGTTCTGAGCGGCCAATGAGCTAAGTTGCGATCTGATAAGCTCCAAACCGCCAGAAGGCAGTATGCCGCCAAGGAATGAAATGTGCTCGGCGATGGTCTGAGGATCGGCGACGAAGCCGTAGATGGACACGAAGGCGGCAAGCGCTGGAAACAGCGCAAGAAGCAGGTAGAACGTGGCTCCGGCCGCGATCAGCGTGACACGGTCCTCTGTTACCTCAGCCCACACCCGCCACAGCACATCCCTCCAGCCGCCGCCGGAAATTTGCGATGGCCGTTCGGCATTGCGTCCACGGCCCTCCTTGTCTTCTTGTCCGGCCCGCCGCTCCAGTCGCACTTGGTTTTCGTCGGAATCTTCGGCTTTGTTCTTCGACATGACTGCAGTCCGTCGCATCTTCCTCGACGGCAAACGTTTAGGCGCGCCAATAGATGCAGGTGCAGACCTGCGCTCGCAAATAATCATCCGCCAGCTGCAGAAATACCGGCCATCTAACAACGACACTGCCCGCCTCTGACTGACGACCGCTTCCGAGGGCCGGAGTGGGGCTGTCCGGTCTCGCCTCGGATGGGCCATCTCACCACATCGTTCCGCCGGTATCAGCACCGGCTAGCGCCAAGTTCCGGCGTCATGTTCTACCGCAGCGACTTTGAAATCGTGGAGGCATTTCCAGGCGCAAGACGCAGGAAGTCACTATCCGCATGCCGCAGGACCCTGGTTCGGCTGGCAAGGCAGACGCAGCAACGAAAGTGAATCTCTCGCCGGCCATGACGTGAAGGTTCTTCAGGTCTTAGGCGACAAGGACACACGCCGCCCAGGCTGAGCCGCAGCGTGAAGCTCTTGCGCAGTCGCTGGAACGAAACATTCCTCGACGAGGTCTGTTGGGTTCCGAATGGACAATTTGACGATCAGGTAGATACCTTCGTCTACGCTCTGAACGAGCTCGCACTCGGATCGACCTTCACCCTTGACAATATCGGACGGTCGAGATCGCCGAAGCTGATTTTAATCAAAATGCTCTGGCAGGGCCTTCAACTGATCGGTGGTCATTTGTGTGATGGCATGCACGGTGCCGTCTTCGTCCCGCATAAAATCGAGCTGAGTTGCATATAAGGCCACGCGCTTTGAGCCTATGCCGAGGAACCCACCAACATCGAAGACGACTTGCGCATGCTCGCCCGTTCCATGGATGTGGTCGACTGAACTGATTTCCTCATCGTGGCGACCGTAGATGGTCGCCCCCTCAACAACGTCAGCGCGCAGTTCAGAACTCGAAAGCCGTGCGTGATTGGTGTGGTCCATTTTTGGAGTCTCCTCTCCGCTGGACTGAGGTAACCCCCGACAGGGCCAACCGTTCCGAACCATCATTCACGAGTGTCATTCGCGGATGGGCACGAGCGGGAAATATGGGACGCGCTTGGCTGTCGCCGGTCCCAGAAACGAGCTGGCGTTGGGTTCGACATCCGGTTTTGGGGGGTGTCAGTGGTGGTGGTTCGCCTTGCACCAAGTGCAACCACCGAAGTAGGTCAGCCTGCCTGCTTAACCGCCTGAAAACGCGCCCGAGCCACGATGAGCAGCACGCTCTCATCAGCCATGCCACTCTGGAAGAGCCGCACAAGATCGGCTGCGAGCTTCTCAGCTGCCGGTGAGCCGGGCTCGACATGCCCTTCCTCGCATATCTGGCTGAAAACGGATTTGAGAGCTTCCAAGTCGGTCGGGTAAAGGGCTGGGTCAATGTTCATGCGATCAATCATCTGGGGCCTCCTCAGTTGGCGACAGGTGAACGAAACGACAGCGGACAATGACTCCGCTGGCCCAAGGAGTCATTTAGAAATGACAATGCATTCGGCTCGGTACGGATCGAACAATCCACAACGTGACTCATGAGAACGGAACATAAACTTATTTCCATTCTGGGGGCCACTATTCCCGCCCGCCACAAGGGCATCAATGCCTTACCGCTTTTGGCACTATCACGCGGTCATGCCGTGGGAGAACAGCTGCTACATGGCTCACCAGCCTGCTCATGGGCGTGCTGCCGAGAGGGAATGTGCCGAGCGCCGCGTGTTCCTCGACCGGACCCAGCTCTTGGGTAGCTTTGGACGGTTGTGCTGTTTCCCGATGGGATCGGCGTTGCACTGCAGACACCATTTTGTCCGACGTTGATCTGCCAGGCGGGACGGTTTTCAGCTTGCCGCGTGGGTCCGCGGCCGACTGAAGTCAGCGGTCAACCTCGCTCAACCTGTTGGCTGCCACAGAGCCGTGGCGAAGGAACAACAAGAGACTGATCCAGTTAGACCATGCATGCGTCGATACAAATGAAACAGGAGATGACAATGGCGACGAAGAAAGGCTCTCAGGGCGGCTCCAAGGGTTTGGAAGACCTTTTCCATGATGGGTTGAAAGACATTTACTACGCCGAACGCAAGATTTTGACGGCGCTCCGGAAAATGGCAAGGGGCGCGGAGTCCGAAGAGCTGAAGGCGGCGTTCGAAAAACATCGTGACGAGACGGAAGGTCAGATCGAGCGCCTGCAACAGGTTTTCGACGCCTTTGGCAAGAGAGCCAAAGGGAAAACGTGCCCGGCGATCGACGGCATCATCGAAGAAGGACAGGAGATTTTGGAGGAATTCGAGGAGGCTCCGGCATTGGATGCGGGTCTCGTGGCTGCAGCCCAGTCCGTCGAACATTATGAAATAGCGCGCTACGGGACTCTTGTCACATGGGCCGAGTTACTTGGTCTGAAAGACGCCGTCCCGCTACTCGAACAGACGCTCAAGGAAGAAAAAGCAACCGATGAGGCGCTCACCCGACTGGGCGAAACAGGCGTCAACGAACGGGCGATGCGACAGGCCGCATAGGTTTGGATCGAATCGACGCGAACGCGGCCCCGGCAGACGGATAGAACGGGGTTGTATTCCCCAATCCAGGCGCGCATCTACACCGCAGCCGCTGAGCCGTCGAGGTGGTGGTGGCCGACCGATTCGCCCATGCTGTGCTGCTAACTACGCTCGTGAGGACGACCTTAAGAGCGCAGCCTCGCTACCGTGCCATCTTCCCGCAAGTACTCGCCGCGGCAGCGACCCTGTCCACCATCGCGAGAACGGCCAGCGGTGCGGTGTGGTGGACCATGTGGCCGGCCTGCGGGATGATATGCACAAAGGAACCAGGAATGAAGTCCAAGAGCCTCGGCTTTCGCATCGAACAACCGGTCGCCGGCCCCAGCGATAATGCCGACAGGCAGCGACAGATCATGGTAGCGGGTGAAGCGGCCGCCAGCCAGCGCGCCGGCCAGCATCAATCCCGATTCGGCCGCGATCGACCGCAGCTGTGAGGGCCGGCTGGCGATCTCTTTTGCCGACGAAGCAAACGCCGCAGAGATGATGCCGGGGCGAAATATCTTGCCCATTGCGAGCGGCCAGGTGAGCCGCACAAGCAGCGGCAGCAAGGTGTGGCGGAAAACTCCACCGGCGACAGGGAAGGCCGGTAGCGCCGCCAGTGCAAGGCCCAGGCGCGGCGGCGGACGGTAATAACCCGAGACAAGCACGATTCCGGCAACTGATGCTGGGTGCCTGCGCGCGAGTTGGAGAGCCACCGACGCGCCCCAGGAATGGCCCAGAATGAGATATCTTTCGATTCCAAGCTGCGCGATGGCGGCATGAATGAGATCGGCCTGCGCGGCCGCCGTCCACAATTTGCCTCGCGGCCGCGTGCTCCTGCCGAAGCCGGGCCGATCAAAGGCGAGCACCCGGTATTTGTCGGCCGCTTCGTCGAGCATGCCGCTGGTCTTGAAATCCTCGGCCGACGAGCCGTTTCCGTGCAGCAGGATCAACGGCGCCCCGCCGCCCTGCTCAAGGAGGTGCAGGCGCACCCCCGACACCCCGACAAGACGCCCCGACCCGTGCGGGAAAAGCGCGCGTCTGGCCCGAGCGCTGTTGTACAGCGCCAGGCTGACCAACCCGGCGGCAAGCAGGACGGCTGCTGCGGTTGTCTTGTTCGTGCGGCGGGTCACTAGCGGCCGCCGCGCGCAAAGTCGACAGGTGTGACCGCTCTCGGAATGCCTTGATGCTGCTGCCGAACTGCCGCGCGTGTCGGCGCGTGGCTTACAGAGTCCATCTCTTGCTCTCCCTGTTGGTTGCCCAAACCGCCTGATCGTCGGTTGCTCTTGGAAGAAGGTTCTGCTGCTTTCGGCTCACCGGAACTTTGCAATGGGATCCAGGGCTTAACGCCGATGCTTTGAAAGGGTCTCGATGATGACCGGCGCAGGACCGTAGCGACCGCTAGGCATGTCAGACCGGTGGATCGGGGTGCTGGGCCGGCTCCAGACATCGCCGTCTCCATTGGGTCTCAATTTTTCCTCGGCTCCCAATCGTGCTCGAACTGCACGGCCCATTCCAGGTTCAACAGCCATGGCTCCCGTCGCCCGATCCAAAGCTCATAATCTGGTATAAGATTGCTCGGAGCTTGATCCAGGCTGCCGATCATCACCTCGGCCTCGTCCTCCCGAAGGCTTACGAGGCGCGAACCACAGGTTGGGCAGAAGCTCCGCCCGGCAAAGGTGTGGAGATTGCCAGTGTCTTCGTAGCTCGATCTGGGCCAAACCGCGAAGCAGACGAAGGCGCTCCCGCTCGTTCGCCTGCAGTCATGGCAGTGGCATATACCAACCCTCGTCGGCTGCCCTTTGAGCCGGATGCTAGCAGCTCCGCAAAGGCAGCCACCTGTGCGAACTTGCTCGTCCATCATATCGACACCGCTCGCATAAGGAGATCGCAGCTCTCGTTTGGATTCGGAACAGAAGATTCATACGGCAGCACATCGGGATCCGGCGTCCACATTGGCGCGTCTAATGGCGGCTCTTCTGGTTGGGGTCCCATGGGAAGGCACATGGCGTAATCTCCTTTGCCCGGCAACGAGTGGCAAGGAGGGTTGGTTCCAGCCGTCAACTCGGCCTCACCCCGAGCTGCCCTTGAGAAGGTTGCCGGAGGCACTAAGCTCAGGCTCTTTCACGTGCGTCGAGGAGAATGATGAACTGTGAGGCAAAGAGCAGCCTGGCCGGCCGGACCAGACGCTGGGCCATCGCGCTAACGGAACGGAGAAGCGTCACCGGGACGGATGGCGAAGCCTCGTTCGGCCCATGGCTAGCCGACGCGTTGCGCTACGAGACGGCATTTCGCCGCGCGGAAATCTGGACCATAGAAGTCGAGCCGGGGGATGGGCGCCACTGCGTGGCGATGCTGGTCCGCGGCAATAGCCCCGCCACCGTCGTGTTGACCGGCCACTACGATACTGTCACGACGAGCGACTATGGCGAGCTGGAGGACATGGCAATCCGGCCGCAACAACTCACGCAGGCGCTGGGCAAAACCTTGGCCTCGACCGATGCGCCTGCCGCGAGGCGGGCGCGGGACGATTTCACGTCGGGAGAGTTTCTCGCAGGGCGCGGCCTGCTCGACATGAAGGCCGGTCTCGCCGCCGGGCTGGCAGTCTGCGCCGAATTGGCCGAAAGCGCTAACGCGGCGGGAAATCTTCTGTTCATCGCCGTCCCAGACGAAGAGAACAGTTCTGCCGGAGCGCGCAAGGCGGCACAGGAGCTGCCGGCGATTGCTGGCGAGCGCGGGCTCGATATTCTGGCGGCGATCAATCTCGATGCGATCGCCGACAACGGTGACGGCAGCGAGGGTCGTGTCATCGCGCTTGGGACGGTCGGCAAGCTGCTCCCGACGGCCCATGTCGTCGGCGTTCCCGCGCATAGCGGTTTTCCCCTGAATGGCCTGAACGCCGCGACTGTTGCCGCTGCCATTGCCGTCCGGGTGGAATGGGCCTCTGAGCTTACCGACGATCCCCAGTCCGTTCCGGGCACACCGCCGAGTCTGCTCAGCATCCGCGATGGCAAGTCCGGCTACGACGTGACGACTGCGGCGACCGCGTTCGCTACGTTCAACGTGCTGAGCTATCGTCGGACGCCGGACGAGGTGCTTGATCGCTTCGACCGGCTTTGCGCCGATACTGCTTCTGCCTACCTGGTGGAGCTGAAACGGCGGCGGGATCCCCTGCACGGCAGCACCGCGATCGATCGCGTCGAAACAATTCCCCTGCATCGCTACGAGGCAGTGCTGGACCGCCTCGATGCGGAAGCACGATCAAGGCTTGGCACCCTCAGCGCGTCTCTTGCCGCCGGCGATCTCCCCCTGCCGGAGCAATGCCGGCTGGTTACCGAGGAGGCATGGCGATTGAGCCGCTTGCCGGGACCGGCAATCGTCACCGGCTTCGGCTCAATACCCTATCTGCCGACGAACCTTTCGGATAGGCCGGCAGCGGCGAGGTTGCGCGCGATTGCCTTGGACGTCGCAGCCGGCGCAAGCGCCCGCTATGGCTCAGCGATCGGGTGTGCGGATTACTTCGCCGGCATCTCGGATATGAGCTTCTTTGGCGAGGCTACCGAATCCGGTCTCGACGTCGTTGCCCGCAACACGCCGATGTGGCGTGACGGCATTCGCTGGCCCAAGTCAGGTGGGCTGGCCAACATTCCCACCATCAATATCGGCCCGTGGGGACGAGACTACCATACCCCGCTCGAGCGGCTCCACATCGGCTATGCTTTCGATGTCCTGCCGCAAGTCGTGAGCGATGTTTGTGCGACGCTTCTTGCAAAGAAGGATTAACGCGCAGAAGCAGCAACTCGATACCTCGCCAGGAGCAAATCTGAAAAGCAGAGGTTGCGCGCCAGATCAATCCCGAGGCAAGCCTGTGAAGAGATCTCAAGAACAGCTTCACCAGCGCACCACGAAAACCAGGGGGCAGCGCCTATGACGAAGTGTTGGGAGGCTCGTCCGACTCCGGCAAACGGTCGCGAATGGCTTCCTCGGTTTTGCTTGCCGTCTTTTTCACGACTTTCTCGACGCGGTCGACCAACGTCTCGGCGTCGCCGCTGGAACCCTGTCGGTCAGCCTCTTCCTTTACAGTCTCATATGCTTCGGCGGCTACCTGCTTGGCTTGCTCCACCCCTTCTTCAAGGAGATCCTCAGCACTGTCGCGAAGCTTGTCGCGGTAGGGGCCGAGTTGCTCGTCTTCCGCGGCGGTGTGAGGCAGCATCACGCCGATTGCGGTGCCAACGGCAAGGCCGACAGCAGCCATGGCCAGGGGTTCGCGCTGGAACAAGTCCAGCGCCGACTGGCGCGCCTGTGCAGCCGCATCACTGACGCCTGATCCGACTTGTCCGGCCGTGCTTCTCAACTTTTCTCTGGCCCCGCTCGCAAGATCTGCAACAGCTTCTGTCGCACCGCCTGCTACGGAAGCCACCGAACTAGCGGCATCTGAGAGCCTGGAGCCGCCTCCCGCAGCTTCGCTTTCGGCACCGGAGTACTCACTGCTCGACTCCTGCCAGCCCTCG
>NZ_JAMYTD010000073.1:0-11754 GCF_040322255.1 Mesorhizobium sp. M0166 | reverse complement strand
CGCTAAACACGGGGGCTGCGCGGCGGACACGCCGACGTCACAGCTACTGCCACGCCATTTTTGCAGAACTTGACGCACACAACTTCGCATTCGCATGCATAGGGCGGTGTCGGGCCACGCGAGACAAATCTGCTAATCGGCCCGAAATTTGACCCCTCCATCATCGGGCCGACAAGGCAATCTGTACGGAAGTGAGATGCGCACCGGCAAGCCAAGCGATAGCGGTCTTGCTCCAACTCCCAATCCCCTGCCCCAGTCTGCGCCACACAGCAACTCCGTTGAGTGTCTTGGTGTTCACCAGCGCGACGGTCATATTGCGGCACCCTGCTTTACCGTGCGTTGTCGTGATCCAGAATGACTGATCGTGATGCACAACCATCCCACTCGCTCCGTTTAGATCACGCTCGATCACGATCTAGCATATTGAAGAATAACGATCTTCTGACTTGTCGTAGAGCCGGCTATCGTGGCATATTGGGGTCGGTTTTAGGGGGATCGAAGCTGGTTTTGGACCCAATAACAGACCCCTACTACCCCTCAGCCGATCCCACTTGAAAGTCTACGGGAGACCCCAGTGCCAAGCCTTACAGATGGAGAAATTCGCCGCGCTCTGAAACAGGTTGAGGAGACCGGAAAGCAGCAGAGCCTTGTCGATGGTGAGGGTCATGGAACAGGCCGACTGGTCCTAGTAATGAAGCCAATGCCAACTCGCGTAACTGCAGACTGGATGACCCAACAATGGCGAGACCAAAACCGATTCAAGAAAAAGCTCGGCTCTTACCCCTCGATGAGCCTGAGCCAGGCGCGCGAGTTATTTAAGCGCGACTTCGCCGATATGATCCAAAAGGGCGCAGCATCAAGATCGCCGGTGACACGCGTCCCGGGACAGTTGCTGATACGTCGCGTCGCTCAAGGCGGCCGGCAAACCATCCTGGAAGGAGGAGCCCGACGAAATCACCAATATCATCCCCCAATCTACGAGTGTGGCAAACGATCCATGGCGGGATCACGTCCGCAGCTACATCCGGTCCGCCTACAGCTGGGGCTTGAAATCAGAGCATGACCGCCGCTCGACCTCAGCCCGTCGATTTCGCCTTGTCTACAATCCAGCTGCGGGCATTCCGACCGAACCAAAAAAAGTGGGAACACGCTGACTATACGAGGATGAATTTCTCCGGCTCTATCGCTGGCTGGAGTGCCCGGACGCTCCAGTTCACCCACCCTACACGCGCGCCGTCAGAATTCTCATGTTGACGGGTCAACGCGCCGAAGAGATCATTCAGCCGAACGCATTATCGACTGGTCAAAGACCAAGAACGGAAAACCGCATGCGATCCCCGTCACGAAGATCGCAGCCGACCTCATCGAATCGATCAAACCAAATGAATTTGGTTGGTTCTTTCCATCAGCGACCGATCCATCCAAGCCCGTCAGCCATGGCACCCTCTATTCGTTTATGTGGCGGCAGCGCGATCGCGACGTCATCCCTGTCGTGACGAACCGTGACCTTCGGCGAACCTGGAAGACTCTCGCCGGCAAGGCTGGTCTGTCGAAGGAGATACGAGACCGATTGGAAAACCATACACTTCAGGATGTCAGTTCCAAGAGCTATAACCGCTGGATTATATGCCTGAAAAGCGGGCTGCCATGGCAACGTGGGACAAATTCGTCCGCGAGCTTTTGGCAAAAAGAAGCGCAAGGCCGTACTTATGGAAGCCGCGTGAGCCGTCGACCTCTCGTCATTGCCGGCTGCTTGCGACGAGGTCGCGACCGCACTAAACATCAAACAGCCCTCTGTCTCGAAGATTGAAAAGCAGGCGGATATGTATCTCTCAACACTGCGAAGTTATATCGAGGCCTTTGGCGGGAAGCTCGAATTGACCGTGAAACTTCCGACGCACCCCACAATTCGGCTGCATAGCCTTGGCGATGTTGGCGTCGACAGAAGCGTTCCAGTTCGCACCGTCGCCCGCGGTCGAAAGCCGGCTGACGCTCGATGACAGGAACTGCCTAATGCGCTGGCTGACTCGAAAACGGCACGGGAGACAAGATGGCTGAAACTCAAATCGAGTGGACGGATTCTACTTGGAATCCAGTTGCGGGCTGCTCAATCGTGACCGCCGGCTGCACGAACTGCTATGCCATGGAGATGGCGAAGCGCCTCGAGTCTATGGGCGTTCAGAAATATGCTGGTGTGACTCGCAGAACCGGAAAGCGCACAGTTTGGAACGGCATCGTACGTGAGGACCGTGAGGCGCTTTCCATTCCGCACCGATGGCGCAAACCCCGCAAGATCTTTGTAAACTCTATGAGCGACCTGTTTCACGAACAAGTCAGCGATGAATTCATTCGCGACGTCTGGCAGGTGATGCGTGGCACACCGGATCACAACTACCAGATTCTGACAAAGCGCCCCGAACGCATGGCCAAATTCGCCACCGTCATTGGTGATGTCCTACCCAATGTCTGGCTCGGCACAAGCATCGAGAACGCAGACGTCGTCGGACGCCTAGATCATTTGCGCCAAGCGCCTGCAGCCATTCGGTTCATTTCGTTCGAGCCCCTTATTGGAGCCGTCGGCACCGTCAATCTTCGGAGCATCCATTGGGCCATCGTCGGCGGCGAAAGCGGGAAGGCAGCTCGACCAATCCGTGAAGAATGGATCGACGAAATCCACCGGCAGTGCCTATCAGCAGGGACAGCGTTCTTCTTCAAACAGTGGGGCACTTGGGGCAAAGACAACAAGAAGCGCTCAAAAAAGGCCAACGGACGCGAATATCGGGGGCGGACCTGGGACGAGATGCCCACCGTTCCCCTCACCGTCCCTTGATAAGGCAAATATGGGTTGGGGGGGCGACGTGGTCGAAAAGCAATACGAATGGGCTGATGGCGCAAAGCTCGAGGAGCATTCCAAGCGCAAACATAAAATCCTGCGCGAGTACGTCTTCGACTATCTGACTGTCCGCTGCAAGCTGCCGCAACAGGAGCGCTTCCGACTGGCAATCGTCGACGGCTTTGCCGGGGGTGGGCGATATCAGTGCGGCACGCCTGGGTCGCCACTGATATTCATCGAAGAATTGATGCGTGCGGTCGACGCGGTGAACACACATCGCGCAGCTCAAGGGCTGGGCGCGATTGAGGTCGAGTGCCTTCTGATATTCAATGACGCTAGTCGCGACGCCATCGAATTGCTGAAGACGCACGTTGCGCCGATGCAAGCCGCCATCGCGCAGACATGCCCGAAGTTGCATCTGCGCATCGAGTATTTGAACGATTTCTTCGAGATCGCGTATCCAACGATCAAGATGCTTTTGGAGCAAGGACGCTACAGAAGCGTCATCTTCAATCTGGACCAATGTGGGGATAGCCACGTCGAACGGGATACGATCCTTGACATAATGCGCTCCTATCCCGCAGCGGAGATCTTCTACACCTTTATGATCAGCTCACTATTAGCGTTCCTACAAAAGAACCAACCGGAGCAGCTAAAAGCGCGGCTCGCTTATCTTGGGCTGACAAGCGCGAACATCGATGCGCTTAACGGAGTCATGAGCAAGAATTATTGGCTGGGGACGGCGGAGAAGATCGTCTTTGATGCCTTTCGTCTATGCGCGCCCTATGTCAGTCCCTTCTCCATTAACAATCCGGGCGGATGGCGGTATTGGTTGATCCACTTTGCCAACGCCTATCGGGCGCGGCAGGTCTACAACAATATCCTTCATGACAATTCCAGCCTTCAGGCTCATTTTGGTCGCTCCGGCCTCAATATGCTGTCCTACGATCCAAGACACGACGAGGGCATGCTCTATCTCTTTGACGATAGCGGCCGCGCTTCCGCCAAGAACCAGCTCCTGGGGGATATACCGCGCCTCGTGACGGAATCCGGCGATGCCATGTCCGTCATGGATTTCTACGAGAGCATCTACAACATCACACCCGCTCATGCGGACGATGTACATACAGCGATCATCGAGAACCCCGATTTGGAGGTCATCACCCCAGCAGGCGGGGAGCGACGAAAGGCCAACACAATCAGCATCAATGACGTCATCAAGGTGAAGACCCAGCGAAGCTTCTTCCCTATGTTCCTGAAAGCGGGAACGAAAGAAAAGAGTGGTGGGCAGTGACCGCCCGGCGCCATCAAGATCCTGAATGGCGGGCGTTTGAACGTCTAATTGCGCGGATCGAGGCCGACGCCGGCCCCGCTGGACTCGTCGTAACATCTCCTGATCGCATCAAGTGTCTGGTCACCGGCCGGCTGCGGGAGGTCGATGCGAGCATTCGCACCCGAGCCGGCACTTCAGAGCTCCTCATCACGGTGGAGTGTCGTCGTAGAAACAAGACGCAGGATGTTACCTGGATCGAGCAGCTTGCGGCTAAACGGCAGGCAATCGGAGCAGACCGCACAATCGCAGTCAGTGCGTCAGGTTTTTCAGCTGACGCAGAGGCCGTTGCGCGTCGACATGGCATTTCCCTTCGTCGGGCGTCGGAGGTCTCCGTTGCCGACATCAATCAGCTGCTGAAGCTCGATTTCGTTCTTTTCTGGCACAAATCGTGCGCCCTCGCCGGTGTCGGAATTCGAGCTTTTCGTTCCGCCGAGCCGGACACGCCGCCGCCTAATGAATTCGACTTTGCTCTGTCGGACGGTACCGATCTATTTGCGCCGCTCTTTCGAAACATAGACAACGGGTCCACTTGGTCAGTGAATGATATTTGGCGTGAGGTGCAGGCGGCATTGAACCCCTTTGCCGATATCGAGAAGGGCGCACCGCCAATCATTCGAACGGCTCGAATTCCGTATTACGGCAATGTCACAATCGAGAGGCCCGATGGCTCTCAGATACTCGGTCACGTTTTCCTGGGTGTTGCCTTATGGATTGAGCCGGAGATGGTTCCGATCGAGGAGGCGCAACGGATCGAATATGGATCATCCGAGGAACCCGCTATTCAACGCGTCGAATTCGCTTCCAAACAATCCAAACCCTTGGATTGGCGCATTTCCTTACAGATGCCCAAGGGCTCTACCGACATCGCCGACATCCAAACAGGCGGCAATTGGCCAGGCAGCGAGGATAAATCGTGAGCATTCAAGCTACGGGTCGGCGCTTCAAGTCCCAACCGCCGATCAATTCGGACCGATATCGCAATCCGGACAATGACCCGCGCGGACCATATCTGCTCGCCGATCTCACAATGCGCGGGCTGCGGCCACTTCTCCAGTACGAGTGGAGAGGACGCATCCCCTCAGAAGGCCGACACTGGCGGTTCACATTCGAACGAGCAGAGGCCGAAGATGCGGGCGGCCGGATTGTGTGGCCGGACGATGGCCAAAGCCCCCGTCTCGCACGCTATTTTGCCGATGTGGCAGACGAACGCGAACCACCGCCGGGTCAAGAAGCTGTTCCCGGCGCATTGGTGGAATGTGCCCTGCGTTCAATGTTGCAGGCGCTGGCTCAGGAAATCGTCCGCAGCCCCGATTACCTTGTGCATGTCGAGTGGCGCGACCTCGAACGGTTGCTGGGCGAGATTCTCTCGGTGCTAGGATTTGAGGTTGTTGTAACCCGCCCTGGGCGCGACGGCGGCTTCGATCTCGAGCTGCGCTGCATCGAGTCCGACCAACCAGCGATCTATCTCGTGGAGATAAAGCACTGGACAGCGCCCTCCAGACCAAGTCCTGACATCCTGGAACGGTTTTTCGAAGTGGTAGTAGCAAAACGCGCTAGCCGAGGGCTTCTATTGTCCAGCTCCGGATATAGCGCACCCGCCCTTTCCGGGCGCTCAGAAATCGCACGACAACTTATTCGTCTGGGGAATGCCGACAAGATTGTTGGGCTTTGCCAATCCTATGTCAGGCGTATGCATGGGACTTGGACGCCTACGCACATGCTCCCGAAGATTCTGTTCGCAGACACGTATTAGCCGCGCCCGACAAGGTAACCAAGTTAAGAACCCTAAGCGCCGCTCGGACTGAAGCGCAACAATAAGAAGTCAAGACAATGCTCGGACCGCAGCACCTCACCCACCTGATCAGATACCTTGACGGCGTGGACTACGCTCTATCTCAGCGGATGGTCCGGAAGCATCCGCCAGATGAACCGGCTCTCACCAATGAGCTTTGTGCATTACTCGATGCCGACACCCAACGTGCCGAGGAAAGCCTCCCCTACAGCGTGGACCAACTCAACACCGACCTTGCCGCAATCGGCGACGGCATCGATTTTGAGGTTACCCTCGACACGTATCCACACAACACGGCGATGGAGCGCCACGTCTCACAGTCTGATTTAGGTCTTGTGCTGACCTACGAAAATCGGATCCTTCCGAATGAAAGCTGGTCAACGGCTTATCTCGTTCAAGCGAAGCGGCTCTTTCGAAACCTTCACTCCGGTGAATACGACCAGCGAGCAAGCTTTCAGGCAGCGAACGCTGACCAACAAGCACGGCTGGACCGGCTTTCCGCACTCCTGGGCAAAGGCGCGCTCCGCTACGGTCTCTACTGCCCGCAAACAGTGTCACTTCCAAACCAAACTCGCATGCAAGTGCGCGCACTTCATACGCGAAATCTGGCCGATCAGATCTTCGATTTTGGAGCTGGCCTTGCGCTGAGGGACTCCTTGCTATCGAACGGCGGCATCGACGCGGGCATCTGGCTTCGGTCGATTGAGGGCAAGCCCGCGGGTCTACTTGGGCTGCATGGCGATGCGTTTCGGTCAGCGCTCCCGCTCACGTGGTTCCTTATCGAACATTTCACTCCGCGACCACCGCACGGAGCGTTCGAGGGTTTGACGCGCTGGGGACCCATTGTGTCGGAGCCAAGAGACCACGACCGGGTGAAGCGCATCGTCACCGGAGACCAACAAGCCATCCGTGAGCTGATCGACGAACTTTCAACGGCCGGTGAGGAGCACGAAGCGCCCGGTACTATTACGGTGCTTCCGCGTCATACGATCACAGTCAAGACGACAGTCGGGAAATCGCTACCACCTGATGTCGCACAGGCACAGATCGACTGAGCCGAGACGGGCCCGCGACCTGCCCTCGAGCCCAGACGGCACTGTCGCTCTGAACCGCCATATTCGTGGCGATTTGCGCCACATCGAAACTCTTAGCGTGCTTTGGCCCGAACCGGATCGCGGCATTGCCGCCGATGCATCATGGCCCATCTTGTCGGCTTGGCGACGCCAAGCCTAACCGTATTCGCTCGCAAAAGCCACTAATCATCATTGTCGCCTCAGATCGGACTGCCGTTTCGCTCTTCTGAGCCATGGTCCAATAGATGATACAAGTGGATGCCCTTCCACAAAATCCCAGAAACGCGTTGGGTTCGTTTCGCCCACCAGCACCCGGCGAGCGAAATCACCGACAATGTCTTCCCAAGCTGGGTCACGCTGGGGAGAGCCAAGCGATCCATCGTCGTGGAAAATCGGCTTGTTTCGCATGCTAACGGCACGCAGCCGCACGTCTCTAGAGAGGGCTTTCGCCGATGTAACAACAAGCTCTGACTTCACACCATCTGTCGGAGGAGAGAACTCATCTTTGTCGCTAGCACGATAGGAGTCGCCATCCGCAATCCGTTCCATTCTCCGAAAATCAGAAAGACCGCCCTCTGGTCGCGAAACATTCATCATCGCCTCCAAGAACTCCACGCCGAGGGTGGGCGGAAAATACACGTTCTTATGGGCATTCAACCACTGAAGCTCATTCAAAGCAGTGACCTCGTCAGCTCGAGAAATGGAGATGACATTGATCCGAGAGTTGGTTGTATAGACATTACTGTCATGCATCATCAACGCGAAGCGAGGTGAAATCGGCAGAAGCATCTGCAGCCCAGAACGTGCGAGTCCGATGGCGCGTTGCGGGTGATGTATTCTGGCGAACCAGTTCGTCGTCACAACCGGATTGTCGCCAATGACGAACGGGACATCGGTGTCATTGGCGAGCAGAAATCGCTTAAGGTCGAGCATCAGCGGGCTTAGCGCTAATGCGTGCCCTACGTTGCGATTGGACGTATCGTTGATTTTAATTCTGGATTTTCGAAGATCATGCTCGTCGACACGATTGTACATAAACAGCTTGATCAGCTTTTCCATCATGCCGTTCAATTCTTCTTCGGCGCGCAAGGTTCTGGCTTTCTGAAGTGCGACCATCTGGACGAGATGCCAGCCATCTCGCTCGTCGATTGCTCGCGTGCCGATCATTTTGCGGACCAAGCTCGAAAAGTACCCCTCGACTTGCCCCAACGCCTTCTCGATCGCAGTGTTCTTCCCGTAGAAATAATCCTGGTAGCATTGCTCCTTTAGAGATGCCCCGCGCACGACTTTGGCGGCTGCGATGTTCACCAGATTGATCTGCCGAGGCTTGGGATGTCGGTTCGGATCAGAAGCAAAGTGGCGCAAAGTCGACTTTGGCACGTAGTGTTGGCGTTTGTTGTCAGCCACTCATTTTCTCCGACGCGGGGTTGGGAACAAGCGACCGTCTCTTAATCAAGCTGGCTTCTCCGATAGAGCTCCAGAACCCACGGGGAATGGTGGTGTTCCTGGTAGATCAAACTGAGGTATCTTTTGGGCCGCGTCACCCCGACGTAGAACAGGCGCCGTGCTTCCCTAATCCCTGCCGGAGTGCGGCTATCGCGCTCGCTCGGGATGTCGGTGGCGTTGACGCCATACATGAGGACCGCGTCGAACTCTCTACCCTTTGCGCTATGCAGCTGAGGTTAACGCGACCTGCCCCTTCGACGCGCTCCGCGAAATGAGCAAGCGAAAGATCAAGTCTCGCGCCGGATCCGTGTTGGTGATCATCTCGGTGCAAATTTGCCATTCTTGTTCCGAATTCCGGGCAATGTCGCGCCATGGCATGAAGAGTTCTCGGTAAAAGCGTTGTAGCCAGGGATGCGTCGTCTCCGCCCTCCCAAACGTGGCATTCAGGAACCCCGTAAGCTGCCTGGACAGATCCTGTTCCTCGCGATCGCTGGCACGGCGCCCGAATACGATCGTCTTCGCCTGCGACAGAAGCCGCACATAGAGTGGATCGGCATCCCGCCATCCGCCAGTCGTCCAACGAGCGCAATCCTCGATGAAGCGCGCGAGACGGGAGTTCCTCCTGACGAGAGCGTTGGTATCCGTTCGCGCGAGGGGTATGTTCGCATTCTTAATCGCAGTCGCGACTTTGTCGCCGAGCCACGCCGCGCGATAGAGAACCGCGATTTGCCCGAGCTCGAATCATTGTTCGATGAGCTTTGGGATTATAGTGTCGGCGATGGCTTGCGCTTGCGAGTCACGGCCGTACGGGACGTGCCAAAAGCTCAAGTCTCCCTCAGGGGCGCCCTCGACACCGCGATAATCGCGCTCTTCACCGAGCGCGCCCAACGACGCGCGAATGATCGTTCCGCCCGAGCGATAGCTGAAGCGTAGCCTGATAGTCCGCACATCAGGTCGGCGCGTCAGGCTTTCGAGCAGTTCTGGATTGGCCCCGGCAAAGGCATAGATTGATTGATCGGCATCGCGACGGCGAAAAGCCGGATTCCGCCTTCAAAGCACAAGAGCAGGACGAGCTCATGTAGCGCAAGGCCGAGATCCTGATACTCGTCGACCAACAAGACCGGGAACCGCGCGCGAAGAGCTTCACGGATCCACGGGTTTTCCTTGATCATGCGATAGGCGAGAAGCGGCATGTCATCGAAATCAAGCAGGCCCTGTCGGCGCAGTTCAGCCTCATAGGCCTCGATGAAAGCAGCCAGTTCGGGATTGCGCCCACGCCACTCAGGCCGTGAGCGATCGACGTCGCACTTGCGCTTCTCGGACGCGAACTCCCAACGCCGGTGCGGATCGTCGGCGCCATTGATGGCGTTCCTGTACGCCACTTCCACCGCAGCTCGTGCTTCCATCGTGTCGCGACCCTGAAGTTTGCAGGAAGGCCTACCGGCACACAGCGGACATAGGGACCGATCACCTGGCTCAGCGCAAACCCATGTACGGTGCCGATGAAGGCGCGATCTCCGGGAGTCACGCCGAGGTGGCCGAGACGGGTTTCGAGCTCGATCGCACACTCGTTGTTATAGGTGATGCAGGCGACGCCTCTCGGTTCGACGACGTCCTGCGCCAAAACCCGCGCCATAGCCGTGGTCAAGGTTTTGGTCTTTCCACTTCCAGGACCGGCCAGCTCCCTGCAATGCCCGGTTTCAACGACAGCGGCCGCCTGTTCCGGTTTGCTTTGAGTTCGGCTAACGCCTGAAGAAGCGCGCGATCACTAGACATGAGCGACCAATGCAACGACAGCGTTGACCGCACTCTCGATATAGGCAGGCGGCTTGAGGCCTCCAGTTTTCTTCGACAGGCGCGCGCCGAGCCGGCCCTTGCCAATGTCAGCGATCATCGCAAGCAATTGTGCGGCATCGACCGGCGTACCTGCCCGCCATGCGGCGATGCGCCCAGTTCGCACCGAACCAAAGTCCTGCTCGCTCAAGATATCGAGGAGCGGCTGCAGCAGACCGGGTGTTTTGGCAACGGACACTTCAAAGGTTTGATCGTTGAGAAAGATACCAGATTTTGCTGCGTCCGCGCTAAACGCGGCATGGTCCATTGCTTCCCATTTTGCCAATTGCGCAGGCATGAGGGGAGGCAGGCCACGAATGGTGAGCATGTCTTGCCACAGATTCCATTGAGAGTATCCCAGTCGGTGATAACGCTATAGGGAAGCTTCAATGCTTCAGCGAGCTTCACATAGGGGCGGAAGTTCACACCGCCGACATTGCAGACAGTGATCCCAAGCTCGTCCAACGAATGACCGAGTAATGAAGCGAAGATAGGCAAGAGCGCCTCCTCCGCGTCGCCTTCGATAAAAATGACGCCTCGGGCGAACAGTAGCTCGGCGGGTGTCGCATTGAGGTAGGTTTCAAGGTCGTCGATCTCGTCTGGCGTGACCGGCAGGTTCGCCAGCGAGAACGCCTGGGTCGCCCCGGCCTGCTTCTCAACTGGACGATTGAGCGCAATGGGGTAACCGCAGCCAAAGTCGGCGAATGGCTCGTGACGATCATCGCTTGCGAGGCGTCGACATTGCCCAGCAGCTTCTTGAATACAGATCGCTGGAGTTGCGGGTGAAGGTGCGCCTCGGGCTCCTCAATGCAGAGGAGCGAGAAGGTTCGTTCGTTCTTCTTCCGGCGCCATGAAAAATTCCGCGAGCTTCAGGGCCAACAACGCGACGTTGGCCGAGCCAAGACTGGCGTCCCCAATGCCACGCTTTCCGTTGTCGATGAACATTGCAATCGCCTTAAACAGGCGTAGCGGGTCGGTCGGCGCGAATCTCAGGCGAGCATCGATGTCATGCGCTTTTCCGGAAAGATGGACGATCCCGGCCCGCAACTCATCTTCCAACGTCTTTATCGTCGGAAACGTTTCGAGCGTCTTGGTCGCCTTGTCGAGTTCGGCAGCCACAGCGTCGATGTCCGTGCGGCTGATCCCGGAGACGGCATCCTCGAGCAGAGGGCGCAATGGCGAACTGCGCCAGTTCCCCAACTGCCCTTCGGCGTCGCGCAAAGCGTCCAGCAACTCAATCGCGATGCGGCGGCGAACCCTGCTTGGAAGCGAGCGGGTTTCGTCGCCACCGCCGAAAACGAGAAACTCACAATCAGCACTCGATTGTGGAGCGCCAGTGACCTCGGGCCTCTTGCGGAACACGTAGCTTATATGAGGAGTGTCAAGGCCTTTAGGGCTCCGCTTTTTTGGGTCCGTTGGTTTTACGGTATCCATGGTCTGAGCC
>NZ_JAMYTD010000072.1:0-11802 GCF_040322255.1 Mesorhizobium sp. M0166 | reverse complement strand
CCCTGATCACGAAGCAGCACCCTAACAAATCCGCGACCAGCGCGAATCCCCTTGCAGCCGCGACTTTCTGACTCAGTAAGACTAGAGGCTGATTACGCTTCGACCCGCATCAACCACTCGGAAAGCTACAGCGACGGCCACGGCAAGCACACCAACATGGTGGAAAGCTATTTCAGCCGCCTTCGCCGCATGGTCGCTGGCCAGCACCACCACGTTTCGCACCGCTACCTGTGTCAGTACGCCAATCACGCCGCATGGCTGGAAGATCATCGCCGCCGGTCAAATGGCGGCAATGCCTTCGCCCTGCTTGGCGGCGCGCTCAACCACCCAGTTTCGCGGATATGGGCTGGCTATTGGCAGCGGGCGTCGGTCTAAGTGACCCGCGCACGACGCGCGGGTTGAGGTGTACATTTTTACCGGCTTGAGGGAGTTCTTTTGTGAACACCAATGGCAACTCTGGCGCATTTCGATCTGGCCTCTTGCCGGTTCCGGTGCGAGATGGCTTCGAAAAGGCAGCGTAGGGAAGGGTCTCTATTGGAGGTAACTGTGGTCGCTGGTTCTGGAACCATTCGTCTATCGCCATAATTTGGATTCTAGGAATTGACCCATGCACAGTCTTAGCAAAGCCGGCGACGACGGCTTCCTTGAGCATTTCCCGAGTCGGCGCATTCAGACAGATAAACAAACCCATCTCTGCCTGCTCGCGCTCAATGACGCCGCGAAACTCCCGCACCATAGCCGGATTAACATTCTTTCCCGCCTTAACTGAGGTAAGCAATCTTCCGTATGATCGGCCGGGGCCATTAGGGAAAAACAATTCTCCATCAATGCCTCGGTCGGCACCTTTCTTCACTTCCTTCAGAAGATGAACACCTAACAGATAATTTGCCCACCACTGGAACTGGAACGGATCGTTCTTCGCCAAGTCGGCTGCAGTTTCGTAGTCGGCTGGGATGCCGATTGATCTTGGAACACGCAACGCGCCGAAGTGCTCGCCAAGCCGCTCTTCGATCACGTGGATAGCGTGAATTGATACATCGATACCAATCCAACGGCGACCTAGGGTCTCAGATGCGTGAACTGTGGTTCCGCAACCGCAAAATGGATCAAGGACTAAATCGCCCTCATTCGACGACGCCTTGATGATCCTTTCCAGCAACGCGAGAGGCTTCTGGGTCGGGTAGCCAATTCGCTCTGCTGACTGTGCGTTAAGCGAACTGATGTCAGTCCAGCAATTGCCAACTGGGGCGCCAGTATCATCATCCATCCTAAGCTTGCGGTATGGCTTGCCATTGGAGGTCCAGCCAAGATCGCCTCGCATGTCGATAGCTGCCAGTTTGTCCTCTTCCATTCGCCAGCCCCACGGACTTGGGTCATAATCTTTGTACACGTAGCTGAGGTTTTCTCGCGCCCCCATACTCGGTGAGCGAACTACCGGACCATCCGTAAACGGGCCCAAATTGTCGACTCTGTCATACTTTTCAAGTAATTCCTCTTTTGAAAGAGGTCGCTTAATTCTCTCTATACGGAGAACTGCGTCGTCGCTTTTTGCATAGAATAGTATGGAATCCGTGTCTGGGCTATACCGCTTTGCTTGATGCTGTGAACCTTTTGGGTTTCTGGATCGACGCCACGTTACTTCATTTCGATAGTTTGCAACGCCAAAAATTGCATCGAGTATTATTTTTAGGTAATGGCTAGCGGTCGGATCACAATGCAGGTACATGCACCCAGTGGGCTTTAGCGCGCGATGAAGTTCCACCAAACGAATAGCCATCATGACCAAATAGGCCATCATATCGCTATCGCCCAGCGCTGCGCGAAGCGCTCGAACGATGGCGCCGGTCTCGCCGCCGACCCTCGTCAAGAGATGCTCGTATGCGCGCTCTGCCTCGTAACCCCATATCCAAAAATCTAAAAATGCCCCCACTTGAGCGCTGCTGACATCTTCACGGGGGCTTTTAAATAGAACGTTGTATCGCGCATTGCTGTTGAAAGGCGGGTCGAGATAAATAAGATCGACGCTGCCGGGCTCGACATATTTTCGAGTGACATCAAGATTATCGCCGAAATAAAGCTTGTTCATCGCCGCCACCTTTGCCACGCCGTTTTCAGAATAAACCACGAAGGTTAATTAAGATGAATCGCGCTCAACCAAGCTTTTCGGCGCTGCCAATTCTTTGTGCCTTGGTGCCGGATCGGCTCGACAAGGGACACGCCCCAGCCCTTCGCCTGCACGATGCGGCGCGCCGTCTCTTTGTTCGTCGCGCTGCCTTCCGCCTCGTGCTTCACGATCAGCCTGTAAAGTTCGCCCTTGCGGAAGCGGTTTGGCTTTCGCCGTAAAGGCGTGATCAGCGCCGGGTCGCCCTGATAGCCAAGGATGAGCAGTACGGCGTCAATGTGCTGAAGCTGGTCGGCCAGGTTCGCACCCTTGAACCGAATCGCGCCGGAAATCTCCGCACGCTTCGCGACCAGCGTGTTTATCGCGTGCTCATATCGGGTGGAGCGGACAATTGGGGGCAACTCTTGGCATCCCCGGATTCTAGGGGAACGAGCTACCGCGTGCTTGGTCTATGTTGGTGCGTTTTGCTACATAAGACCGCAAAAGCCTGACCTTTGCCAGTCTTCTACGGGCAAGCGTTCGCGCCAAAAGTTCAAAGCCGCGTCCATAACATTCAACAATGAAAGCCAGCCTCATCAGATCGAGCAGAAAGTCGTCGATGGCATGTGTGAGCGCGTCAGACTTCTGTTCAAGCTGAAGCAGCAAGGCGCGCGCCTCTTCGATCGCGGCCCGGCAACCGTCTGCGTTTATCAGGAATCAATCCTGTCTAAGATCTGCAAGCCCTCACCTCGCCCCAAGCCAGACTCAGCGCATCGAACGCCGTTGGAGAGAGTTTCCGACGAAAGAACATCGTCGCGTTTCGCGAAAAGGCATCGCTCGGCAAAGTGCCCGTTGATGAAGCATGCTGCGTCAAACGACAAGCAAGATCCGGGCTCCACCCAGTGATGTCTTCGAAGGCGGGGTGAGCCGGCTCGGGCATGCGTCTCGGCCGCAACCCTTAATCACGAGGAACTGTGCCGCAAGGCAAACAGTTTCTCTCTATTCTTCTAGCCGCCACGGTTCAGCCTAGATTACATGGGAAGCGACAATAACGGAAAGCAAAGGTTCGCAAAATGAGTAGGGTGGCTGGATCAAACGAAGATTTGGCTGCACCAACGACCTTTGGGCCACTTCTGCAGCCCACCTTTCGTTCAATCTGGCTCGCGACGCAGGTTTCAAGCCTCGGCTGGTTGATGCAGACTGTTGCCATCAGCTGGCTGATGGCAACGATCTCGACTTCCGATCTGATGGTTGCGTTGGTGCAGGCTTCATCGAACCTGCCCGCTTTCGTCTTGTCTGTCTTTGCCGGGGCTCTCGCCGACAATTTCAGCCGGCGCCGGGTCATGTTCGCCGGTCGGTGCCTTATGGTGATTGCGTCCGCGATGCTGACCGCGTCCGTGGCGCTGGGCTTTGTCAGTCCGTGGATGATCCTCGGCTTCAGCTTCTTGATCGCAAGCGGCGGTGCTCTCAATGATCCGGCCTGGCAAGCGTCGGTTGGCGATATCGTGGATCGACGCGATGTTCCCGCTGCCGTCACCCTGCTTTCTGTTGGCTTCAACACCGTCCGGACTGTGGGTCCGGCGCTCGGCGGCATTATGGTTGCCTCATTTGGCCTTATGGCGGCATTCGCCGTGACCACGCTCACCTATTTCGTACCCTTGGCTACTATTTGGCGCTGCAAGTGGAAGGTTCGTTCTTCCCCTCTTCCACGCGAGTCGATGAGGACGGCAATTTATGACGGGCTGCGCTTCACGGCGATGTCATCGGAGATCAAGGCAGCGATCGCGCGCGGAACCCTCTTTGGCCTGGCGAGCATCGCCATACTCGCGCTGCTGCCGGTGGTTGTCCGCGACCAGCTGGGAGGAGGTCCGCTCGCCTATGGCGCGCTCATGGCTGGCTTCGGGACCGGTGCCGTCTTCGCCGGCCTCTCCAACAGCCTGTTCAGACGGAGCTTGTCGCAAGAAAGGCTGATGAGGCTCTCCTGCCTCGCCTGCGCGGCGTGCTCCCTCTCCCTGGCTCTGACCTCTTCGATCGCTGTGGCGGCAATTGCACTCGCCCTGGGCGGCGCCGGTTGGGTCACCGCCTGGTCGGGGGTTGGCGTGAGCGTGCAGCTGGCGAGCCCGCGCTGGGTCGTGGGTCGCACAATCTCGATCTACTACGCATTGATAGACGGCGGCATCGCGGCCGGCAGCTGGGTATGGGGCACGGTTTCCCAGAACCATTCGCTGACCTGGGCGCTCGAGGGTTCCGCTGTAGCCCTTCTGATCGTCGCTGCAGCCGGCGTTCTGTTTCCTCTTCGCGAGCGCCGCGAGTCCGAGCCCGATCCTTTGGAGGAATTCGACGCCCCAGCTGTCGCTCTCAGTTTGAAGCCGAGAAGCGGCCCGATCGTGGTCAAGATCGAATATCTGATAGCCGAGAGAAATGTCGAGGCCTTCCTCGACCTCATGCGGCAGCGGCGTCATGTACACAGCCGCGTCGGTGCTCGGAACTGGACGCTCCAGCGCAACCTTCAGAAGCCTATGCAGTGGACAGAAACGTTCCGAACGCCGACCTGGACCGACTACCTTCGCCTCAATCATCGTCTCACGGAAGTAGACAAGGAACTGGACGAGCGTGTCTTCCAGTTACACGCGGGAGAGAAAGCGCCTCAAATGACGCTTTCGATTGAGCGGCCGACAAGCTCGGCCCGGAAACCCGACCAGTCAATCCTTCACCTTCCCCGTCATTGAAGCCTGACCTTCCCATATCTGGGCATCAGCGATCGTTAAAGATCCGGGTGATGGATGAGAATCTCGGCGGCATCCGTGTCGTGCGTGTCTTCGCCGCGCAGCCGCACGAGCTGGAAAAGTTCGACCGCGCCAAGCAGGACGCGCCTTGATCTCGCCAATGAGCGCGTCGACATCCGTGTCGGCAACACCAGCGCTGTGAATCGGCGTGCAAAATTGACCCCATAAGCCGGGGAATCGGCGTCCAATTTTGACCCCCCTGATGCTTTGATTTGCGACCATCAGCTCGTCGTGGCGAGCGGATGGTGTGGGGATGAAGTCGGTGGATACGATTGCCCGGGTTCGGCGCGCCTTCCATGTGCAGGGATGGTCGCTCAAGCGGATTTGCCGCGAGCTGCATGTGTCGCGGAACACCGTCCGCAAGATTCTCAGATCCAATGAGACATCGTTCTCCTACGAACGCGAGCGGCAGCCCAAGCCGAAGATCGGTCCGTGGCAGGATCAGCTTGACGGGTTTTTGAATGGCAACCGTGGCAAGGCGGCGCGCGAGCAACTGACACTGATCCGGATTTACGAAGAGCTTTGCAGCCTCGGTTACGAGGGTGGCTATGACGCCGTCCGCCGCTACGCGAAGAGCTGGGCGAAGGCGCAGGGGTCGGCGATGGCGGACGCCTATGTGCCGCTGTTCTTCGCGCCGGGCGAGGCCTACCAGTTCGACTGGAGCCACGAGATCGTCCTGATCAACGGCGTGACGGTGACCGTGAAGGTCGCCCATGTCCGGCTCTGCCACAGCCGCATGATGTTCGTCAGGGCCTATCCGCGCGAGACGCAGGAGATGGTGTTCGACGCCCACGACCGGGCGTTCGCCTTCTTTGGGGGCGCCTGCATGCGCGGCATCTACGACAACATGAAGACGGCGGTGGAAACGATCTTCGTTGGCAAGGACCGCCAATACAATCGCCGCTTCCTGCAGATGTGCAGCCATTATCTTGTGCAGCCGGTCGCCTGCACGCCGGCCTCGGGCTGGGAGAAGGGTCAGGTCGAGAACCAGGTCGGGCTGGTGCGCGAGCGCTTCTTCACGCCGCGACTGCGCTTCAAGACCTATGAGGAATTGAACGCCTGGCTGCATGACAAGTGCGTCGCCTACGCCAAGGCGCATCGTCACGTCGAGCAACCGGAACGAACGATCTGGAATGTGTTCGAGGAGGAGCGTGGCAAGCTGGTTGAATACCGCGGTCCCTTCGACGGGTTCCATACGGTGCCGGCCTCGGTGTCGAAGACCTGCACGGTGCGCTTCGACAACAACAAATACTCGGTGCTGTCGACTGCGGTCGGCCGCCCGGTCGAGATCCATGCCTATGCCGGCAAGATCGTCATCCGCCAGGACGGCGTGGTCGTCGCCGAACATGCCCGCTCCTTCGGCCGCAATGAGACGATCTACGATCCCTGGCATTACATGCCGGTCCTTGCCCGCAAGCCCGGTGCACTGCGCAACGGTGCGCCCTTCCAGGGCTGGGTTCTGCCCTCGGCGATGGAGCGTATCCGACGCAAATTGAAGGCGGCGCATGACGGCGATCGTCAGATGGTGTCGATCCTGGCCACGGTGTTGACCGACGGCATTGATGCCGTGGAAGCCGCCTGCCAGGAGGCGCTCGATCAGAACGTCTGCTCCTGCGCCGTCATCATCAACATTCTGGCGCGGCGGCGCGACCCCGCGCCGGCCGTCACCATCCTCACCCCGGACGCGCTTCGCCTGCAGCATGAGCCGCAGGCCGACTGCGCCCGCTACGACGGCCTCAGGAGGGCAAGCTGATGGAACGCACGCAGGTTCTGGAACTGATGGGGACGCTGAAGCTCTATGGCATGCGCGGCGCCTATGACGAGGTCATGGCGACAGGCATCAAGCGCCAGCACGAGCCGCCGAGGATCGTCGGCGATCTGCTGTCGGCCGAGATCGCCGAGAAGCAGGCCCGCTCCATCAAATACCAGCTCACTGTCGCCAAGCTGCCGATCGCCAAGGACATCGATGAGTTCGACTTCGACGGCACGCCGGTCAACGAGGTGCTGGTCCGGGACCTTGCCAACGGCACCTTCGTCGCCGACCAGCGCAACGCCGTGCTCATCGGCGGCACCGGAACCGGCAAGTCGCATCTGGCAATCGCCATTGCCCGCGCCCTGATCCGCAACGGCTCACGTGGCCGCTTCTTCAACGTCGTCGATCTCGTCAACCGGCTCGAGACAGAGCACCGCGGCGGCAAGCAGGGCCGTATCGCCGATTACCTCACCCGGCTCGACTTCGTCGTGCTCGATGAACTCGGCTATCTCCCGTTCGCGCAAGCCGGCGGGCAATTGCTCTTCCACCTGATCAGCAGGCTCTACGAACGGACCTCGATCATCGTCACCACCAACCTGGCGTTCGGCGAATGGCCCGCCGTCTTCGGCGACGCCAAGATGACGACAGCGCTCCTCGACCGTCTCACCCATCATTGCGAGATCATCGAGACCGGAAACGAGTCCTGGCGCTTCAAGAACCGCGCCTGATCACCCCATCAGCTGCCAAGCGCAATCCGCGCTCGCCCGGGCTGCGCAACCCTGACCAGCTCCGCCCGGGCGAACGCTGACCGCCGCGCATTCCATAAGGGGGTCAAAATTGGACGCCGATCGGGGGTCAGTTTTGGAAGCCGTTTGACAACCAGCGCCATGAATTTCTCGTTCCTGACCGCCATGGGCCTGGTGCTCTGGTTCGGTGGCCAGAAAGTGATCGCAGGTCAAATCAGCGTCGGCACGCTGGCCCTGTTGCTCACCTTCATGACCATTCTGCAGATGCCGGTGCGCCAGCTCGGATTGATGGTCAACTCGTTCGCGCGCGCCTCGACCTGCGGCACGCGGCTGTTCGAGTTGCTCGACGCCGAACTTGACATCGAGGACGCGGCGGGCGCCAGGGATCTCGTCGTCACCGACGGCGTGCTGCGCTTCGACAATGTCGGTTTCTGCTACGCGGGCTCGAGCGGCCGCCCGACGCTCTCCGGCATCCTTCGAGGCGAGCAATGCATCGCCGTCTAGGCAAGGCGAATGCTCCGGACTTCCCAGCCTTTCTTGCCTTGCCCGCATTCGACAAACACCTTCTGTCCCGCCACCAGCACGCTGAGCCCTGAGCGCGTCAGGGCGCTGGCATGAACGAAGACGTCCTTCTCACCGTTGTCAGGAGCAATGAAGCCGAAGCCCTTTTCGGGTTTGTACCACTTGACCGTGCCCCCGCTCTCCAGCTGCGCACCGGTTTCAACGAAGGTCCCTCCAGCGACGCGCGTATGTGACGGAGTTTTCGCGCGGAGATCGCCGATCTCCAGCACCTGCGCGACTTGATGACCTTTTGGACTTTTTTCGACCGTGATCTTGAGAGGCGTTCCCGCGGCAACATCCCGGGTTCCGGCCGCCTCTAACACTCGCACGTGCAGATAGGCCTCCGTGCCGTCCGACAGTTTGACGAAGCCAAAACCCTTGCTGACTGTGAACCACAATACCTCCGCATCGACAGGATCTGCCGTCACGGTCGGCGGGCGCTGAAAATAGCTTGGCTCGGAAGTCCGTTCCGAAAAGGAAACGGGGTCATCGTCATAGCGATGCCGGCGTGGCTCGCGATGGTCTCGATATTTGCCCATGATCATCTCGACTGGCATGGATGGCGCACTGCGCTACCGTCAAGATAATCTCAATCGGGCGACGCGTTTATGTCAAAAAGGCCGTGAAGACCGCAGCTGTGCCCGGCCTATCGGCCGAACCCTTTGAAACTAGATTCATTTCCCCTGAAACAATAGTGCCGCCGAGTCGATTTACTGACTCGCATAGGTTGTGTTGGAGTGAGAGTGCGATGATGCTGGCGCGGGCGCACTGGAAGGGCTTTATCAGGCATTCCGGAAAGCCTGCTCCGGGTTTCTTCAAAAGGAACCGAACGGCGGGTCGACGACCATTTGCGCCGGCTCCAGGCTACGGCGCAGGTCTGACCGTGCATGATCATCATCTCCAGCGTCACGCCCAGCGTCGACGCCAAGCCGTGGAGAACTATGCCGCGCTGTCGCCGACGAGAACAACGTCGCAATGTCGATCGACGAGCTTGAATCGGCGCACTCAATGGGCCTCCTTCCCCAAGCACGGATGTCGCGTTGGCACTTTTTATGCAGCTGCGAAGAGCTAAAATCGCCACGACGGGTGGTGTTGACGCGCCGACAATTATCAGACAAAAACGGAATTCAATCGGTTCAGCGGCCTACGCGGCAGGGCTCTGCTCAACAACCTCGGGGACCATGGACGAACGCGCAAAAGGGATTAGGAAAGGCGGAGCTGGAGGCAAGGCCAACGACGTCAATGCGGACTTAATCGCCGTTGTGGTCGCCATGGACAGCAGCGCCCCCTGCGTTCTGACCATCCCGCAGGCAAACGCCCTGCCCTCGGGCCCGTTCGAGCTTGCTCACCGTTCGCTGCAGTCGGGCCTCAGGGGATGGGTGGAACAACAGACCGGCCAGCCGCTCGGCTATATCGAACAGCTCTACACCTTCGCCGATCGCGACAGGGTTGGCGCTGACGACCGCGTGGTCTCTATCAGCTATCTGGCGCTCACCCACCAAGACGAAGCTGGCGACCCGGCCGGGCGACACTGGGGAAGCTGGTACGACTATTTCCCGTGGGAGGATCACCGCTCCGGCACACCGGCGGTCGTGTTGGACGAATTGCGGCCGCGCCTGATGGAATGGGCGGATGGCACTGACGACAGTACGACACGCCTCGACCGACGACGGCGGGCGGCGATCGCCTTCGGCTTTGACGACCGCCATTGGAACGAGGAACTCGCGCTTCAACGTTATGAGCTGCTCTACGAAGCCGCCCTGGTGGAGGAAGCAATACGCGCCGGACATTCCGCTGCGCCCACCTGGGTCTCGGGCAGATCGATGATCGCCGATCATCGTCGCATCCTGGCGACCGGCATTGCGCGGCTGCGCTCCAAGATCAAATATCGGCCGGTCGTATTCGAACTGATGCCGCCGGTCTTCACGCTTTTGCAGCTGCAGCGCACCGTGGAGGCGCTTGCCGGCAGGCTCGTGCGTAAGCCGAACTTTCGCCGGCTGATCGAGCAGCAGGAGCTGGTCGAGGAGACCGGTGAGACAACCGCGGAAACCGGCGGCCGGCCGGCGCAACTTTATCGCTTCCGTCACGCCGTTCTCGACGAGAGGGTGATAGCCGGAACAAAATTGCCGCTCTCGCGGGCTTGACCCGCCTTGCGCCAGCAGCCCTGACGATGTCGCGGACGGCTTGGCCCTTGTGAGAACCGGGATTGTCGAGAATGACGATGTCGCCCGGCTTCAGTGTTTTGTTGAGTTCGGTTTCGACATAGACGCGAAAGGCCTGCGTATTGATGGGTCCGTCAATGACCCAAGGCGCCTCCACCCGATCATGCCGCAGCGCGGTGATGAAGGTCATCGTCTTCCAATGGCCATATGGTGCGTGGGCCATCAGCCGCTTGCCGCGCACACCCCAGCCGCGCAACGGCGCCATGTTGGTCTTGACCCATGTTTCATCCAGGGAGACCAGGCGCGTAGGGTCAATGCGGGTCTGATAGCGCATCCATTGCGCACGCCCGCGCATCAGCTTTGGCTTGAGCTGCTCGGCCGGCAGAACGGTTTTTTTGAAACTCTTGCCCTCGCGGTGCAGGAAGCGACCGACGCTCGCAGGAGACCACGTTCAGCCAGTGCCGCCGTCAATTGATGAAGCGTCATGTTGGCATCTCGCTCAACCTCGCCCAGGACGAAAGCACGGTGCTCCCCGTCGATCAGATAGGTCCGATGACCACCCATCTTGCCGGGTGCCGCACTGCCACGGCGACGCTTGCGGCCTCGGGCGTTTCCTGGGCGAAGGCGGTGGCGATGAAAGCCGATACGACGCCACAGACTGGGCTGGCGGATAGTAGTTCGCGAGTCAGCCACGGTAGCGGTCGCTACGAAGCGCGCAGCACTTTGTCATCGGTACATTCCGTCCCATGCCTGAAATGAGCAGTGCAGCCATGTCGCCTCCTCCGCAGTCACCGTGGCGAAAGCAATCCTTCCGCTGCCACACGGACCTAATGTCGCCTGGCAATAGCTTGCTTCAGCAAACCACTTAGCGCAATTCTCAGGAGCTACCGTGCCCGCATCGCAGGCGAGGTCCGGGGAGGCTTGCTCACTCAGTTTGCCATTCTGGAAAGTCGCGTTCTTGCCAACGCGCATATTCGAGATATTCTCTCGCAATCGCCTCTACAAGATCTTGTTGGAGCTCTTTGCGAAGGCACGGCATTTCGCTGATTGCCAAGCTGTGCTCTCTCGCAAAATGAATGGCGCAACGATATCCGTCAACGTCTTCCAAAGTGGGACGGACTGCATCTTCCTTCCACTGATCGGCAAGTTCCTGCAGCAATGAAGGTTGTCCTTCTCTTGTGACAAACATGTCTGTGACCCGACGCTTGGCTCTCTCCAGAAAGGCGTCCGAGTTGCCGAGCCGCAACCGCCTTACATGCCACCGAAATGCGCCATCCCAATGCTGACTTCGCGCCATTAAATTGAGAAGGGAGATCGAACCGCCTTCGAGGATGAGCCCCGGCTGGGAACTACGCTCATCCACTTGCATTATCAGCTTACGATGGGCGGTCTCGGCGTCGATGATGCCCGCGGTTAGCGGGCGCGAATCCAAGTAGATCCGCTGGGTAGATTGCAGTTTGGAATCCGAGGGACGCCCGCTGCCGGTGGCGATTTGAGGACAGCATTGTACACGATCCAGCGCAATGACCGGCCATCCGGTCTCTCGTGCAATTTGGATTGCCGCGTCTGTTTTGCCGCTGCAGGTCGGCCCGTAAATCAAATAGATTAGGATAGTGTCCTGAAGGTTCTGCAAAAAGTTTTGGAGAGAGAACGGCGCTTGCTCTGAAGGGCGAGCGGCCATGGCACGGTGGTG
>NZ_JAMYTD010000071.1:0-13144 GCF_040322255.1 Mesorhizobium sp. M0166 | reverse complement strand
TCACCACCGTGCCATGGCCGCTCGCCCTTCAGAGCAAGCGCCGTTCTCTCTCCAAAACTTTTTGCAGAACCTTCAGGACACTATCTGATCACGACATCAATTGTCGCGGCAACTTTGGCTGGCCTGCTCCTCGGGTTCCATAGATCCAGCGTATTCCGCTTCAGGATCGGTTCGAACCGGAGCACTCCCTCGGTCAATGGACGTCCGGCAACAACCTGAATGATCGGTCGTGAGCCGACATCTGTGAACAAGCGGTGTGGTCGATTGCTATCACCCATGTGTTGCGCGCAGGTACCTTATGGCAGTGGATGAACTGGATTTGATGGTTTTACAGCTGGCGGTCGAAAGCGTCCGCTCGCTCTCCTTAAGCTTCGCTGAAAAGGCCGCCGAGGTAGCCACCAGGAGCCGCGGCATCCTGCTTTTCGACGTGCGGGTCGACGGTGATGCGGGGGTCCAGCGGGTCGCAGCCATCCGATATCAGGGCGACCAGATCGGCGTGCTGGCGTTGGACAGACAGGGCCTTGTTACCCACCATTGCATCGTCAACGGTACGTTCTCACATTTCATTGCGCCCTTGGAGAACTGGCACAGCATGCCTCTGTCGATGCAGGCCAAGATCGATGCCAACGGCCATGCCAGTCTCTTCCTAGGGGCCTTGCGAAATGCCGGACATTTGCTGGGCAGCTAGCATTTGGCCAGAATGCATCTGTGAATTTTTGCATGCGCATCGCTGCCGACAGCGCCGGCATGATTGTCGTGCTCGAAAACGGCTGCGGCGATCGCGGCAAAGCGATCGCCGCGATGATGGCGATCTACGCGTGGGCGTTGCATCGATGCGCGATCGTTTAGACAGAGGTCTCCGCCTGGCATCGAGCAACATGCACGGAGGTACGCAAAGCGCAAATGCATCAAGTATTTGAAGGGACGAGCCCCTCGCGCAAATGGGCTTGCGCTGCCGTTGTCGTCCCATCGTGCCGCCGAACTCGGGGGGCGTGACGATCGACCACGATGGCCTATTTTTTTGCAAAGCCGAATGTCCCGATTCCGAAGCCAAGGAAAAAACTCCGACCACAGCGAAGAATAGTAACAACACGGGCGACGCAAGCCGCCTTGCCCTCTAGCAGGGGAGGTGCTTGCGGTGCTCTCACCGACACAAGATCGCAAATGGCACGTGGGTGAGCACCAGAACTGGCGACACGCATGGTGATCGGCTTGACTCGCTGGAGGAAGCACAAGGCCTCAGTGGGCGGAGGCGCCAGCGACGGTCGAATACTGGCTGGCTGCTCGGGATCTGATCGTTGAAATGACGTAGGATTTGGTTGCTTAAGCCGATCCGAACCATTTCCCGGAGACCACACCCACCATGAACGATCTTGCGCTGCCGCTGAGCGGTTTGTCATCAGTCGGCGGCAAGTCCGTCGTCGCCCGTTTCGACGGCGGCATGCTGTCGTCCAACAGCGGCGTTCTGGCCTTGGCCGAGGTGGAAAAGCGGTTGCGGGTGGCCGAGCGTCTGGCGCGTTGCATCGACGATCCGCGCTGCCCGGACCAGGTCGTCCACAGCCTGGCGGACATGATCGGCTTTCGCATGAAGATGATCGCCGCCGGCTACGAGGACGGCAACGACGCCAACCGGCTGCGCCGCGATCCGGTCTTCAAGATGGCCCAGGATGCGCTGCCGTCGGGTCGGGATCTGGCGTCGCAATCGACGCTGTGCCGGCTGGAGAACCTACCCGGCGTGCGGGAGCTGGTCGCGATGGGACGGGCGATGGTCGATCTCTATTGCGCCTCGTTCCGGCAGGTGCCGAAGCGGATCGTACTCGACATTGACGACACCTTCGACGCTGTGCACGGAGGCCAACAGCTTCGCCTGTTCAATGCCCACCCATGACGAGTACGGCTTCCAGCCGATCGTCGTGTTCGATGGTGCGGGACGGTTCGTCAGCGCGATCCTGCGACCGGCCAAGCGGCCGAGTGGGGCTGAGATCCGCCCCCACCTGCGCCGTCTGGTGCGGGCGATCCGGATCAACTGGCCGAACATTCGAATCCTGCTCCGCGGCGATAGCCATTATTGCAACCCGCAGGTCATCGACTGGTGCCGCGCCAACGACGTCGACTTCATCTTTGGCCTCGCGCCCACCACACCCTGCGCAAGCATGTCGCGGATCTGGAGGCCAGCACGACGGCGCGCTTCGAAGCGTCGGCCAAGACAGGCAAGGTCCGCAGGTTCAAGGAGTTCGTTGACGGCGCCCGCGGCGCGGCCGGGCCGGCAGCACTCAGGCGACTATAACGGGCGCAGAGCCGACCCTGCGGCTTCCAGACATTGTCGTGTACAGCTTCAGACCCTCAAGCCGAGCCCGCAGGGCCTCGCTTACCTTTTACGGGGCGGCGGTACGTCCAAGCCGCTTCAACAGTTAAGAATTTCGCAAAGACGATACCCCCGGATCGTCGAGCTTCCGCTGCCACTTCCCGCATTCGCCGAGGCGGTCAATGACCCGCCCTTCACAATAGTTATCCGGCAAGCATCTGGATGCGAGAGATAATGTTGCCGGAGGCATCTCTCATGGCTTCTACACCTGCCTGAACGCCAGAACCGCGTTCGTGCCGCCAAAGGCGAAGGAGTTGCTCAGTGCCACGCGCACCTTGCGCTCGCGTGCCACATTGGGCGTGACGTCGAGATCGCAATCGGGGTCCAGCTCACGATAATTGGCAGTCGGCGGCACGACGCTCTCGCGGATAGCCATCACGCAGGCGATCAACTCGAGCGCGCCGGACGCGCCGAGGCAATGCGCGTGCATGGACTTGGTAGAAGAAATGGACATTGAGAAGGCGTGCTGACCGAAGACGCGCTTGATCGCCGCCGTCTCGATCTGGTCGTTGGCCTTGGTGCCGGTGCCGTGCGCGTTGAGATAGTCGACATCCTCGGCGTCCAGCCTGGCATCGGCAAGGCAGGCCCGCATTGCTGCCTCCGGCCCCTCGACAGTCGGCGCGACGATGTCGGACGCATCGGCGGAAAGGCCGGCACCGGCAATTTCGGCAAGGATGGTGGCGCCCCGAGCCAGGGCATGCTCGTAGCTTTCCAGCACCGCCATGCCGGCGCCTTCACCAAGCGACAGGCCCTGGCGATCGGCCGAGAATGGCCGGCAAGTATCGGGCGAAAGCACGCGGATCGCTTCCCATGCCTTCAGCACACCCCATATGAGCGGCGCTTCGCTGCCGCCGGCAAGCATCACGTCGGCCCGGCCGAGCCTGATCTGGTCCACCGCGCAGGCAATCGCATGGTTTGCCGAAGAACAGGCGGACGTGACGCCGAAGACCGGCCCGCGCAGGCCGAGACTCATGCTGACCTGGCCGGCAGCGGCACCCGGCATCGCCTTGGGTACAGTCAAGAGAGCGGCACGCTTACCGCCCAGAAGGATGGCGCGGTAGGTTTGCTCGATCGCATCCCACCCGCAGCCGCCAACGCCCACCGTCGCACCGAAGCGATAGCTATTTCCCTCTTTGGAGGAAAGTCCGGCCTGACGCATGGCTTCGCGCGCCGCAAGCACAGCGAGCAGGCTGAAGCGGTCCATGGAGATGAGTTGCTTGCCGTCGATGTCATGCTCCGGCAGCGCCTTGATCTCGGCACCGATCCTGACCCTCAATTCATGGAGCTCGGAGTTGACGATTGGGCCGATGGCGGAGCGGCCTTCTCGCATCTCTGTCCAAATGGCGGCGGCGTTGGTCCCAAGCCCGCAAATACCGCCAATCCCAGTAATCACGACGCGCCTGTCCATTCACACCCCCTTAGCGAGCAAGCTGCGCACGGCTTCCACCATGTCCCCAACATTCTGGAGATCCGACCATGCCTCGGCCGTATTCATCTCGATCTCGATGCCGTAGGCCTGCTCCAGGTCCCAGAGAACGTCCGCCAATCCCAGTGAATCGATACCGAGCGAAGTCAGTCCCGTGGCAGCCGTTATCTCGCCGCCTGTGGCAGGCGCTATGCCGCCCTCCGACGCGGCGCGTTTCTTGATCATGGCGATTATTTCGTTGGCGAGTTGATCTGCCATCTTGTTCCTTTCCAGCTTGCGTTTTCGGCGTCGTTCAAAACCCGAGTCGCGTCGCGTTGCCAAAATTGCCCCTCATAGAGCCTGTGCGACCGACCAAGCCCAATGCCCATAGGAACCGGACGAGTTCGGCTTCTGCGGCGTCAGCCCGATGACGCAGAAAAGTCGCCGGCCTCCCGCTTTTGCGCCAGCACATCAAGAATCTGCGTGTAAATGGATAGGAACCGTCGACAAACGTCAGCTAAACGCTGCGACGGTGGGTGCTGTCAGCGTATTCACTCGGCACCTCATATGTAATCGAGATGTTTCATAGCTCCGGACCAGTTGCGATCAACTATTGTACCGGTCCGCCATTCGTCGGAGAGTTCGATATGATCGGAGCGCTGCCTCTCATTCCCAGTACAATCTCCACCGCACGCGACAGATTTCCTCTTTCGGGCTCTTCTCAAGGGACTCGCCACGCGATAGAGGCAGTGATCGGCGCACGTGAGGTCCTGCCAAGTCCATGCGACATTCCGGAAAATTGGTAAAATCGTTTGTTTCAATCAAATGCATCCACGCTATGGATAGCTAAGACATGCGTTTCAAAGGGCTCGATGTGAATCTTCTCGTCGTTCTCGACGCGCTGCTGAGCGAGCGCGGCCTCACGGCGGCGGCACGCCGCATCAACCTAACCAAATTCATGGGGGTTGGTGGATGTGGCGCAAGCCGTTGAAATGACGTAGGATTTGGTTGCTTAAGCCGATCCGAACCATTTCCCGGAGACCACACCCACCATGAACGATCTTGCGCTGCCGCTGAGCGGTTTGTCATCAGTCGGCGGCAAGTCCGTCGTCGCCCGTTTCGACGGCGGCATGCTGTCGTCCAACAGCGGCGTTCTGGCCTTGGCCGAGGTGGAAAAGCGGTTGCGGGTGGCCGAGCGTCTGGCGCGTTGCATCGACGATCCGCGCTGCCCGGACCAGGTCGTCCACAGCCTGGCGGACATGATCGGCTTTCGCATGAAGATGATCGCCGCCGGCTACGAGGACGGCAACGACGCCAACCGGCTGCGCCGCGATCCGGTCTTCAAGATGGCCCAGGATGCGCTGCCGTCGGGTCGGGATCTGGCGTCGCAATCGACGCTGTGCCGGCTGGAGAACCTACCCGGCGTGCGGGAGCTGGTCGCGATGGGACGGGCGATGGTCGATCTCTATTGCGCCTCGTTCCGGCAGGTGCCGAAGCGGATCGTACTCGACATTGACGACACCTTCGACGCTGTGCACGGAGGCCAACAGCTTCGCCTGTTCAATGCCCACCCATGACGAGTACGGCTTCCAGCCGATCGTCGTGTTCGATGGTGCGGGACGGTTCGTCAGCGCGATCCTGCGACCGGCCAAGCGGCCGAGTGGGGCTGAGATCCGCCCCCACCTGCGCCGTCTGGTGCGGGCGATCCGGATCAACTGGCCGAACATTCGAATCCTGCTCCGCGGCGATAGCCATTATTGCAACCCGCAGGTCATCGACTGGTGCCGCGCCAACGACGTCGACTTCATCTTTGGCCTCGCGCCCACCACGACCCTGCGCAAGCATGTCGCGGATCTGGAGGCCAGCACGACGGCGCGCTTCGAAGCGTCGGCCAACACAGGCAAGGTCCGCAGGTTCAAGGAGTTCGTTGACGGCGCCGCTAGTTGGAGCCGCGTCGAGCGCATCATCGCGGGTCGAGGTCGGCGCCCAAGGTGGCGATATCCGCTTCGTCGTCACCAACCTTGCCGGTGGGAAGGCCAAGGCGCTCTACGAGGATGTCTACTGCCGGCGCGGCGCGGCCGAGAACCACATCAAGTCGTGGAAGACGCATCTTGCCGCCGACCGCACATCCTGCACCAGAGCGACGGCCAACCAGTTCCGGCTATTCCTGCATGCCGGTGCTTACTGGTTGATGTGGGGCTTGCGGGCCGCGATGCCGAGGCGCTCGAGCTTTGCCGTCGCCCAATTCGACACGCTGCGATTGCGCCTCATCAAAATCGCTGCGCGGGTGGTCGAGATGAAATCGCAAATCCGCCTGCACCTGCCGACATCGTGCCCCGACCAGCGCATCCTGCGCATCGTCCTCGATCGCATCCCCCAACTCGCGACATAACGATGGGGGCAGACGCCCCGAAACGAACCCGTCGACCGCAACCTGCAAACCCCCGCCTGCCATCACGACGGAGCAATCCCGGCGCCTGACGGGGCGCGTGGAAAAGCACCGCAACGGCGACCACAACGTCGCTTCAGGCCGTCAAAAGCTTATCGCCGTGCATCAAGGCGGCTAGAAGCGCGCCGGCAGCCTGGCGGGGGGCTTGGGGTTAGACTGCCGGCGCACGCCACTCATGAAGAGCGGCCCCTTTTTGCGGTTCCGACACCCATAGTCAACCCGGCAGCGTCTGGATGCCCGCTGTGCTCTTTTCAGAGCGGCTCGCGATGCCGGCCATGTCGGCCGATCCTGCCTAGGATGGGGGGCCACTCTCGTCGGCCGAGTTCATGCTCCAGCCAGTATCGCCTTGCCGACCAGCATGGGTTCGCCGTTAGCAATCCATCCTCGCGAGCCAATGCTATCGTGCACGTGTCGCAGCACTCCGGGCGGCTATATCGCCTAAGACAGCATGACGAAGCGTTCCAACTTCCTGTTCGGCGAGCCCGTGTGCAGTTCCTGACTCGGACAGTGGACGAGAATTCTCTTGGCGGTACTGCGCCAGAAGGCATTCGCGTCCAACGGAATCAAGCGACGACTATCAGCCGCAAACGTCACATCACAAGAGCGGTCTTCCACCCATTGCAGATTATCCGACTGATCAGGCGGCGTCCGATATGTCCGACTCTGCCTCAAGAATTCCCACAGGTATGGACAGCGATCTCGCTATCCGATTCCGATAGCCCTTGTTGTACTTTAGACCCCGCTCGATGTTTTGGATTTCCTGAGCGGCAAGCCCGCACGCCACCGCGAGGTCCTCGATCGAATACCCAAGGTGTTCACGATAAGCGCGGATGATGTGGGTCCCCTGCGACATAGCCGTCAAGACTGGCTCGGGAATGCGCGAATCCTTCATAGACATCTCCAAGAAAATAGGAGCGCCTAACAAATCGGGAGATTTCCTCCCCGACCCTGGCGCACACCCAGCAAATCAAAAAAATGGACGTCCATTCGGCCGGACCGGCCTCATCCATGGAATGGGCCATTTGAAATTGGCAGCCGGGTCGGAATATGGCGGCTCACCTGCTTCTTATCAAGTTCTAAGAACCTGCCCACCCTGAGATGGCCTGATCGGCTGTAGCGCATTCGACCTGCGATCCTACACGACTCATTCTCGCCGATGGCTTTCTTGAACAGCAACTCGAACTCCCCCTGAGCCTCCAGTGGCTATTCGCGGCATCGTCCATCCAGCCTCGCGGACGCTGATGCCTCGACCAATTTCCACCGCCGATGCAGCGAAAGACGCGCTTGTGCTTGAATCACACATCGATCACCGCTGTAACCAAATTTTTTAAGCCGCCGATGCTTGTTCGGAGGCCGAAAGGATGAGGCGCCCGAGCAAACAGCCGAAAGGGCCACGGGCTTTTGTGCTGACGTCGGCTTGAGCAAGCTCGATCCGGCTGCCCTGTGCAATCGCCCGACCGGCCGAAAAAAGGATGGCGATTGTCATGATGCGGCGACCGCAAGTGCGGCGCACTGCCAAACGGCGCCATGCCATCCTCGCCAAGTGCTCGACATTGTGAAGCTGCGGGATTAGTTCGGTCCGGACGCGCCAGCGATGGCGGACGATCTCATCGAAGCTGAAATGCGCCAAGTGCGGCGGCAAGCGCGTTGGACTGATCTATACGCCCGACACCAGCCCGAGCGCCTACGGCAAAGCACAGGGCGGGCGATGAACCTAAGGTCCGGTCTTCCCGAGTTGCCGCCATAAAGGCATGTCGGCCAACGCTTTTCGAACGTCTTCAATTACACCCATCTGCATTCCCCCCATGTCGCGTTCATGTTGTGTGCAGTTCCTGAGGGCGTCAAGAAGCGACCTACGAAGCGGTGCCGGCCTGCTTCGTGAAGTCATGGCGGCGCGCGCGAACATGTGCCAGCAAATTCACTTCATTGACGACCCCGGATTTAAAGAGAGACAGCGTGGTCGAGGCGAGAATCTGGCTGTCTATCGAGGTGCTGTACGATTTGGCGTCGGCGGCTATCTGGTCGACAACCCGCTGGCAGATCGCTCGATCTTTAGCTCTAAGGAACTGAGTTTTCGGTGCTGAAGGCAATCTCGACGCCTTTAAAAAGGGGAGCTACTGTGTCTCCCACGCAACGGAATGCGTAGGTCTCCGAGAATGGACCCTAAACGCATTCCGGCACAAAATTACCATTCGTTTGAGTGGTGCCGATGCTTCATTCGCGAGTGAGCCGTTCGACGGTTTCAATGGTAGCCTTGTCACGGGCCCTGATGGCCGAACGCGGCACAGGGCTATGTCGGCAGCGCCTTCGTCACCTTGAACCGGGAATTGCGCGAGCGTCTCTGGAAGCGCGTCCAAGAGCACGCAGGCCTGGCGTCCAAGGGCATGAAGCGGCCGGCGAAGCGATGGGTCAAGCCGGGCCTGATCGGCCTTGTGAAGCACTTGCGCGGCGAGGAGGATCTGCGGGATGCCTCTTTGCAGGATTTTCGGGAGGAATGAGATGAGCACTCCGAAAGGTCCGCAAAATGAGCGTCGCTCTCATGCGCGAGCGGCTGTTCTAAAGGATGGAACCATTATCACAGAGAATGCGACCATCAGATGCTCCGTCAGAAACCAGCATGCTCACGGATGCGAGTTACATGTGGACCCCAGCATCGTTATCCCTGAACGTTTTATCCTTCACATACCGGCGGATGACACTCGATATCGTGCGGCGTTGCGATGGAGGAAGAATGACCGGCTTGGGGTGCAAATCTATTGAACAGGGTGTTTTGAATGGCCGTGCCAAAAAAGGACCAGGAACGCATCACTTACGCGCGGATGTATGGCTCTCAAGCCTGCAAGGACGGCAAGGAACGCCAGGTCCCTGATTTCTGGCGCGAATACGCCCATGCCTGGCTGCAGGGCTTTAACAATGTGCAGATGGTCGGGGCCGGGAAGCGAAGGGCGTCAGCCGGTGAGCCCGAAGCCGAGATGGACGAACAGGCCGTCATTAAATCGCCGATAACTTAGCTCGTGCTCAGCATCCTATGTCAACCGGGGGAGATAAGATGCGATTTAACTTGGCCCCGCCAATTCTCCTAGGAATGCTGCTTCAAGCTCATGCTGATGGAACCGACCATTGCGTAAAAAGCCAAAGTTTGCTCTATAATACTGGACTTTTCCCTGTTTCCCATCTGTTTTCAGACGCTCTTTTTATGGGGTCGCAAACTTGCGTATCGGTCCCGAATTACCCGCCTAAGCAGGGTGATGCCTTCCGACCTGTTCGGTAGCGAGAATTTCACATAGGCCCCAGATCGAACACTCAAAAGGTTGAAAAGGGTCGGCAGCGGTCGCTGTTCTTCGGCTGTTTTCAGCGGCGAGACCTTAACCGGAAGGGAGAAGGCATATGGGTCTGGTTTTTACTGGCGAAGAGGGAACCACTGAGCGTTTCGAGTTGGTGCTTGAAGCCTTTGATGGCACAGAGCGCGTCCTCGTCGTGACATCGACCGAAGCGATCGAAGACTTCGGCTTGGATGCCGTCCGTGAAATGGCATCTGAAAAGTACGATGCGGGGCAGTTGGACGAAGCCGGCCGCGTTAGAGTTCTGACTAGCGACCTGCAAGGTAAATAGCCCGCCACCATGAGGCAGCGGGCTTGTTTACCGGTTCCGTCGTGGCACCGGTTTTTCAGTGCCGCCCAGACGACGGTCCTTCGAGAAATTCGACAAACGTGTCAGCAATTTTATCGCCCGGCCCCTTTCCTTCGATGGCGTAATAAGCCTTCCTCACCTTCTGTGTCATATCAACTGCGACGTTGACCATGAAGGAAATCAACTCCCGATCCCGGTCAGTAAGCACCACGTCGTTCGACGTAAGGCCGGTCTTATCCAGCGTGTTCACGAGAACATCCAACATATTATCCGCATCACTGATAAGCGGCTCCAGGTCGTGGAAGGTCATCTTGTCGCTGCCGTCGCTCATAGCGATGATCGCCCGTGTGGAGCCAACTGGAGAACCGATGCCGCCAACTGCGAAACCCAATGCTCGGCTTGAAGGGAAAAGCGGAATTTGCGCGCAGACGCCCTTTCAAAGGTGCTGATCGCCTGTGCCTTGATCAGCAATCCTTCCACGCTTGTTCCCGGCTGCGCCATGATGGCCCTCACCAGCTCTGAAGAGACTTTTCCGCCGCAGCGACTCTATCATTTGCCACCTCCATGCCGGAGACATCCCGAAGGCGCGCCGTTTCAGTGTGATAGGCCTTGCCGAGTTCCAGTTCGTGCTTGCGGCGAGAGAATGCAATTGGTTGCTGAGCACGGCATTCTGAATCAACGGATCCGCTGCTATCCGTACCTGCAACCTCAGACGCCGGTAGCGTGCGAGGTGATCGACAAGTTCTCGCAGATGATCAAATGCGTCGAGGCCTCTGCCAGCGGTCCGATTGTCGACCAAAGCTGGGTTTACGGAGTCGCTCAGCTCAGCGACTACTGTGTCGCCGACAACGCTCAATCTTACAGCGCGCAAGAGTCGGTCCATCTCACCGTGCGCGCAAAGAGAGGATTGTTTGACGCGCCTGTGTTCCCGCAGCTACTCGAAGCCCGCGTTGCAAATCCGCTCAGCAGCAAGCAGTTGGGTCTCAAGTGCCAGTGACGACCGGATGGGTTCGGATTTCGGCCACGATCGCGCTCGTCGGCAACCTGTGCTGGTCGACTGCTGCTCGAGCTGATCTTGCGCAGTTGGGGGATGCCCTTCCTGATGTGGTGACCTTCGGTGCGTGGGGCCAATCCCGCGATCAAACGTAAGCGCGAATTTCCCCGCACCTTTTGCTGTTGAGTGCTCTGATGCATGAGGTGTCCACCAAAATAGGTGGACACCTTGTGATGGAAGAAGATGAGCAGAAACTGCGGGTGAGGCTTGTCGGTCGGGACGGGCGACGCCGATACGACCCGGCATCGAAGGACCGTCTTGTCTCGGCCTGTCTTGGGCCTGGCGTGTCGGTATCGAGGCTTGCGCTCGAACATGGGGTCAATGCGAACCTTCTTCGGAAGTGGATAAAGAAGCGGGCGGAGACCCAGTCCCTCCCACAGCCCCCACCATCGGCGTTCATTCCGGTTCAGATTGAAAGCACTTCCGATCGGGCCTTGCTGCGACAGAGCAGCATGGCTGCGGTGGATTTGCCGGGGACTTGCGATGGGGCACGTAGGTCGGCATCGAAAAGGACAGCGCCTTTTTCCTCTCCAGCCAAGGTGAGCGCGTCGCTGCCGAACGGCGTGACGTTGACGCTGGAATGCGGTGATGTGGATGCATTGACGGCGACCATCGGAGCACTGGGTCATGTTCAGACTGGGCGCTGACCTGAAAGTCTACCTGCACCGCGAGCCGATCGACTTTCGGGCCGGCATCAACAGCCTTGCGGTTCTGGTCCAAGAGACGATGGCGCTCGATCCGTTTGCTCCGGCGGTTTTTGCGTTCTGCAATCGCCGTCGCGACCGGATGAAGCTCCTGTTCTTCGATCGGTCGGGCTTTGTGCTGGTCCTGAAGCGGCTGACCGAGGACAAGTTCCGGTGGCCGCGCCGGGAGGCAGCGGTGGTCACGCTTACGACCGAGCAATTGCACTGGATCCTCGACGGCATCGACATCGATGCGATGGTCCGCCATCCGGTGCGGCAATATCAGGTTGCGGGTTGAGGGCTCTCGAATTGAGCGGTTGACGCGGCGGCATGCTTTCGATTCAAGAATCTGATGAATCGACCCGGCGAACCGACTGTTGAAGCGTTGATGGCGCGTATTGCTGCACTGCAGGCGCAGAACCGTCAACTCACCGAACGCGTCGTCAAACTCGAGGAAGAGCTGGCGCTTGCACGACTGCATCGTTTTGCGCCGCGCAGTGAAAAGCACATTGACCGCCTCTTCAATGAAGCCGAACAGGCCGCGGATGAGGACGCCGCCGACAACGAAGATGGCGGCGTCGTTGTCCTGCCGGACACGGGCTTGCCGGCGAGCGAAGGGGCGACGGGAAAGAAGCGCGGCCGCAAGGCCTTGCCGGAAAACCTGCCGCGCGAGCGCGTCGAGTATGACCTTCCCGACGATCAGAAGGCTTGTCCTTGCTGCCGTCACCCGATGCATCGCATGGGCGAGGCCGTTACCGAGCAACTTCATATCGAGGTGAAGGCGAAGGTCCTGCAGAATGTGCGGTTCAAATATGCTTGCCGTCATTGCGACCGTACCGGCATCAACACGCCGGTCGTGACCGCGCCGATGCCCGCGCAACCCTTGCCGGGCAGCATCGCCACGGCCTCGACGCTGGCCTTCGTGCTCGTTCACAAATACGTCGACGGCACACCGCTCTACCGCCTGGCGCAGGCCTTCGAGCGCGCGGGCGTTCCTGTCAGCCGTGGCGCTCTGGGTCACTGGGTGATCGGCTCGAGCGAAAAGCATCTCGCCCGCATCTATGAGGTGCTGAAGCTGCGGCTCAGATCGCAGCCCCTCATCCATGGCGACGAGACCACGGTCCAGGTGCTGAAGGAAATGGACAGAGAGGCCACCAGCACCTCGTACATGTGGGCATACCGGAGCGGCCACGACAGTGACGAGCCGATCGTGCTGCTCGATTATCAGCCGGGTCGCGGCCAGATACACCCGCAGACCTTCTTGGGCGATTACCGCGGCATCGTGATGAGTGACGGTTATTCCGCCTGGCGCACGCTGGAAGGGGCAACGCATCTTGGCTGCATGGCCCATTCCAGGCGGCGCTTCGTCGATGCCCTAAAGGCGAGGAAGAAAGGCGGCGGCCCGCCGGAACAGGCGCTCCGGTTCTTTGAACAGCTCTATTGGGTTGAAAGGCAGGCGCGGAACGAAATCCCTGAACCGCCCCGGGTTGATCGGAGGCTCCAACTCCTGAGAAGGTGGAGCCATGACAAGCAAGACGACCAACAAGTTCTCTCCCGA
>NZ_JAMYTD010000070.1:0-14003 GCF_040322255.1 Mesorhizobium sp. M0166 | reverse complement strand
TCACCACCGTGCCATGGCCGCTCGCCCTTCAGAGCAAGCGCCGTTCTCTCTCCAAAACTTTTTGCAGAACCTTCAGGACACTATCCAAATCATGCATATATGGTAGCGCCCCCTAAGACAAAATTACTCAATAATTTCCATGCTCCCACGACTAACGCTACCAACAGGATTCTCATCTCCGTCACGAGCAGTCATTCGGACTACGATCCGAGCGCGGTCGGCGGCGAACGGCGGTCGTTGAGTGTGCGATTGCTGCATGCATCATTGGCAGAGGGGCGTCCCAAGCTTCTGGTGAAGCCATGTTGAAGCCACGCCAACGACCGCCCGGCGTGCGCCGGCTGGTCGGAATGGATAGCCGCCGGGGTAACTTACGGCCCGTGGACAACGTTTTTAGATGGAAACGAGCATGCGAGCTCCCGAAAACGCGTGGAGGCGCCAACAGCAGACCTTTGTTCGGCGCAAGCGTCGTCCTGAAGTGGCCCAATACGGTCTTCCGCTGCGAGCGTCGCTTGCTGGAGCTGCGTTAAGTCATTCGGAGGCCAATGGTATTTTCAATGGAACGCTAATATACATGGAAACCCGAACGAGCAGCGCCTGCCAGATACTTGAGGAATGCCATGCGAAGGCTCATCTTTACGGCAATGTGTATCGCCGCCGCAACAGCCGTTAACGCCCATGATTGGTACGAAGACAAGATTGACCCACAGACTAAATTCAAGTGCTGCGGCGGTTCAGATTGCCGCGCCGTACCTCGGTCTTCGGTGCGGTCCAGGGTAGACGGTGGCTACACCTATTTGCCGCATAATTTCATCATCCCACGGGACCGTGTACAGGAATCCCCGGACGGGCAATACCATATCTGCGAAAATAAATATGTCGTAACCAATCAGCTGTATTGGCGTTGCTTCTTCGCACCTCGCGTCGATGTGTCTATACTTCTAAAGCATTAACCGCGCATCGCTTCCGCAATTCACATCCGCCTAGTGCTAGTCCATTAATCCTGTTGGACTTTCTTCAAAATTGTCGAAGCTCAGGCGGTGCGCGATTGCCTCAGGGATTTTTATTGAGTGCATCGCCGCCACCGAGAGCCCGCGCACCCTGGGCGTTCCTCCATAGGGCGCTGCCGCGGGTGACTCTGGGCGCGCTCCGCAAATTCGGTCACAGTCAGATTTTATCGTGTCGGCACGGTCGTGGTTGTGTAGATTGGCTGTCTGGCGCGCCTCGCCCGCGTCGTCCGAGTCGCACTCGCCACGTGACGCAACGCGGGAACGGTGACGCCCCGATGGCCAGCAAGCGACAGGGACAACTGGCGCGGGATCATCAGCACGGTCCATACGGGAGCAGCATTCGACAGACGCCGGTAGCTGCGGCTGCAGTCTCGAATTTGACGCACCAGCACTTGCAAATCGTCGGCCGAGGTCTTTTGCTCGCGCGATAGTTGCCCTTGACCATTGGATGGTTGGCGAACAGATGAACAAAATCGATCGACGGCGGCCAGAGTCAGAAACGGACGCCACCGTAAATGCCGCGAGACTTGGAACTCGGCTGCGCCTCGCCCGCCAGACACGCGGCATGACGCTGAAGACGCTGGCCGCGGCTGCGAATTGCTCGGAAAGCCTGCTGTCCAAGATCGAGAACGGCAAGGCTTCGCCGTCACTGCCCATGCTTCACCGTCTGGTCGAGGTTCTCGACACCAACATCGGCTGGATGTTCGAACAAGTCGATGACGACGAGGCGATCGTATTCCGGTCGGGCGCAAGGCCTTTGATTGCGCTCGACGCGCTACGGCGTGGCGAAGGAATTTCGCTCGAACGCATCATTCCGTATTCGCCTGGCCACCTCTTACAGTGCAACATCCATCACATCGAGGCAGAGGGCTCGAGCGAAGGCCCGATCCAGCACGCCGGCGAGGAAGTCGGCTATGTGCTCGCCGGCCGGATCGAGTTGATCGTCGACGGCAAGAGCCATGCTCTCGCCACAGGCGATGCGTTCGTGTTCAGGTCGGAGCTGCCGCATCATTACCGCAACATCGGCGAGGAACGCGCCAGCATTTTCTGGGTCAACACGCCGGCGACTTTCTGAGCAACGCTCTGCGTTCATTTGGATTGACAAATATTCAAGTCTCTTGAATGCTTGCCTCGTGCCTGTAGCACCAACGGGACCAGCCGAGGTCTGGTCCGCAAGCAAGGGGAACCGAAATGCGTCTGTTCAAACTTCTCGCCGGCTGTGCCGCCGCCATTGCCATGGGCTCGGCAGCCATGGGATCAGCGCTTGCCGATACGTTCGCTCTCGTCAACATCAACCAGCAGGCCCTGTTCTTCAACCAGATCAACGAGGGCGCGCAAAAGGCAGCCGACGCCGCCGGCGCCAAGCTGGTCATTTTCAACGCCAACAATGTGCCGAGCGCGCAGAACGACGCGATCGAGAACTACATCACGCAGAAAGTCGACGGCATCATTCTGGTCGCCATCGACGTCAACGGCGTCAAGCCTGCGATCACGGCGGCCAAGGCAGCCGGCATTCCGGTCATCGCCATCGACGCGCAGATCCCCGACGGCGACAATATTTCGTTCATCGGCGTCGATAACACAAAGGCCGGCGAGGACATCGGCAAATTCTACGCCGACTATGTGAAGACCGAGATGGGCGGCAAGGCCAAGATCGGTATCGTCGGCGCACTCAATTCGTTCATCCAGAACCAGCGGCTCGACGGCTTCAAGAAGGCGGTGACCGAAAGCGGCCAGGCCATCACCTTCCTCGACACCGTCGATGGCCAGAACGTTCAGGAGACTGCGTTGAGCGCTTCGGAAAACTTGATGACCGCCAATCCGGACATGAACTCGCTCTATGCGACCGGCGAGCCGGCCTTGCTCGGCGCAGTTTCGGCCGTGACCAGCCAGGGCCGCACCGGCGACGTCAAGGTGTTCGGCTGGGATCTGACCAAGCAGGCCGTTCAGGGCATCGACGACGGCTGGGTCTTGGCGGTGGTGCAGCAGGATCCGGCCGGCGAAGGCAAGGCCGCCGTCGAAGCGCTGGGCAAGCTCAAGAAGGGCGAGAAAATCGATCCGATCATCAATATCCCGGTGACGATCGTGACCAAGAAGAATGTCGACGAATACCGCGCGATGTTCAAGTAAACTGCGCCGGCGACCGAGCCGCGGCGCCGCTTCGCGCCGCGGCTCCCTTTGCAATCGCGTGGAATCCGAGATGAGCAGTGGCCAGACCTATCGGGTGCGGATGAGCGGCATCTCAAAGCGCTACAACGCCATCCAAACGCTCGATGACGTGTCGCTGACGTTGAAACCGGGCGAGGTGCTGGGGCTGGTCGGCGACAACGGCGCGGGCAAGTCAACATTAAGCAAGGTGCTGTCGGGGGCTGTGGTTCCCGACGCCGGCACCATCGAAATCGATGGCAAGCCGGTGATCTTCAGCTCGCCGGCGGACGCGCGTGCGGCGCGCGTCGAGATGGTCTACCAGGACCTGTCGCTCTGCGACACGGTCGATGTCGCCGGCAATCTGTTTCTCGGCCGCGAGCCGCGCCGCCGCATCGCGGGCATTTCTTTTCTCGACAAGAAGCGCATGCATGACGAGACGCGCCAGATGCTCGATCGGCTCGGTATCGTCATTGCCGACACGCGGCTCAAGGTCGAAAACCTCTCCGGCGGGCAGCGTCAGTCGATCGCGATCGGCCGCGCCGCCTCGTTCGAGCCGACCGTGCTGATTATGGACGAGCCGACGGCAGCGCTCGCCGTGGCCGAAGTCGAGGCGGTTCTCGAACTGATCCGCGCGGTCAGTGCGCGCGGTGTCAGCGTCATCCTGATCACCCACCGGCTGCAGGATCTGTTCCTCGTCTGCGATCGCATCCAGGTCATGTATGAAGGGCGCAATGTCGCCGAGCGGCTGATCGGCGAGACCAATATCGAAGACGTGGTCAATCTGATCGTCGGCCGCAAGTTCAGCGCGCGTTCCGCCACCAATGGCTATCGCGGTGGAGCGCCGGCATGAGCGACGCGATCCACGCCGCCCAGCCCTCACGAGTGCACAAGGGCACCTGGCGCGATGCGCTGCTCGCCAATGGCAGTGTCGTCTCGATCGCGCTGTTCTTTCTGGTCGTCTGCATCATCTTCTCGATTGCGACCGACGCCTTTCTGACGTCGCCCAATCTGTTGAACATCCTGCGGCAGTCGGCGCCGCTGCTGATCGTCGCCGCGGCAATGACTTTCGTCATCACCACCGGCGGCATCGATCTTTCGGTCGGCTCCGTGCTGGCGCTGGTGGCGACGCTGTCGGCGACGCTTTTGCAGTTCGGCGTGCCCTGGCCAGTCGTTATCCTCGCCATGTTGGCGCTCGGTGCCTTGCTTGGCGCGGTGCAGGGCTATTTCGTCGCCTATGAGGGCATCCCGTCCTTCATCGTCACGCTTGCCGGGCTTTCGGTGATCCGTGGCGTGGCGCTGCTGATCACCGGCGGCTATTCCATCCCGATCGAGCCCGGAAGCGCTTTCACCGTGCTGGGCCGCGCCTGGTTCCTTGGCGTGCCGGTGCCGGCGCTGATAGCGCTGGCGATCCTGGCCATCGCCTATCTCGCCTTCAACGAGACGCCATTCGGCCGCTATGTCACGGGTATCGGCGCCAACGCCGAGGCGGTGCGGCGTGCCGGCGTCAATACGCGGCAGACGACGCTGTTCGTGTATGTGATTTCCGCCACCGCGGCAGCCCTTGCCGGGATCATCATTGCTGCCCGGCTTGGATCGGGATCTTCGAATGCCGGACAGGGTTTCGAGCTGGAAGTCATCGCCGCCGTCGTGCTCGGCGGTACCAGCCTGTTCGGCGGCCGCGGAACGATCATCGGCACGGTGCTCGGCGCGCTGACCGTGGCCGTAATCGGCAACGGCCTGATCCTGGCGCATCTGTCGCCTTTCCTGACGCCGATAGTCACCGGAACGATCATCCTGATCGCTATCTGGCTGAACTTCCGCCTGTTTCGCGGCGCCGTGCGGAGCCGTTGAGCCGATGAGCGATCTGTTCGATGACGCGGTACCCAGGCAGCGGCTGCCAATCGGGGTCGAAACCGGCCATGTGATGACCGTGCTCGGCCCGGTTCCGGTCGAGGAGATGGGCATCACGCTGATGCACGAGCACATATTGCTCGACGGCGCGCGCAGCTGGAAATGCCCCTGCCATCCCAATGACATGGCGATCGCCGAGCAGCCGGTGAATATCGAGATCATCGGCGAGTTGCGCATGAACCCATACGTCAACCGCGACAACGTCTCGCTTGACGACGCCGACCTGGCGCTGTCGGAGCTGCAGCGCTATCGCGCGCTGGGCGGCCACACCGTCGTCGATGCCACCAATATCGGTATCGGCCGCGACCCCGAAAAGCTCGCCCGCATCAGCCGCATGTCCGGCCTGAAAGTCGTCATGGGCACCGGCTTCTATCTCGAGCACACCCATCCCGAATGGCTGAAGGCGATGGATGTGGACGCGGTGACCGAGTTCATCGTCAACGACGTCGGCGGCGGCGAGACGCAGCCGCCGATCATGGCCGGGCTGATCGGCGAGGTCGGCGTCAGCAAGGATTTCACCGCCGAGGAACGCAAGTCGCTGCGGGCTTCCGCGCGTGCCTCGCGCATCACCGGCGTGCCGCTGTCAATCCATCTGCCTGGCTGGGAGCGGCTGGCGCACGACGTGCTCGATATCGTCGAGGCCGAGGGCGCCGATCTTCGCCACACCGTGCTCTGCCACATGAACCCGAGCCACGACGACCCCGATTACCAGAAAAGCCTCGCCCGGCGCGGCACGTTCCTCGAATACGACATGATCGGCATGGATTATTATTATGCCGACCAGGACGCGCAATCGCCCTCCGACGAGGAGAATGCACGCGCCATCGCTGCCCTTGTCGAGGCGGGCTTCGGCGACCGCCTGCTGTTGTCGCAGGATGTATTCCTCAAGATCATGCTGACGCGCTTCGGCGGCTTCGGCTATGGCTATATCCTGAAGCATTTCATACCGCGCCTGAAACGCCACGGCGTCGAGCAGGCTGCTATCGACCGCATGCTGATCGCCAATCCAAAGAGCGTATTCGCGCGGCTCTGAATGGCCTCGAGTTACGACGGGAGTTCAAATGTCCAAGAAGAAAATCCTGCTTGCCGGCGAATCCTGGGTGTCGACCGCGACCCATATCAAGGGTTTCGATCAGTTTCCGACCGTTACCTACCACACCGGCGCGGACGAGTTGCTGGGCGCGCTGAAGGCGACCGACTTCGACGTCACTTTCATGCCGGCGCATGAGGCGCAGCGCGGCTTTCCACAGACGATGGAGGCGCTGTCCGCCTATGACGCGGTCGTGCTCTCCGACATCGGCGCCAACACGCTGCTGCTGCATCCCGACACCTGGGTACACTCCAAGCCGACGCCGAACCGCTTGCGCCTGCTGCGCGATTACGTCAGCGGCGGCGGCGGTCTATTGATGTTCGGCGGCTACTACAGCTTCCAGGGCATCAATGGCGGCGCGCGCTACCGCAAGACCCCGGTCGAGGACGTGCTGCCGGTGAACTGCCTGGCCTACGACGACCGCGTCGAGGTTCCCGAAGGTTTTGCGCCCGTGCCGAAACCAGGGTCGAGCCATCCCATCCTCAGGGGCCTCGGCTCGGACTGGCCGATCCTGCTCGGCTTCAACGAGGTGACGCTGAAGGACGGGGCCGAGGTCCTGGCCAGCGTGTCGTCGGACTATGGTTCGCTGCCGCTGCTTGTCACCGGCCATTACGGCAAGGGCCGCACCGTTGCCTGGACATCCGATGTCGGGCCGCATTGGCTGCCGCCGCAATTCATCGCCTGGCCAGGTTACAAGACCCTTTTCGAACAGATGCTGGGCTGGGCGACCGGTGAGAGCTGAGCCATGCATGTCCACGTCGTCGGCAATGCCTGCGTCGATACCGTGTTTCGCATCGGCCGCTTCCCTGCCGCGGGCGAGACTTTGAATGCCATGAGTTATGCCGACGGGCTCGGCGGCAAGGGCGCCAACCAGGCAGTCGCAGCAGCACGGACTGGTGCAGAGGTGACGTTCTGGACGGCGCTCGGCAAGGACCCTGCTGGCGCGTGGATCAGGAGCCGCCTCGACAGCGAGCTATCAAACCTTGAGGCGAGCGAATTCGAGCTGTCGAGCGACCGCTCGACCATCGTCGTCGATAAAGGCGGAGAGAATTTCATCGTCAGCGGCGTCGCCTGCAGCGAAGCCTTCGATCCGGTGGCGCAAACAGCACTTGCCCGCTGGATCGCCCCCGGCGATATCCTCGTCTGTCAGGGCAATCTGCGGGCCGCAGCGACCAATGCCTGCCTGGGGGCAGCAAAGGGAAACGGTGCGCGCACCGTCCTCAACGCCAGCCCCATCGATGCGGCTTCTGTGCCCGATCTCGGCCTGGCGGAGGTTCTGGTGGTCAACCAATCCGAGGCGAAAACCCTGACCGGCCGGGATGACATGACAGCAGCAGCCGGCGCGCTGGTGGCCAAAGGCGCCTGCACCGTCGTCATCACCCTCGGTGCCGCAGGCTGTCTCTTGCTTGGTGCGGGCCGGGCGGACCCAATTCGCTTGCCGGCGCCGTGCGTCGAAGCGCTCGACACCAGCGGCGCGGGCGATGTGTTCTGCGGCTGTCTGGCCGGCGGGCTTGCGCGGGGCATGCCGGTCATCTCGGCACTGGAGCTGGCGCTCGCGGCCGCCGCAATCGCCGTGACACGGCCGGGCACGCTGGCGTCCTGTCCTTCCGCCTCCGAGATGGCGGCACTCATCGATCAAATGGAGCTCTCATGAACCAGATCGGCCAATCCGGCGGCGACGCATTGTTAGACCTTTTTGGCCGCACAAAGGTGGTGATCGGCGTCGTTCATCTGGCGCCGCTGCCCGGCGCGCCCCGCTATGACGGCGAGGTTATCGAGGCGATCTACCAGCGCGGGCTCGACGACGCCAAGGCCTACCTCGACGGCGGCTGCGACGGCGTCATCGTCGAGAACCATGGCGACATCCCCTTCGCCAAGCCTGACGATATCGGCCCGGAGACGGCCGCCTATATGGCGGTCGTCTCCGACCGCATCCGCCGCGAACTCGGCAGGCCGATCGGCATCAATGTGCTGGCCAATGCCGCGATCCCGGCCTTGGCGATCGCCAGCGCTGCCGGCGCCGGTTTCGTCCGCGTCAATCAATGGGCGAACGCTTATGTCGCCAATGAGGGATTTGTCGAAGGCGAGTCTGGCCGCGCGGCGCGCTACCGCGCCAGGCTGCGCGCCAACGGCATCCGCATTTTCGCCGATGCCCATGTCAAGCACGGCGCACACGCCATCGTTGCCGACCGCCCGGTGGAGGAACTGGTCAAGGACCTGGTCTTCTTCGATGCCGATGCCATCATCGCCACCGGCCAGCGTACCGGCCACGCCGCGGATTTGGGCTACATAAGCATGATCAAGCAGGCTGCCGGCCTGCCGACGCTGGTCGGCAGTGGTGTCACCCCGGGTAACGCCAAGGATATCCTCGCCATTGTCGACGGGGTCATCATCGCCAGCGCGCTGAAGCACGACGGCGTCTGGTGGAACCAAGTCGACTCTGCTCGAGTGAAGGCTTTCATGGCTGGTCTGAAGCGATAGCTGACTACCCTACCGAGGGCTTGGGGTCCAGTTTGATCAGAGATGACGGACCGGCGCAGGATACTGCGCGACCAGATCGTCGACGGTCAGCAAAGTAATGCCTTCCACAATCGATTGAGCAATCACGATCCGATCGAAGGGCTCCTTGTGGATAGGTGGAAGCCCCTCCACTGCAATGGCATGCTCGCCGGTGATTGGCAGCTTATGATAGCCATTGTCGATCAGGCCCCGACGTAAAAGACGCATCGACCTTACAGTCAAGGCGGCCCAGACCGCGTCTAATGGCAATCTCCCGGGGAGTTGCGGCGCTGAACGTCAGGTGATTATCGGCATTCTCGATCTCAGCGAGGGCTGCGGGCGGGAGCTTTTCGGGCTCGCCCGCCGCCCAGAGCAGAAGATAAGTGTCGAGAAGAAGTTTCATGTATCGCCGCCAAACAGCTTTTCGATCTCGTCATCGGCCATGCGATCAAAATTGTCCGGAACTGAAAACTGCCCGGCCATAAACCCCACCCGACGCATTTCGCCGGCCGCAGGTGCGTCTATGGCAACCACCTTGACCATCGGCTTGCCGGATTTGGCAATAATGAAGGATTCGCCTTTGGCTGCCCTGTCGACAAGACGAGACAAGTCCGTCTTGGCCTCGTGGATATTGACGGTGCGCATTGCGGGCCTCACGACTTAGTCCATACAACTTAGTCTACATGGGGCCCCGATTTTCAAGTGTGTTTCAGTCAGTGAAGGATGCCGCATGCGGCCGATCCTTTCGGATCGGCCGCATGCGCTACAAGAAAGGAATTGAGAGGCCCCACAGAGTGGCGAGGATGAGCGAGTCCTAGATCAATCGTTTCAGGTCCGGCGCTCATTTGGTAGGGTACGACTTCAACAAAGACGCGTAATCGATTGTCTGAACTGCATTTGTTGGGACTACATCTCATCTGATGTTGGCCGAGCCTGTTGGTCCGCCATGCGATGTCGGAGTTCACAGTAGCGATTTTTGCCGAGCAAATGCTCTACGTCGCGCTAGGGCGGAAAGCGTAACGTCCGCTTTTAGGGCGCTGCACCACGGCGGCGACGAAGGCGATCGACGTGACGGGCGCCAAAAGCCTTACCTGGCTCTATGTTCCCTTCACGATTCTCGGTTTAGTCGGTCGGCGGGATTGAGCCGCGCTCTCGAGGGCCAGGGTCAACCGCTTCTCGTCTTCGATGGCGCGATCGACTGCCTCAATTTCCTCTTGGAGCACCTTCAGCTCGGCTCCGTAGCTGGAGCCGTCGCTGTCCCCGATCTGAAAGCCACTTGCCCGCATTGCGTCGCGAGTATGGTGCACGTTACGGACTCCTTCGCGTCGAGTCGCGACCAAGATTTCCCTAAACTCAACAAGACGTTCAACGTGATTGCGAGCCATTGCGTTCTCCTATTTCGTCGTCGTCGTCGCCGACGGCAATTCAGAACGGCCAAAACCTACGGAGATACTCTCGACAAAGCATGAGTGCGGAAGCTCAAATTTGAATGACTTGCAATAGCGTGAAATGCGTGGGTCTGCGGTTCCCCCAACGAGACTCCGCCCATGTAATCAGTAAAAAGTCGAGTGCGAGAATGGCCCGGGCCATGGACGTCCCGCCATTCCCGGTCGAGTTTTGACCTGCGGCGGCTGGGCAGGCGTGGGTTGTGTAAAGCATCTCAAGCAACTGCTCTCCGTCGATCAGCTCCAGGTGCAGCTTTGACTTCGTCTCTCGGGCCTTCCTCGGTAGCGCTCGCGCTACTTTCGAGGCGGTGGTGACGAATATCTCCGGCACCCGCGAAGACCTTGCTCCCACGAAGTTTCGCACTCTCTTTTACGGATTTATCATCAGTCGTGATGCTGCGCTTTACTTGCGCTGCCCGCTGGATGACGCAATTGTCACGCAAAGCCAGAAAACGGCGTAAGCGAACGCGATGGCCGTGCGATGCGGCCTTCCGTCTGTGAGCGGCTGCGCGGACGTCGTCAAACGGCAGAAACTTCAAATCCATCATGTTGGCTCATTGCCAAAGCCCCGCTTCGAGACAACAATGACCTCGACGCCGGCGCGCCAGACGCGCACAAAAAAGCGTCGGAGGAAATGGAGGAGGAAGCCGCTGGCCAAGTCACGGACGCGCTATGCATGCGGCCTTTCGGTACTCACCACCGACGAATCCGACGCGGATGCGTTCGCCCGGGCGGTGGCAGCGGAAGCAGCGGCCATTGACGCCGGGTTTGCCCTCCTGTTTTTCTCGCAGAGCCTCATAGAGGCCTTCGCCCTGTCGGAAGCGCTGAAGACCCACGCGCCGGCGCTCCACTATGCCGGCTGCTCGACGGCCGGTGAGATAACGCCCAAGGGGCTGGAGGAAGGCCAGGTCCTGGCTATGCTGCTTCCCTCCGTATCGTTTTCGGCAGCCAGCACCATGGTCGAAAATCTGTCCTCATCGGGCATGGACGGGATTACCGGCGAGGTCGAGGCGCTGAGGCGTTCGTTACGCGAGCGCCTCGGGCACGAGCGGGCCGACACCACTTTCGCACTCTGCTTGATCGACGGGCTGTCCTACGCCGAAGAAGCGGTGACCTCCGCCATCCATTGGGGGCTCGACGACATCCCACTGATCGGCGGGTCGGCTGGTGATGATTTGAAATTCGAGACAACGCGGCTGATCTCGAACGGCAAAGTGACCTCCGACAGCGCCATTATCGTGCTGATCACCACGGAAATTCCTTTCCACGTGTTCAAGACCGACAATTTCGTTCCCACCGACGAGAAGCTGGTGGTGACGGCATCCGATCCCGACCACCGCATCGTGCGCGAATTCAACGCCACGATTGCCGCCGAGGAATATGCCGCCTCGGTCGGCGTCGTCGCGCAGATGCTGACGCCACTGAGTTTTGCCTCGCACCCGGTGGTGGTGAAAGTCGGCGGCGAATTTTACTGCCGTTCAATCCAGAAGATGCACGCGGACGGCTCGCTGTCGTTCTTCTGCGCCATCGACGATGGTGTCGTGCTTGCCGTCGCCCAGCCCAAGGACATGGTCGAGGCGACCCGCGCCGCGCTCAGCGACGTCAGCGAAAGGCTTGGCGGCATCGACCTGATCCTCGGTTTCGACTGCGTGCTGCGCCGGCTCGACGCGCGCAACCGGCAGGTCTATCGCGAGATTTCGGAACTCTACAAGGTCAACAACGTCCTCGGCTTCGGCACCTATGGCGAACAGTACCGTTCGATGCATCTGAACCAGACCTTCACCGGCATCGCCTTCGGTGAACGCAATGCGGCCAAAGCGGCGGAGTAGGAAATCCGGGATGCCGCTCAGGAACATCGACGACCTGGAAAGGCTGAAGAAGATAAACGCCGCGCTGATCAGCCGCGTCGAGCGTTCCATGGACCAGCAAGGCAATGCCTTTTCGCTGTTCCAGACCGCCATTTCGCTCGAGAGCCGGGTGCGCAGCCGCACCGAAGAGCTGCATTCGACTTTGCGCCGTCTGGAGCAGTCGAACATCGACTTGAACGCGGCCAAGGAAAACGCCGAGCTGGCGAACCTGTCCAAGACCAGGTTCCTGGCGGCCGCCAGTCACGACGTGCTGCAGCCGCTGAACGCCGCGCATCTGTCGGTCTCGGCGCTTGCCGAAGTACAGACCAGCGACGAAGGCAGAAACCTGGTCCGCCAGGTCGAGCGATCGCTGGAGACGATGGAGGACCTGCTCCGTACCTTGCTCGACATTTCCAAGCTCGATGCCGGCGTCGTGCAGCCCGACATCACCGATGTCAGCCTGGAGACGCTGTTTTCGTCTCTTCGCTCGGATTTTCAGCCGGTCGCGGAGATGAAGGGGCTGACGCTGAAGTTTCGGCCAGTCAATGCGCTCGTTCGTTCGGACCGAACCTTGCTGCGACGCATCCTGCAGAACATCCTGTCCAATGCACTGCGCTATACCCGCTCGGGCGGCGTGTTGGTCGGCACCAGGCATCGCGGCGACACGATCCGCATCGACGTCGCCGATACCGGCTGTGGCATCCCCGACGACCAGCGCGAGGCGGTGTTCGAGGAATTCCATCGCGGCGTGATCCCGACGGATGCCGGGCTTGCCGCCGGCGGGCTGGGGTTGGGGCTGGCCATCGTGCGCCGCATCGCAGCGGCACTCAGCCATCCCGTCACGTTTTCGTCGAAGGTCGGACATGGCACGATTTTCCATATCGACGTTCCGGTCGGGATTGGCGACACGGCCGATCCCGTCGCCAGCACCGTCGACATGGAGCGGCCGCGCGGCTACGGTCTGTTCGGCACAAAGGTGCTGCTGGTCGAGAACGATATCGAGGTGCTGCAGGCGATGACCACCCTGCTCGAGCGCTGGCAATGCCTGGTGCGCCCCGCCACCTCGACCGGTGACGCGCTCGACTTGCTTGGCGATACCGACTGGTTGCCAGATATTGTCATAGCCGACCAGCATCTCGACGGAGGCGACCTCGGCACTACCACAATCGCCGAAGTCCGTGATTATCTCGGTCGCGCCGTGCCGGCGCTCATCGTCACCGCCGATGGTTCGGAGACAATAGCCAACGCCGCCCGCGCCGCCGGCATCGAGCTGATGCGCAAGCCCCTGAAGCCAGCGCAGCTAAGGGCGCTGCTGGCGCATCTGCTGGCTTGAACTGGTCGTATCTTCCCAGCACATGGGCCACCGTAATTCCAGCCATTACTTGTGCCTAAGGGTAATTCATATGAGGCAGATTCACTTCTTCGCGCTAAAGGACGATCTTCTTCCCGTACTGGAGGCAGTAGAACGTGAAATTTCGATAAAATACATCCTCATGGGTCTTTTTCCCAAGATGGAATTCGACTCTTTTAGCAATGGAATGCAAATTCCAGCTCTTGGGCAATCAACCACTGAATCGGCTTCTAGCGATCGATCATTTCTTGTCACTGGCCACGCTGTGCCCATTGAGGTGAGGCCGATAAAAACACCTTCCGGCATCCGGTATTCGCTAGATCAGCTTGGCAATCCGGACGTAACTTTTTCCCCTGGTGGCAATGGACTGAAGACGTTGTGATAAATGGCCGCGTGGCAACGGTCTCCGACACGCCGCTTGCCCAGGAGCTAATGAAGACTTTTAACAGAGCAGTCAAAAAGCAATTTAGTAAAATTAAAGCATTCTACGTTGGACCGCGGGCCGCCATTTTACTAGACGCGGGAAAGCGGCTAACTGCTGCAGAGCAATCGCCGCGTGAATTTGATCTGACTAGAGAGGCGCGGGTTGCTTAGCTGGTGTCGGGAACGTGAGAGCCGTGGCTAGTCTAGTTTCCGTCCACAAACGCCCATTTTGGTGAGCGTTTACAGAGGTTTGCCGCAGGAAGAAACGTCGTTTGCGGTACC
>NZ_JAMYTD010000069.1:0-16434 GCF_040322255.1 Mesorhizobium sp. M0166 | reverse complement strand
TAGAATCCGGGCATCATGAGGTCCCGTCGGACGGCGGCGCCGAACACTGGGCCGTCATCGCCTCGCTGATCGAAACCTGCAAGCTTAACAGCGTTGACCCGCTCGGCTATGTCGCCGATGTCCTCACCAGGATCGTCAACGGCCATCCGAACAGCCAGATCGACGACCTGCTGCCCTGGGCCTACATCCGCGCGCCCGAGCTAAAGGCCGTGGCCTGAGAACAGCGCTTACTGGAGATCCGCAAAATTGCGGACCCAACCAGCGGCGGCCTGCTCATGCAGCGCAATAAGGTGCAACACGTCTGTACCGTCGACCGTGTCGCCACGGACCTCGGCGTCAGCGAAGCGCTCATCCAGGACCTGACCCTCGGTCTCGAGCCCGAGGACGGCGTCATCTGGGTTTACGGCGCCAACGATGACGACGGGATCTTGGCCTTCACCGATGAAGGCATCGAGGAGATCAAACTCCTCCTCGAAGAATATCATAGCGTCTCCCCATCGAAAGCTTGACCCCAGCACTCCGGTGCTCAGGTCCTCATGGCCACCAGATACGCACGTCTGCGGTCTTCACCGGATGCGTACGCTGTTTTTCCGTATCCCTCCGGCGAGGTCCGGCGAGGGCCGCCTTGCGCGAGCATGGCCCGGTAGCGAGGCTGCGCTCTTAAGGTTGTCCTTACGAGCGTAGTTTGCAGCACAGCATGAGTCATGTGACATTATTGACCGGCCCTGAGCGTCGTCGTTGGAGTGAAGAGGATCAGTACCGGATACTGGCATCAGCGGCGCGATCGTTCTGGCGACTGGCGACGGCACCTTGTGGAGTTGCTAATCAGTTGCCTGCTCGGCGCGACGCCGTCGCCTTGCCCATTCGCTGACGACGCCCAAGCGCCGGTTGATCTCGGGATCGTAGAAACTGGCGCAGCTGACACCAGACTTCAGAGGGTGTTTGTGTCCCGCGGGGTTAGCGGCCGGCCCTCCGTCTCTCCAACGGCTCTCGATCACGGCGAGCTCATAACAGTTAGAATCTGGCTAGACATTCGAGAGTTTTGGCTCGCTTTGCCAGACCAGTCTTCGGAGCGGTCCCGCCGAAGCTGAAGGCACCCGACAAGCCTCAAGCGCTTCCTGTTCCATCTTGATGTTTATCTCGGCATATCCGTTGTGCTCCTTAGCTCACTACCTCAATTCTGTGCCATAGACACTGTCGGGAAACACACCGACCCGGGTTACTGCGGCGAGGTGAGTTTCAGTCTAATGACGCCGATGTCGTTCTCTATGGCAATCTCGGTGCCAAATAGCTTCGAGAGCTTCTGAAGACGCTCCAGAATAGATCTTCCCTGAGCCGCCGAAGCAAGCCGCGGGACACCACGATTGGCAAACCTCTCTGAGAAACCGAGCTCGATCGGATAGAGCCACAATTCAGCAACCTGGTTTTGTTCAAATCGGCTGACGGTGGCAACGCTCTCGAAGAAGACTGTGTCGGCCCAGCCGTCGTTCGAGGCGATTGTCACCTCGGCATCCGTGTCGACTCGTGGGTCCTTCCCGTAGACCTCGAACATGTCAGCCCCGACGGGCGACCGCAGGTCGTCACAAAAGAAGTTCCCCAAACTATAAAAAATCGGCCGGTTCTTGTAGATCTCGATGCCGCGCAACTGGTGCGGTCCATGCCCTACATATGCGTCGGCTCCGGCGTCAATTAGCTGATGCGCAAACGATTGTTCGTAGTCAGGCGGCTGCTGGCACCAATTCCCGGGCTGGTGACAGTGGCTAGTTGCGATGCAGAAGTCGGAGTACTGCTTACCCCGCCGAATATTTCGTAGAATGTCGGCGACATCGCGGGGGTTGGGCTTATAGCTGTAACCGACCTTGTCGCCGGTTTCATATGTCACACCCCCATGGTAGGGATCCGGAGTGAATTCGACGCGTTTTGGATTCTTGCGGCTTGGACCCGGAGCGGGCAACGCGTTGCGTAGCTGCTTCAAGCTCTCGAGCATCTCCGGCGAGACCACGATGCTAACAGCTAAACGAAGGGCGTTGAGTCCTGGTCTGCCTGGCGCTTCTCCAGCGGGATCGCACGCACGAGACATAGGGGTGTATCTTGCAGCAAATGACACCAACGCCACGCGACCGCGTGCGGTCTCCAGAAAGCGCGCGGCGCCGGCTTGTGCGAGATTCTCGCCCGCACCTGCGTGAACGATACCGTTCTCATCGAGCAGTCGGCTCGTCTCGCGCATGCCTTCAAGGCCCCAGTCCAGGGTATGATTATTCGCGCGACTGACCAAGTTGAATCCCATCGCCTTCAGGTCTGGTCCGATCTCTGATGGGCTGGCAAGATATGCACCGCCGTACTCGGCCTGCGGACTTCCCTTGAACGATCGGATATCGAAGATGTTGGTTTCCATGTTGCCGAACGTGACATCGGCCTCATGGAGGATCTCGACGACGTCGCTGAAGCCAGGATGATGGCCTTTGGTCAGTGACCGCGACACAATGAGGTCGCCGACTGCAACCATCGTAAAGCCGTCTGCAACGTTCGTCGCAATCGAACCGACGGTATCAAAGTAGCCACCCTGCTGGGCTGGATCATCGTCGACTGCGTGTGAATTACTTTCCATAACATTCTCCATATGCTGACAGTGTCCTTATTAGCCTTTCAGGCGTCGATATCGCTGTTTGGCCAGCCATTGACGATGCGCCCGAGGATCAAGGTGACCCGGGGCGAGCGGATAGACTGATTCATGTTGGCGGTGCTCAGCAGCGTGGTGGAGAGTGGCCCATGTCCGTCCGCCTCCGTCGCCAAGGGGGGAGCAGCGCGCGACCGCCGTGGCCCCACTTGACGCCGCCGGCTTTGCCATAAGCGTTGGCCGCGAGCAGTTCCTGATCCATCCGATGTAACCTTCGTGATGGTCCTTGAGCACCATCGCCGACTCGCAAGGCAGCTTGTAATGGCCATAGCTCTTGCGAACGCGGCCAGCGAGACCGTAATCGCCGTGCCAGACATAGCCGAAGGGCACGGAGACGCGCATTTCCCCGCGCTGTGCCTTCGCGCGGGCGGCCTCGTACATCCGGGCACGCAGCACGCCGAGCTTGAACTCGCTGACGCTGCCTTCATACCGAGCAGTAGGCGGTCGTTCTGCAATCCGGGATCGTAGACTCCGTCCAGATAGATTACGCGTGCATCGACTTCCCCGCACAACTCGAGCAGCCGATGCCAGTCCGGCCCATTGCGCGACAGGCGGGACGCCTCCAGGCAAAGCACGGCGCCCACATGGCCCGTGCACAGATCGTCGACCAGGCGCTCGATAACCGGTGCGCTCCACAGCCCCGCTTGCGGTTCGTCTCTGATCCTCGTCGATCACCTCTACTTTGCGGAATCCCCAGCGCCGCGGGACGTCGACAAGCTCATATTGCCGACGTTGGCTCTCAAGGTTGAGCTGGACCTGCGCCTGAGTGGATTGACGCACATAGACGACGGCCTTGCGCTTGAGTACGGCAGTCGGAATCAGATTACCGCACGTCATCGCAGCTCTCCTCCTCCGCTGCCACGTCGGCGGCGGCCATCAGTGTGTTGGCGAGCTGGGAGATCACTATGCTCCGTTGCGCTGAACTCAGCCGCTTCAGCTTCTGCGAGTCGAGCGGCAAGCTGAGTTGGCGAACGACCACGAGGGATCGTGTCGGGGGTAACTGGGTTCTCATGTTGCGCCCTCCGCGGTGGTGAAACGATCCGGAGAGCCTCGCCGGAAACGGCGTTCGATTTCGATCCGGCCGTCGGTGAGGAAGCACCCGATCGCGGCACGCCGGCCGAGTGAATAGCGGATCGCCTCGGCGGGCTTCGATTCTCCCGAAAGCTTGGGCAGCTTCTTTTTCCACAACGCAAAGAGAGCGGCAACGATGGAGGCGGATTTCTCCTGAGGCGCAGCTATCCGTACTGCCGGCGGCCCACAACGGGGCCATCCGCGCACACATCCTGACTGCGCACTTCTCGTCGACAACCAGAAGGCCGATAGTCAGGACCTCCCTAAAGAACGTCATGCACATCGATCCGACGAGATGATTGTTCATAATAGCCACATAGCCACAGCCAAGCCCAAAAGCATCGACAAATCATCCTTGCGGTGTTTTGTGTGGCAGTCGAAGGTGAATCGACATCAGTGTTTTCAGAGCGGTGGCGTACCATTATCAGCGATCGGCGGTCGCAAAATTTCTGCAATTTCATTTAAAGGTTCTGTTGCAGCGGCTGCGGCGCGGCGCAAGAGGCTGCCCGGCTGTCGTATCGGACGAAGCGGCTGTCATTGATATTTTCCGAAGCGACCGCCACTGGCGGCAGGGTCGGGACGATCAATAGGTTGTTCGACCGATCGTGCCGACTGGCGTAGATGCTATGGGGCAAGCGGCGAAGGTGTGGCATCTTTCGGCGCTATTAGTTCAGTTCCCGTTGTGATCAAGTTCGTGTTTCGCCCCAGATGCGATCGGCTTTTGACGAGTGCATTGGCGGTGACGAAGCTTCCGCATAACGGCGACTATAGCGACTTGATCTCGCCATTGAGGTGCTCTGGTCGAGAGCTTGGCATGATGTTCCTTCGGGAAGGTCATATAGGCGAGCACGTCGAGCTTGGCGTCGTCCATGATGGCTGCGAGTTTCGGCACCTGGGTCGGATCTCTGGTCGGCCACGGCGACAATCAGGTCGATGACGACGCTCTTGTGTAAAAGTTTAAACTTTATCTGACAGACGGTGTCCTAGGCTGAAGCTTGAGCCGAGGCCGGGCGCGGAGTGGTCAGGGTTCGCAGCGCCCGGCCTCGGCGTTAGAAAGGACACTGACATGACCAAGGACCAAAAGGTCATCCGCGCCAAGGTGGGGCTGCTGGAGCTGGCCAAACAGCTCGGCAATGTCAGCCAGGCCTGCAAGATGATGGGCTATTCGCGCGACAGCTTCTACCGCTTCAAGGAGCTTTACGAGACCGGCGGCGAACTGGCGCTGCAGGAATTGACGCGCAGGAAGCCGCTGTTGGCCAACCGCACGCCACCGCAGATCGAGGCGATCATCCTCGAGCTGACGCTGGAATATCCCGCCTATGGACAGACCCGCATCGCCAACGAAATGCGCAAGCTCGGCCACTCGGTCTCGCCATCGGGCGTACGCGGGGTGTGGCAGCGTCACGATCTGGAGACGATGAAGAAGCGGCTGAAGGCGCTGGAGGCGAAGGTCGCCCAAGACGGTATCGTGCTCACCGAGAGCCAATTGGCGGCGCTGGAAAGGCCAAGCTGGACAAGGAGGCGCATGGTGAGTTCGAGAGTGAATGCCGGCTATTGCGGCGGCCAGGACACCTTCTATGTCGGCAACATGAAGGGGGGGGACTGTCAGGAATTCTGTGCGCGAGGCCGGTCTCGTCATTGGCTGACGAACCTCTCGCCGAAGACAACGGCGAACTGGGTCTTGGCCTCGAACCATTCGCGCGGCGGTCGTTTCCATTCCTCAGCCGCATGGTTCAGGACCAGATATAGCAGTTTCATCGCCGCGTCGTCACTCGGGAAGTGTCCGCGGGTGCGGACGGCGCGGCGCAGCTTGGAGTTCAACGCCTCAATTGCATTCGTCGTGTAGATGATCCGGCGCACGCTTTCTGGGAAGGCGAAGAACGGCACGACGTGCTGCCAGTTGCGCCGCCAGCTCTGAGTGATCGCGGGATATCGCTGGCCCCAGTAGCCGGCCTCGAATTCCTCCAGGGCCTTCATGCCGGCTTCGGCGTCCTTGGCCCGGTAGATCGCACGCAGCGCCGGCACGACGGGCTTGCGGTCCTTCCACGACACGAACTCCAGGGAATGGCGGATCAGGTGCACGATGCAGGTTTGAACCACGGTTTGGGGGAAGACGGCGTTGATCGCCTCGGGAAAACCCTTTAGGCCATCGACGACGGCGATCAAGACGTCGGCGACGCCACGACTCTTCAACTCGTTCATGACGCGCAGCCAGAACTTGGCGCCCTCGGTCTGCTCGATCCAGATGCCGAGGATCTCCTTCGTGCCATCCGGCAGGATGCCGAGCGCGATGTAGACGGCCTTGTTCCTGACGAAGCCCTCGTCCCTGATCTTGACCCGGATGGCATCGAAGAAGACGAGCGGATAGACCACATCCAGCGGGCGATTCTGCCACTCTGCCACTTCCTCCAGGACAGCGTCGGTGACGGCCGAGATCAGGTCCGGCGACACGTCTATGCCGTAGAGCTCCTCCAGGTGGCCGCGGATCTCGCGCACCGTCATGGAGATGATCTTCTCGTCGAAGTCTGGGAAGCGGCGCTGATATTTGGCGATCAGCTTCGGATCGAAGGTTCCGGCACGGTCGCGCGGGATCGTCAGCGTCATCTTCGATGTGCCCGTCAGCACCGATTTCCGCGAATGGCCATTGCGGCGATTGGCGTTGCCGTCGGCCTGCTCCTCATTGAGGTGCTCGTCCAGTTCGGCGTTCAGAATCCGCTCCGAAAGCGCCTTCTTCAGATCGTCGAGCAGCCCGTCTCTGGCGAAAACCTCATTCGGATCGCGACCCGCAAGCAGTTGGTCCAGAAGTTCCTTCTCAATAGCCATGTGATGATTCTCTCCTTTCCATCATCATGGCCTCGCGCACAGAATTCCTGACAGTCCCGGTGGTGGGGGGCGCATCTATCAGCAGACCTTCCTCGACACCTATTCGAAGGTCGCCTTCGCCAAGCTCTATGACCGCAAGACGCCGATCACCGCCGCCGATCTCCTCAACGACCGCGTGGTGCCGTTCTTCGACGCCCACGACGTGAAGCTAAGCCGGGTGCTGACCGACCGCGGCACCGAATATTGCGGCAATCCCGAACATCACGAATACGAGCTCTATCTGGCGCTCGAGGATGTGGATCATTCCCGCACCAAGACCAAGAACCCGCAGACCAATGGCATTGTTGAACGGTTCCACAAGACGGTGCTGAACGAGTTCTACCGGGCCGCCTTCAGGAAGAAGATCTACGGCTCGATCGAGGAGCTGCAGGCCGATCTGGATGAATGGGTCAGAAGTTACAATGAGGAGCGCCCACATCAGGGCCGCTGGTGCTTCGACAAGACGCCGATGCAGACCTTCCTTGACACGGCCCCGCTGGCGAAGGAGAAAATGATCGCCGCCTGATCCCATCGGACAGGCAAAACGGACCATTCTCAGACGCCAACTGTCTGATCAAGTGCAAACTTCTACAGCTCTTGCCCCATGTTCTGCCGCTTCTGGCGCGACAGGGATGACTCCGGTCGCGACTGCCGTTCGGGTGTGGCTGGTCCCACCGACACCGTCGGGCGCCGCTCACGGGATCGCGCTTGAGCACCTCCTGGACCTGCTGAGCCAGCGACGGAAAGCCCTTCCTCATGGCGGATTTCACAGGCCCGAGCGAATCACATCCTCCCCCGATCGCAAAGACAAAACCGCTATCCCATCGACGGCCCCTGCCAGTCGATCAAATCGTTCGAGCGCAAGCAGCCCGTCGCGCAAGCCGTTTTCCAGAGCACCTGCCGCGCGAGCGCGTCGTCATCGCCTCGCCCAAAAGCTGTCCCTCATGCGGATCGGCGAAACTGTCGAAGCTGGGCGAGGACTCACGGAGACGCTGGATCACGAAGACGCTGGAAATCAACGCGCGCCAGTGGAAGGTAATCCAGACGGTGCGCGAAAAGTTCTCGGGATGCGAGAAGATCGCCCAGCCGCCCCCTTCCATGTAACCGCGCCGGGCGCGTGCCGGGGCATTGGCAGCCCCGCCAGATCCTTATGGCCTCGGCCGCGTAAACAGCGCGGAACAGTTCCTCCGAACGCTGAATACCCCCTCCGTCACGACCAATGACTAAACCTTGTTCACAGGGTTTTGCAATCAGCCCCTTCCGATGCAGACGATCCGTCACAATCCAATCAAATCTCTTCCAGGCGCATCGCTATTGTGCAGCGTCAGCCAACGCAGCGCCAAGACCGCGTCATCGATCTTGTCCGTGCCGATCTCCATCCGCCCAGTTTAGCGCAGATCGCGCGTCTGCTGCGGCCCGGACCGGATGGTTACCCCGGCTCGACACACTGCGGCAAAGAGGGCAACGCGGCGCCAGCGTCCCTGACCGCGGGGTATGACGATCATTCCTTCGTTCTCAGCGATGGCCTCGACAGCCAATCCCGTCAAGATCGAGGACTACAAACGCGAATTTCTCACCGTGGTGCTAACCCCCCCCAGAAAACATCACCACGCCGCCATGCAAATTCATCAAATGTGGGTCAGACCACTTTTGCGCGGAAAACTGGGGTCGCCCATTTCGTGATCGTTGGCGACCCAAAAAAGAAGCGGATCGTCTCGACCAACTATTCTCGAACTCTGAGGTTTGCGCCAAAAATGCGTCGGGTGCTGAATGCGGAGCACGCAAAGCTGTGCGGTTGAAATAGATCTAGCAGGCTTCTCTGATTGGGGTCGGTGAGGTCAAGCTTTTCCTGTCTTCTTTCCGGATCATGTCGCCCCGCGGGTCACTCGCTTCTCTTCGCGGTCGGCGCGAAGCCGCCGCATGATGGGGTCAGGAGAGCGAGGCGTCTCAATCTGTTGAACGACCTTGGGATCGCCTCAGGATCGTGCCTGCTAACGAGATCGCCTTGCCAATCGTCCCCACGGGAACGATCCGGATCACCCTCTCGGGCGAACCACTGTCTGTGTTCGTTTTGTTCCTTGTTCTATTTTTCATGGCGATGCCGGCTTCCTTTCCAAAGCGGAATTCGGTTGCGTCGGCCCACATGCGGTGCAGGATAACGGCCAGCTTGCGGGCCACCGCCACGCGGGCTCGCGCCATGCCGCCACGTTGGCGATGTTCATGCCCCAGGCGCGCAAGCTCGACCATTTCTTCGAGCGCACGAGTAGCGAATGTGCTGCCTCGTAGAGGGCAGTGCGGGCGAGTTCGTCGCCGCAACGGCTGACCTTGCCCTGAATGTCGGTTTCACCGGACTGGTATCGCGCTGGCGTCAGCCCCAGATGCGCTCCCACTGCCCGCGAGGAGCCGAACCGCTCCGGCCGGTCAATCGTGGCGCGGAAGGTGAGCGCGGTGATCGGTCCGACGCCGGGCGCGCTCATCAGTCGCCGACAGACTTCCTCCTTGCGGACGATGTCGAGAACCTGCTTGGTCAGGCGGGCGAACTCCTTGAGCATGGAGCCGAGGATCGAAAGCAGCGGCTCGACCATCACCATCGCCTCGGCGTCGGCGCCGACCAGCTCGCGCACGCGATCAGCAAAGGCGGTGCGCGAGGGCGTGCCGAGCTTGATACCGGTCTCGCGCAGGATGGCGCGCGCAACATTCTCTATGCTGCGCATCTCGTTCAGCACCGTGCGGCGGGCCACCAACAGCGCGCGCCACAACCGGCATTGCCGGCTCTTCACATGCACCTGCCGATACCAGCCCGTGCGCATGATCTGCGCAAGCGCGCGGGCATCGTTGCGATCGGTCTTGTTAGGCATCGTCTTCATGGCCGCATTGGCCTGGCGCGTCTCTATACAGATCGCAGGCAGGCCTTCGGCGCGCAATCCCATCGTGAAGCCAGGCCGTCAGCGAGCACGCTTCCAGCCCGATGCGCTCCAGCGGCAGATCGAGCTTCCGCAACGCATCGGACAAGGCCTGCGGTTCGCTCGCCGCTCGTGTTTCCTTCACGATCCGACTGCTCTCATCAACGACGCAAATCGCGGTCTCTTCCAAAGATACGTCTAATCCAGCAAAATACTTCATGGCTGCTCCTTCCGATGTTTGTGGCGCTCCAAGGCGACCACGTTCTAACATCCCGACAGGAGCAGCCGCCCGCATGTGGGCTCGGGCGAGACCCCAATCACCCCATCTGTTGAAGAGGTGCCGCGCCTGGCCCACCGGCGCAACGCATTAAACTTTCACGTCAGGCGGTTCCCTTCCGTGCTTCACCATGAACCGGCCATCCAGGTAAACCCACAAGGTTCTCGCCCCGCCCTGTCAAGCCGGCCAGCCGCGCTGCCATGCCGCCGATAGAACCTTAGTGGCGGCCGCCTTGAGGCCTTCGTTGGCATCGAGAGGACGAGCTTGACCGGGCAGGCCGCGACTGTCAGCTTGCCTAGGAACTCCATCCAGATCGACTCGGCCGCCCTCCGACGCACCAATATCCACGGCCAATACCTCGCGCCAACCGTCCGCGTTGACGCCGACTGCGGTGATGACGGCGACCGAGCCGATCCGCCCACGGTCGCGGACCTCCAGATAAAAGGGTGGAGTAGGCGAACACGCGCCTTCTCCCTCAATTCCAACTCGCGCCCAGGGCGTTGCGCCAATTCCGCATTCGCGGTGTGGGGACTAATCTCACCTTCCTCAGCGATCATCGAGCACTCTAAGTTTCGCTACAACTCTTTACGACGACGTTTATCGGCTCGACGCCACAGTTCTTCACGCAATGGGATACATTCTGGCGAGCGCCGTTGGAAAATTAATTAATAGCGACCGGTAGTAGGATCCCGCTTCGCCCAACGTTCATCACAGGATCGAAGCTTGCGCGCGACTGAAAACCTGCCAAGCGGCCACCGAATACATAACAGTCAATTCCATACGCCATTCTGTCGGTCGAGCGGCTTGGCGGGTGCAGGGTCGTAACCTTTCCGGGTCTGACGTATTCTTGAACAACGTAAGTATTGCAGGCGGCCCGGTCAATGTGTTCCTCCCACACCTCTGGGGACGTGAGACGCCCAACCAACACATCCTCCCCGCGGGTCGCATTAGAGGGCTTCAGAACAAGATGGGCCTTGTTCTCTCGGATGTAGCCGATGAGGTCGATCCGACGCCGTTCGGCGTCGGTTGTTACTCCCGCTCTAACAAGACGAGTCCATGGAATGTGGCGTGCAATAAGCTCAATCTGCTCCGCGTCGAAGTTCGTGCTGAATCGATCGTCGGTGAGTACAGCGAGGATTGCCTTGTCGGATAATATCCACTGGGAGATCCACGGGTTTATCGAAACCACTTCTCGAGCTGCGCAGGCGTCCAAGTAGTCTCTTAATTCCTCGGCCTCAATGATGTCTCTGGGGTCGAGTTTATTGTAGACAAGTTGGATGAGTTGGCCGTCCGGACCAGCTAGTCCGCGAGGTGTTCGCTTCATCGCGCTAGCATCTAGCAATGCTACCTTGACGCCCGCGTCTCTTAGACCGTTTACAATCCAGTCTACTTCGTTTGTGTACCGCCCGCGAAAATTGACCACAGCGGCATTTTTGAGTTCGCCGCCAGTCGCTGAATAACAGGTAGAGACCAGCTCCCGGACAAAGCAGTTGGGATCTTTCGCGAAAGGCTGTTTGCTCACGTCGAGCGATAGGCCATGTGTCAATGGGTTGGGTATACGGCTCCAAACATTTGCGGCGAGGCCATTCTGAATAACGCCGCCAGGCGACTCGGTATTGGTTTCGATTATCTTATAATGGCCATTGCTGCCGAAAAGGCCATCCAGTCGACATATTGTTACAATCGGACGATGTGTTGGGAGACAAGTGATCCAATGCCGCAAATGTTTATAGGCGGGAAATAGGTCTTGTACATCTTCATTGCGGCAATACAGCTCAGCGGCGACATCAAGAAGCCTGACCACAGCCTCGGCGGTAGCACTGAGGTGACTTGCCAGACAGCAGTCTATCGCAAGGGGCCGGAGACATACGGGATACGCCCCGCCCTCAAAGTGCATGCCCGCCTCTGCAATCGCGCGACACAGTTCGTCTTGAGCCTCCCAGATCGAGGCTGGATCGCAACTTGCTAACTCGCAAAGTCTGCGCTCAATTCGTGCATCGGCTTCGCTGATTGCAGGTACCGTCGCGATCGTCATGGGCAGTTCCTTTCTTGTGGCCTTATGATAGCGTTTAGCGCGACTCGATGGATACCTGGGCACTCGAAGTTTGGTCGATCCGGTCAGCGGGTGGCAGGCCCTGAGCTTGGAAAGTCTTGTCGCCGTTTGTTGTCGAGTCGCCGGGCCATTTTCTGCCCGGTTGGTTGCTGACAGGACTTGAAGATAGCCTGTTCAGGTTTTTCAGGAACTGCCAAATCTGGTGGCTTGACGCTGCCCGCGATACCGCGGTGGGGCAGAACTCGTTCCCGTATGTGCCTTGACCTTTCGACGCAGGTTGGCAGCCTTTGCTTTGGGAATTTCTATGCGCGGGCCATAGCCTTGGCGCTTGTCCCAATGCATGATGAAGCGGAATCCGAGGAATTCGACCCCTCTGTCATGGCTGTGACCTTCGTCTTTTCCGGCGACAACTGAAGGCCCATGGCCCGACGCAGGTAGGCCGCCAGCGCGGTCTTCTCCGCGATGGCATCCTCCCGTGTGCCAGACACCAGCACCACAAAGTCATCGACGTAGCGCAACGGTAGAAACGCACAGCGACCAGCCATCGGATCCCAGTAGCGCGCTCTGCCTGCCGCGGTCCTCCCATCACATTTTGCGGTCGGCATGGGCCTTGGTGCGCTGATACACCCACCGTTCATACCGCTCGATCACGCTGAGCGCGATGTTGGCGAGCAGCGGTGAGAGAATCCCGCCCTAAGGGGTTGTCGGCGTCTGTGCGAAGGAACTTCTCCTCCGACAGAACACCGGCCTTCGGGAATTGCCCGATCAGCCTCGTCACCCTCCGGTCAGCGACGCGCTTGCGTAGCTTTCCAACAGATGATGATGGTCGAAGCAGCCCTTGATGTCGCCCTCTATGACCCATGGATACGGCTTCCGACTCCGCCGGGCGTCCCTATCGCGTTTATGCGGGAGGGCAGCCCGTCGGATATACTCCAAGGCGCCGTGCGTTAGCTCGCAGCGTTGCGGCCATGTACCGCTCGGCCATGGGCATCCTGTCGCTGGCGCCGAGCTATGGCCGGAGCGTCTCGATGCCGCTGCGGTCGCGCTGCTGATTAACGCGATCGCTTACTCCTCCGTCACCGCAATCCTCAAGGCGGGCCTCGATTAGCAAGCTCCGCAGAACCGGCAAAGCCGACACCCCAGCACGCCAACATCCGTGGCTCCGCCTATTACCAGTGAAGGAAAGGAAGAAAGAATGCTGACGACCCTCACCCTCGACCAGATGCAGCCCTCGGTTTGGCCGGCAAGGCTGCCGCCTGTCGCGAACTGGCCGAACGGAACAACGCCAACGAGCTCAGCCGTGACGAGTGGCTCGGCCTGATGCTCGACCCGTGAGGTCGCCTACGGGCCGATAAGCGCGTTCGGAACCGGCTCGCCTCAGCCAGGCTGCGCGAAGCCTTTTGCCGCGCAGCGGCCGCTTCCGACGCCTCATCGACAACACCGAAATCGGCGAAATCAATCATCCATGAACGCAAGTCCTTGTCTTAAGGAAGGTCCAGCGCATTCTTGCCCAAGGTGATGAGGCGAGGGCAGGGTGACAAAGCGGCTGTTGCTCCTCGGGTTTTCCCGTCCAACGATTTGACCGCCGTGGCCGCCGAATTTTGGGAGGCTCGAGGCCGAAATAGCGCGACGGCTAAATGCCCAGGCGTGTGAGATCGCTCCGCAACCACGGCCAGCCGATCATCCGCTAGGGCTTCCGGGTCAGAAAGATTGCCCGTGAGAAGGAGCGCGTAGTGAGTGGGCCCGTCCCGTAGCGGGGTCGCCACATCTCGAGAGCCGTTTTGGGATACCGCGGTCCACGCTGCATCGGTGGCAGATGTGCACAATTATGTCGGAGAGGCTCCCCTGAGATAATCACGCCACTCCTAAGTCGTTGGCGACTGATGCCTACCTCATCTGCCAACCTGCTGAGGGTTTCGCCCCGCCTCCACGGTTGCAGAAACTCCAGTTTTTGGTACTCTCGATACTCTTTGCTGTCCGGCCATGCCCCAGTTTCCTCTCCTTGCGGGGAAACTGTCCGCGATTTCAGTCGGGGCGCTCTCCAAGGGTGTTCGGGAATTGCCGAAACACGCAGTAGGTTGGCTTCAGCAACTATCCTAAGTCAAATCAACCATATCCGCCAGTCTCTCCAACAGGCTATCATGATAAGACGGGTTAGTTCCACACGTTAATGATCTATGGCGCTCGCGTCGCTCTGGGGCGCGCCGACGGCAAACAGGATCCGCGAAGCAACACCTCGGCAAGTTGCGGCAACGGTGCCATCCCTGCGAATGCGTGTACAATAGGCCGAAACGACGCTTTTCGCAAAGCCGGTAGCTGTTACCGCGGATGGTGGTCACTGTCGAATGATGAAGCAGGCGATCAACCGGTTGTCACCTGCGCTCATCTCCCTGGTGCCCTCTATCGTACCAATGTCCGATGGGAGGTAGGTCCGCAAATTGTTCCTATTCTCCAAGGCTCGGAAGTGGTGTAATCGACCAACTGATTAAGTCGACGGCTCGCTGAAGTGTCGCCTTGGTGCGAGCAGGGCTGGGTGAAGAGACGATGACATGTCCAATACCGTCTTCCGAATCCCCTTTTCTGATGATCGCCGTCTTGGGTTCAACATAGAATCTGACCTCGGCGACACCTGACGCAGCGGCCGCCCGACTGACGCCGCCGATCCAATCGAGCGTGCCATCGGAATCAGCAACTAGGTACCGCGCGGCCGCAGTCTGCGAACGCGTTTTGCGCAAGTCCCATTGGTCGCCGATCGCAAGCTTAATGTGCTCGGTGATTATATCGACACCATAGGCCAACTGAATCATTTGAGGACAGGGCGTGCCAGGGAGACGCGGATTGAATTCAATGACGACTGGGCCGCGCTTCGTCCACCGAAGTTCAACGTTCGTTGGACCCCAGCCAAGGCCGAGAGCTTGCAAACAGCTCAACGAAATGTCCACGATTCTCTTCCGTTCGGCATCAGTCAGTGGGGCCGGTAGGATCGATTCACGCAAGACGAAATGCGGGGGGGGGACCTCACCGGCGTAAATCCCAATGACCTCATCGCCCATTATGTCGACGTTATAGTAAGGGCCTTGTGCGAATTCTTCGACCAGTATCTTCGGCGGAGATCGCCATATGTGCTTCCCGCCCAACAGGTAGGCAGTATGTTCGACTAACTCACCGAGGTTGCAGCACAGTCTGACGCCTCTGCTGCCGGCACCTACCACTGGCTTAAGAATTACCGGCAGTCCAATCTCCGCGGCAGCGCTTTCTACATCTGTCACATTCGTTGCCAAGCGGTAAGCAGGTATTGGTACGCCAGCCTCTGCGAGGAGCTGACGTTGAATGAATTTGTCGCAGCATCGTTCAACCGATGCGGGGTTCGGTCCTGGAAGATCGAAATACCGGCAGACCTTGCCAACTGTCGCATAGACCGACTCTATGTCGGAAGTAATTCCAGCAATGTCATAGGTCTTATCTAGCCGGGAGCATTCGCGGATCAGCGCATCGAGACTATGTGTATCGACACAAATTGCGTCGATCCCTTCCGTAGCAATGTAGTCGTATCGAGCTGGTTCGGCCGACAGGACAATTGGATGAAGACCAAGACGCTGTGCTGCTTGGATGTATAGCAGACCAGTGCACCTTGGATGGCTTTCAACAAGGATGAGTGCTCTTCTTCTTGCCATTGGCTGTTCACTCCTATGTTGGTGCTGTACGGTGGTCCGAGGGTAAATCGGCACAGCGTCCTTGGCCGTGCCGGCTACTTTCGGAGAAATACCATTGTCAGTGATCTCCGGTCGCAAAGATTCTGTGAAGTTGTGTGAAACGTCCGACGCATTTCCGGAGCCGTGTGGCACCGAGCGCCCGAATTCGCAAGGGTTGCAATTTCAAGGAGCGATAGATGGACAGTAAAGGTTCAAATTAGTACTACAGTTGCGGATCATTTGATTTTCTGATTCACTCGACAGGTTATGGAGGGAACCATGTCTGTCGCTTCGTGGTCAGGGTCGTTGTTGGCTTGGGAGCAGGAGCTCACGGCGCTGAAGGCGCGGGTTGGGCGGGTGCTTCCTCGTCGTGAGTTGCGGGAGACGGGCGCAGATTTTCTTGATGGCCTTCTTTCCGGCATTGAGCGCAAGACAGGCTGGCTGATGGCTGAGCAGTCCGGAGCGGAACGGCCGTATCGGATGCAGTCGCTGTTGGGGCGCAGCCACTGGGACGCTGATCGGCTCCGAGACGAGGTTCGCGATTATGTGGTGGAGGCGTTGGGCGATGAGGATGGCGTCCTGATCGTCGACGAGACGGGATTTGTGAAGAAGGGCGATCGTTCCGCCGGTGTCGCGCGTCAGTACTCGGGAACGGCGGGGCGGATCGAGAACAGCCAGATCGGCGTGTTCTTGGCTTACGCGAGCCGCTACGGCCAAGCGCTGGTTGATCGTCGCCTTTATCTGCCGGAGAGCTGGACAAAGGATCGGGCGCGATGTGCCAGGGCGTCGATCCCGAAGACGGTCGAGTTTGCGACCAAGCCCAAGATGGCGCGCGCCATGGTCGAGGCGGCGCTCGATGCCGGCGTCCCGTGCGCTTACGTTCTGGGCGACGCTGTCTA
>NZ_JAMYTD010000068.1:0-16547 GCF_040322255.1 Mesorhizobium sp. M0166 | reverse complement strand
CGGTACCGCAAACGACGTTTCTTCCTGCGGCAAACCTCTGTAAACGCTCACCAAAATGGGCGTTTGTGGACGGAAACTAGACTAGATGTTTAGATGGGGTATTCGGCTCTGCCCCACGCCTTCAACGGGTAGTTTTGAGGTGCTGCCGCTTCGAGCTGATGATAAAACGTGGTCCGTGTGGACAGCCACAAGCATCACAAAAGGAAGCGCAGCATGAAGCATTATGCCGGACTGGATGTCTCGGTGAAAAAGCATACGGTTTGCATTCGGAGATGAAGGGGGCCGAATTTGCCGAGAGCTGAAGGTTGCGAGTCATCCGGACGATCTGGCTGAGGCATTGAAGAACCCGCATAGAATCTGACCCGCATCGGGCGCCGGAGACATGACCGCACCCCGCGATCGTCCCATCGCCGAAACCACCCTTGATCCGGGGGCGCCGTCCAGACATGACTCTGCTGTATCGCTCGACGGACCGCCTCTGTCGTCGTTGCGCTCCCGTGAAGAACCTGGCCCATAGCGCCTCCTTTGATTCGGAGGTTAAAGAATCCCCATCAAAGATCCCATGACTCGTGGTGGATAGCGACCTGCGCTCTGGCAGAGTGGGTTGCTGACCAACAACTCTGTGGAGGCCAATCATGCATGTTCTACCCGATCTATCTGCGGCCCCTGCCGCTATCCGCACCGACCTTGGCGCGATCTTCGTTTCTTTGGAACTCTTATGTTCAAATGCAAGCGGCGTGGCCACGACTGTTCATCCCGCCAATAATGGCTGGTCCTGCGTAATGTAGCTAATGCGCAATGTAGGAGGCAGGACCTCAAGACGACGGTTTGCAAACTCTTATACGCGGGTTGGATACCGCATTTCCGTGTGTACGCCTGGGGCTGCTTCTATCTAGACTAAGCACGGGCATCGACGTAGTCTGCCACTCAGTTCCATCGAAGATTCCCCGACCGGGGCCCTGCCTCCAACATTGGGCATCAACAGATGTCGAACTTTTTTCCTCTTTCTAATGCGCGCGATATGCGGTGCTTGGCTAAGCGTGGTGAGCTGGTTGCACTTCCTGACCGATAGCCCAGAGGAAGGCCCCCATTTCTCTAGCGATCGCGGTGATCGCGATGGCCTTGTGCTTCCCCGCGGGGAGCATTTTTCGATAGCGAGAGCAGACGCTTGAAGCGTCTGACCGATCTGATCTTGGAGACTGTCAAATCCTGGACGATGGCTCCTGCATCGGAGACGACGAGCTTGACGCCGCGCAGGCCCGCGGCGGGTCAGCTTGCGCAGGAACTCCGTCCAGATCGGCTCGGCCTCAGACGTGCCGACCTCCATGCCCAGCACCTCGCGCCGGCCGTCCGCGTTGACGCCGACAGCGATGATGACGGCGACCGAGACGATGCGGCCGCCGCGGCGCACCTTCAGGTAGGTGGCGTCGATCCACAGATATGGCCAGTCGCCCTCGATGGGTCTTTCAAGGAACGCTTTGACCTTGCCGTCGATCTCTTCGCACAGCCGGCTGACCTGGCTTTTGGAGATGCCGCTCATGCCCATGCCCTTGACCAGGTCGTCGACCGAGCGTGTCGAGATGCCTTGCACATAGGCTTCCTGGATGACGGCGGTCAGCGCCTTCTCGGCCATGCGGCGCGGTTCTAGGAAACCGGGGAAATAGGAGCCCTTCCTGAGCTTGGGGATGCGCAGCTCGACGGTGCCGGCCCGCGTCTCCCAGTCGCGCTCGCGATAGCCGTTGCTCTGGCCCGTGCGCAACGGGTTCTTCTCCCCATAGCCGGCGCCGGTGGCGGCGCCAACCTCCAGCTCCATCAGCCGCTCGGCGGCAAAGCCAATCATCTCGCGCAAGAGATCGGAATCCGGAGTCTTCTCCACGAGCGTGCGCAGATTCATCATGTCGTCGGTCATCGATGGTTCCTTCGAATCAGGTTGGTGTCAGCAACCCGACCTTACCGGCGAACTGTCGATGACCACCGCAAAGCCGCTCGCTCGCTACAGCGCTATCGAGGGCGCGCTCGCGAGCGGCTTCGCTACCGCCGAGCTACACCACCTGTAGGGACGCGACCTCAGAGAGCTCGACAGGTGAACATGTCAAACGTGGTGGGATCACTAAGGCCGGGAACTCTCGGGCCCGTCGCATGCTGATCGAAGGCGCATGGGCTTACCGCTCACAGGAGGCTCAAAAGCGGGCGCGTCAGCTTTCCCTGCGCGGGTAAGTCAACCAAGCAAGCGCAGTTGGAAGGCCTACCGAAACTTCAGAGTCGATATCCACCGCATATGCGCCAGCGACCAGGATGAGCGGCCCGAATAGATGCGGCCATGTCGAAGGAGGAACGACTGAAGCTGCACCTCGGCATCCTCGATTGCCTGGCAGTATTCCTTGGGCACGATGAAGTGCGCCGGATGCTCGAGGCCCGCACGAGATCGCGCATAGCCTCATGCCCGCGGTCCGGCACCCAAACCGCTGTCAGCTCACCCGCACGATGTAACCGTGCCAAGCTGACCGCATCGCGCCGGTTGGTCTTCACTCGATCTCGGGAACGCTTGGGAATTAGTGCCGGTGCCACCACCACACAATCATGGCCCATCTCGGTGAGCTGACGGTAGAGTTCGTATCCTGTCGGCCCTGCCTCGTAACAGAAGTGGAGCTTTGCTCGTCGCTTGAACAGCTTTTGCACGATGGTTGACACCGTCCCCGAAAAACCTTACCTCACCACCCCGCTCGCCATCCGCGCCGGCTACAGAAATCTTCAGTTTCGAGACAAGCGCGCACCAGCCGGCACTTTGCGCTTGTTGTCATTCAAGAGGCGGGTCTCGACGGCTTCTGGATTCATCGAATCTTGGAGGCCGAGGGGATCGAAAGCCATGTCGTCGACGCCGCTTCGATTGCTACGTCGCGCCGGCGGCGGCGTGCCAAGACCGACAAAATCGATGGTGAGGCTTTGGTGCGCGCGCTGCTCGCCTACAAACGGGGCGAGGCGCGCATATGTGCGATGTTAAAATACCGAGCGTCAAGGAGGAGGACCGTCGTCGTGTCTGCCGGGAACGCAAGATTCTGATTGGTGAGCGAACGTGCCATGTCAACCGGATCAAGGGCCTGCTGTTTGCCCAAGGCATCACAGTCTACGAGCCACTGCGGCGTGACCGGCGACACCGCCTTGAGGAACTGAGGACCGCCGACGGCCGCGCGCTGCCTGAACATCTGAAGGCGCAATCCGTCGCGAACTCGACCGGCTCGAACTGGTGATAGCCCAGATCAAAGTGATGCAGGCCGAGCGCGATGCTCTGCTGGCAAATCGAGGTCGCCGAAACTCCAGCAGCGACATTGCTCGACCTCAAAGGTATCGGGCCCGAGTATGCGGCCATCCTCTATACGGAAGGGCTGTTCCGGCACTTCGATAATCGTCGTCAGGTCGCGGCCCATGCAGGGCTCGCGCCGACACCCTGGCAGAGCGGATCGGTCCAGCACGAGCAAGGCTTCTAGAAGGCCGGCAACCCCCGGCTGCGAACGACGATGATCGAGTTGGCTTGGCTGTGGCTTCGCAATCAACCGGGTTCAGCGCTTACCCGCTGGTTCCACGAGGCCGTGCTGCGCAGTCAGGGGCGGCTCAAGACAATCATCGTCGCTCTTGCACGTAAGCTGCTCGTGGCGCTGTGGAAATACGTGACCGCGGGCGTCGTCATCGACGGTGCCCTCATGAAGGCTGTCTGACGAGACCACACCGAAACACCTATCCATCGAGACCTGATCAGTCTCGGCGGATCCGGAAGGCGAACCGAGATCCCAGCTGGCTCGAATGCCGCACGCAAATCGGGCCTAGCTCTGGATTCCGCCGCCATTGGAGCAACCCGATGCCGCCTTAACACACCTCTTGACCTCGGCATCGTCATGTGAGCCTGGGATCATCTAGGCATTCGCCGCCATCTTCTCCGTAACGTTGGCGTGCAGTTCAAGCGTTACGACTGTCGGCATGAAGGGCCCAAAGATTTCGCGCAAGCGATCCCGGATCTCCCCTCCATAGGTCTCAGCAACCATTGCTCGCCCTCGCCTGCAAGGAACCAGGCACAGAGCTGCTCAAACGATTTGTCAGCGTCCGAAGTGCGCGTGCCGCGTCGCGCCGCGCCCGTGGAACCTCGTCTCCTAGCAGCAATGTCGGTCGGAAATGCTCGAGCGCGGGGTTTTTTTCAAGGTGTTTGCCTGTTAGAGATGCAGCCAGTGAGGATGCGGTAGTTCATGAAAGTGGCTTCGGTTGCAACGGGAAGGCTCGGCAATTGGGCTCGGGACAACAGGTGGATCACCTGTTAGAGACCAGGGCTTATCACGATCCAATGCTCAACGTTTTGGTTCGCCGATCAACACGCTGCGGCGAAGCCATCTTAATATGCCTCGTTAGGCCGATCTAGGCGGCAGCCGGATCAATCCAACGCCATTCTCGATCTCAATTTTGGTGCCAAACGGCTGCGAGAGCTTCTGTAGTCGTTCCAGAATAGCTACCGCTAGCGGTGCGGGTGCTAGCCGCGGTACACCGCGGTTCGCAAATCTGTTCAAGCGGCGGAGCTCGATCGGATGGAGCCGCAATTCAGCGAGTTGGTTCTGCTCAAAGCGGCTAATGGTTACCACGCTCTGATAGAAGACTTCATCAGACTGCGACCCTACTAATCCTTCCGCAGTCGGATATCCTTTTGCCACCTCGTCGACCGTGACTTCGGCGTCTGTATTGACCCTCGGATCCTTGCCGTATACCTCGTACATGTCATCGCCTACTGGCGTCCGTAGGTCCTGACAAAAGAAATTACCCAAGCTGTAAAAGATAGGCCGACCTTTGTAGATTTCTATGCCTCTCAGCTGATGAGGTCCATGCACGACGTATGCGTCCGCCCCGGCATCGATAAGCCTTCGGGCAAACGCCTGTTCGTAGTCAGGCGGTTCTTGGCTCCAGACACCGGGCTCGTGCTCATGATTCGTGGCGATGCAGAAGTCGGAGATCTGTTTACCCCGACGAATGTTGCGCAGGATATCGCGGATGTCACGCGAGTTGGGCTCGAAGCTGTAATTCACTCTGTTGCCAGCTTTGTACGTCACTTCGCCGAGGACTACGCGGCTTGGATCTTTGCCAGCGGGGTTGTAGCCGGGTAGCGCTTCGCGCACCTCTCTCAAGCTCTTGAGCATCTCCGGCGGAACAACGATGCTCTTCTCCAAACGAAGGGCGTTGAGCCCTGGTCTGCCTGGCGCCTCGCCAGCGGGATCGCACGCACGAGCCATCGGCATGAACGTCGTAGCAAATGACACCAAAGCTACCCTTCCGCGCGGAGTTTCCAGGAATCGCGCGGCTCCAGCTTGTGCCAAGTTTTCGCCTGCGCCTGCATGGATGATGCCGTTTTCATCGAGCGCCCGGCTCGTCTCGCGCATGCCTTCAAGGCCCCAGTCGAGCGTATGGTTATTCGCGCGACTGACCATATTGAAGCCCATGGCCCTCAAATCAGATCCGAGCTGCGGGTCGCTGATGCAATACGCTCCACCGTACTCAGCCTGCGGGCATCCTTTGGATTGAACATCCAGGATGTTGGTTTCCAAGTTCCCGAAACCGACATCGGCCCCATGGAAGATCCTGAGAACATCGACTAAGCCAGGATAATGGCCCTTCGTCACTGGGCGCGCAAAGAGAAGATCCCCAACCGCTGCCATTGTGAAGCCGTCTTCGACGTTGGTCGCGATCGAACCAACCGTATCAAAACCAGCAGTCTGTTGGTTCGGCTGCTTTCCATTCTCGGGTGAATCTCGCTTCATATGATTTCCTATCTGTCTCGGATGCCCATTTTGCTGTCGCTGTGCTTGCGCTTTCCGATACCTCCATGACAGGCCACAATGAAGTCGTGGCAGAGCCGGCAATGATGTCTGCCGGATAGTCGGGCGCGAGCCTGAGAAGCAGGAAGAGGGTATACGTAGTCGAGACCGGTGATGCCGGCCCCGATGACAACAGTCCTGCGCATTTTGCTCTCCGGACGGATAAACCAGTGCAGCTTGTTTGGGCCATCACCCAGACTAACGAAGCGGACTGCTCGTTTCGGCTATCCATCTGGTGCCTGCGAATGGGGTTTCTCATGTTGGACATGTCGGATGGCTCCCAATCCCTACCTACCTCCGTGAAGGCCTCGACGGCCCGGTCTATATCCGTAGTCGAATGTGCAGCAGACATCTGCGTGCGAATGCGCGCCCGCCCCTTCGGCACGACGGGGAAGGAAAAACCGATCACATAGATGCCGCTGGAGCATCTTCTCGGCCATCTGCTGCGCAAGGCTTGCGTCGCCCAACAGCAAAGGGATAATTGGGTGGTCCGCGCCAGACAATGTGAAGCCCGCCTCCGGCATCTTCGAGCGGAAGCGGTGGGCATTGGCATAGACCTTTTGGCGAATAGCATCGCCTCGTTCCATCAGCTCAAACACCTTCAGCGACGCCCCGCGATGGGGGGGCATCAGCATATTGGAGAAGAGATACGGCCGCGTGCGCTGGCGAAGCCAGCCGATGACCTCGCGCTTGCCTGCCGTGTAGCCGCCCCAGGCGCCGCCGAGCGCCTTGCCAAGTGTGCCAGTGATGATGTCCACTTTGCCCTCGACGCCGCAATGCTCCGCCGAGCCGGGCCCATGCCCGCCGACGATGCCGACAGCATGGCTGTCGTCGACCATTACCATCGCGCCGTATTTGTCGGGCAGATCGCAAATGCCGCCAAGATTGGCGATGATTCCGTCCATGGAAAAGACGCCGTCGGTGGCAATCAGCGTTAAGCGGCTGCCTTCGGCCTTTTGAGCTCTTCTTGGAGAGCTTGCATATCATGGTTGGCGTAGCAAAAGCGCTTTGCCTTTGAAAGCTGTGTGCCATTGCGTGAAGACAGCTCCATTGCTCGTAATGAGTTCGCTCGCCAAGTTGCTGTTGATTGGCTCATTTCTGATCATGGGTGGATGACAGCAGTCGACCATGCTGGATCATCGTGCTTTCGCCAGTATAGATCCATAAGCCGGCGGGTGACGGATCCGACCTGCCCATTAGAGATCGCGGCGTCGTCGATGCGCGTCACGGGCATAATGCCGCCGGCAGTCGAGGTGATGAACACCTCGTCAGCTCCTCGGATCTCAGCACGACTGATATCAGCGGCCATGGCCGACAATCCAATCTCGGCGCAAAGCTCGAACACAGTCCGGCGCGTGATACCCGGCAACACCCCAAAAGCGGGCGTCGTCAAGGATCCGTCCTTTACAACGAACACATTGAAGCCGGGCCCTTCCGCGACGTGCCCGTTCGTATCCAAGAGGAGCGCTGTCTCCGCCCCGCTGTCGTAGGCATCGAACAGGCCCTTCACGAGATCGAGCCAATGATAATTCTTGATCGAGGGATCGACGGATTTGGGCGGGATACGGACGGTCTCGCTGATCGCCACATGCAAGCCTCTTTCCAGCTGCTCTTCGTTGGCGACCGACCCAAACGGAACAGCAAATGCGATAAAGCGGTTTTCCGCCTGGCGGGGATCCCGGCTGAATGTCGGCGACGAACCCCGCGTGCAGATCATCTCCACGTATGCCGATCTGTGCCCCGACAAAGTGACACAATTTCTCAGGATCGTCTCTATTTTCTCACGATCATAGGGCAGCTTCATTCGCAGCCGCTCCACGCCCCCAAAGAAGCGGTCAAGATGCAAATCTAACCGGAAAAACCTGCCATTCCAGACGTGCACCGTGTCGTAAGTAGCATCCGAGTGCAGGAACCCCCAATCCAGCACGGAGATTTTGGCCTCGGACATTGGCAAGTATTGGCCATCCATGAAAGCGGCCCCGTGCGGATAACGCCGGTCATCAACATAATGCCCGTCTACAGCTGGAAGATCAGGCAAGATCTGGGTCATCAGGGTCGCCAATTTTTCCTCGCACCAGGACGATTACTTTGGCTGCGTCAAGCGGCCGGGCACCTCACACCGTCGTCGCGCAGAGAATGCGCCCTCTACATCGCACAGTTGTTTAGCCGAAAAAGCTCGATCTGATGTTGGATGCGCAATGCCGGTTTCAAAACGTGGCCCGGAGTGACGACTTCAGCGCAGCCCGTCGAAGTCTACACCGTTACCCGCGGCTCGAACTTCACACGGTCGAGCGCGATCATGCTGCGAAATTTTCGGACGTTGGCGTTGGTATAGAGCTTTGTCTTGACGAAAACGTCAAAGCCCTCGACGTCCTCGACGGCCACGATCAGCACAAAGTCGGCGTCGCCAGTAACCATGTAGCACTGGGTAACCTCTTTGGCCGCGCGCATCGCCCGCTTGAAATCATCGACGAGGTCAAGACGCTCACGGTCCAACTCAACCGTGACAACGACGGTGAGCGATTTGCCGACAGCTTTCGGATCTACCAGCGAGATGTCCGCAACGATCACGCCATCGGAACGCAGCCTGTTCACTCGACGCATGCATGACGCTGCTGAAGACCCGACGAATTCCGCCAGTTCTGCAAACGAGAGCCGGTTGTTCTTTTGTAGAGCCGCCAGAATCCTTCGATCTAGGTCATCCATGAAACAATGCCCGTGATTGCATTTTAAAGCTCGCCCAAAGTCGTGCTACACTCATTGCATTTTTTCCTGCAATATGAAACAATTACGTCAATATGACCAGCCGACAGCAAGAATCAACCGCTGCCGCTGGAGCCGTTTCGGCAGGACGGTGAGCACGAGTCGGCGCCTCACCAGCGCCGCGCGTTGACCCTCCCGTGCTTGGCCGCGAAAATCTCAGCGGCCTGTGGCCGTGCCGTCGCACTGGCCGCACTGCACAACATCTAGGGTGAACAGATTACTTGGTTGATACTAGTCTTCGATCCTCGTCCATGCCCTGGCGATCAACTCGTCATGCGACAGGCCGAAAGTCTCGATATGTCGAGGAGAGCGGTAAGCCGTCACCGAAAGCCGAGGCGGCAGCCGGGGCCCACGACCCGTTCGCCTATCCTGCCTGATTGGCCAAGCACTCATTGTTCTTGGCCTATGCTCCGGCGGTTTGAGCAGCTTGCGGCTTCTATCCAAGGCTGTCGACATTTCAGCCATCCGGTTAATCGCCGCTTGTGTTTCATAGGCCATGGTCGCGCTGCGAGACCGCCGGCATCGGGCCAGCGCCGAAAAAAGAAGCTTGTCGACTGATCCCGTTTGCGCGTCGCCCCGGTCGGGCGCTCGATGGAAAGCCGGGTGGAAGGTGGAAGCTCTCCTACCTGCAACGCGACGAGGCGCTGATCGAATTCGTTGTCCGCCGCTGCGAGACGATGACTCAGGCGAAGGTAATCCATTCAAGTGGGCGTGCGGAATGTCTCTGTCCAAAGCGACGGCTCCCGCAGATCGCGCTGCAAGTTCCAGTGCCGAGCACCGACGCGCCTTTGCACTCGACGTCTTTGCCGCATCATGTCCAGAAAAGTTTCGACGTTTGTCTCCGCTATGGAGTACTCGATCTTGACAATGATGGGCCCGCTTCTCGCCTTCACCTCGAGCGCGAGTTACGGTGTTTCGGAGCACATCTTGGTCAGCCTCTTTCCATTGCCGGATGGGGAGAAGGAGGCAGGTGGCTGCAGCCAACAAGGGAGCGCCAGCGGAACAGTAAAACCAGGATGGAAATGCTCGCGAGACCGAAAAGCGCTCCTCGCGCGATCTGCGGGAGACAGCCCTACGGCGCGCGGTCGGTTGGCGGCGTGGCACCGGAAGGCCGCCTCTCGGCGCGCTTCGCCGCCGTCCGTGTCCGGGTCGCAGATGGCCCACCCCAGGCATCCGCGACATGGCCACTCAGCATCTGCCCGTCGAGGAAGTCTGGGTGATCGGCGAGCACCGCTCGACCGGCGAGCGCAAATACTACCTTTCCAACTTGCCCGCCGATACCCCGCTCAACCAGATCGCAGGCGCCATCAAGGCGCGCTGGGTCTGCGAACAGGCGCATCAGCAGCTCAAGGAGGAACTTTGCCTCGACCACTTCGAGGGGCGCTCATGGACGGGCCTGCACCGGCACGCGCTGATGACGATGATCGCCTACGCCTTCTTGGAATCTCGCCGCCTCAAACAAGCGCGGGGGCGAAAAAAAGAATCCTTGGTCCACCCCCGCGACCGAGCCTACCCGCCGCCAGGCAAGCCATCCTCACCGCGCTCGCGCAGCCACCTCCATGGCACGCATCACCGCTCCTGTATCGCGCGGATCGGGGCTCGCCGCGGCGAGCCTGTCGGGCTGTTGCAAGCGTCGCTCGGCTGCCAGAAGCATCACGCCCATCCAGGTAATGAGTCCGCCGTGGCTTACGTCCAACGGCTGGAAACGAGAGCGGCAGCATCGCGTCGTCGGTCGTGGCGGTGGCTCGCCAGTGCGGTCGCAAGGTTGGCTTAGAAAACCGAATCTTACCCAAATTATCCGTTTCGGCTGCACCCACCAGCCTCTCAGATCTGTAGGATCTCAACCGCTCGCCTCTCCGATGATCATCGCCTCGTATCCATTGCCCTGCGAATTATTTTCGGATTGAGCAGCAGCCCTTTTTTACAGCTTACTACGACTACAATAAGGATTTGTTTTTAGCGTTACATAGACTTCACCTTGGTGAAACGATGTTTATCTTGATCGCTCGGACGTAGGAGCTAGTCTTGGCCAAGTTTGCACATCTCCTGCTTTGCAGATGCGCGGTGTCGGCCGCAACCCGGCCGGCAACCTTTGGGTCGAAGAGTACTAGTCCTGAAAATCCGAGCCCAACCCTTGGGAGAGCCGACGATGAACGATCTTGCGCTAGTAAGTATCTGGGCCCGAGGTGCCTTTGTTCCAGCGGCGCTCAAAGGCGACGCGTAAAGCGGAAGCGCTGTTGAGCTCGCTGCTGCCCAACGGCAGCCAGTCTCTTCGAGGGCATCTGCCTCCGCCACGCGCAGCCCTGCTGCGAAAATGCGCTATTAAGAAATGGGTGAAATTCAATGACGACATCAGATTTGGTCCGGCTCGACGACAGGCTTCATGCCCAGCGCGAGACATTCGACAGACTCCCAGTTATTGACGTAGGCCCTTTGCTTGATGGAACCGGTGCACCAAGCGTGGCGAAGGAATTTCGATGGGCGCTAAGCAATGTCGGTTTCATGTATATCAAGAACCACGGAATATCAGAGAATTTACTGGACGACACGTTTGCGCAGGCCCGGGCTTTCTTTAATCTGCCCATAAAAGAAAAAATGAAATTGCACATAAGTAATTCCGGGGTCGCGCTGCGTGGTTATATCGAGATATTCGGCGAAAATACCGATCCGTCAAAAACTAAGGACTTAAAAGAGTGCTTCGACATTGGCCCCGAACGGCCGAGTGTCGAAAGCCCGTTCTTTGGGCCCAACCAGTGGCCGGCCATCCTACCCGGTTTCAGGGAGGCTGTTTTCACCTATCACGAGGCGATGAAGGAGCTATCGATAAAGATTCTGAGGGGCATAGCGATCAGCCTTGATCTTCCATCGGATTTCTTCGAGCCGAGAATGAAGAATCCCATTACGACTCAACGGTTGCAACGCTATCCGTCACAAACCGGGCTCGTGGACGAGAGGATCATAGGCATCGGAGCGCACACCGACTTTGGCAACCTAGGCTTTATCGCCCAGGATAGCGTCGGAGGGCTTCAGGTGATGAACCGAAATGGGATCTGGGTCGAGGGCACGCCGATCCCTAATACCTTCGTCGTCAACATCGGAGATTTGCTGCAGAAGCTGACCAACGATGTCTATCTCGCGAACCTGCATCGAGTGGTGAACACTTCCGGGCGAGAACGCTATTCGATTCCGTTCTTTATCGACGCCGACCCTGACGCTGTCTTCGCGCCTTTGGAGAGTTGCGTTTCCGAGGCCAATCCGGCGCAATACCCGCCGATCACTTGCGGGGCATACAAGCTCGGAAAATACATCAAGCACTTCCCTCACCTGAGAGGACGAAACGGATATGGAACCGCTCCGCTCCCAGTCGCCAGAAGGGAATCCAGAATAGAACCCCGTTAGAGTCCGAACTACTGAAGAACTCCGCTGCGGGTACCAAGATCTTGGCTACCGGTCCGATCGCACGGCCGGGCCTCAGCGCGCCTGAGTTGCAGACGATGCCAGGCGCGTAAATAAGTGACGTTGCAAAAGGAACGCTAACAATGTCCTCTTTTTCTATCGTGAACCGCAAGATTGATCCGACACGAAGGGGAAGTGCTCTAAAGCCCGACGGGAGCATCGACGACAACGATCGAGTGGAGATTGGGCCGACGGATCTAGCATTTGCTGAGTGGTCGGACCTGGGTCTTACACCGCCGAATCTGGACCGCATGCGTAAGACGCGGCTAGACCGTATTATCCACCAACTCCGCCATCGCGATTATACTGGAGTCCTGTGCTTCGATCCGCTGAACATTCGATATGCTACTGATTCTTCGAACATGCAAATCTGGATCATGCACAATACTTCCCGCGCCGTCTTCGTGTCGGCGGATGGGCATGTCGTTCTTTGGGACCTTCGCGGCTGTAGCTCGCTATCGGAGCACCTCCCGCTCATCGACGAAATCCGAGAAGGGGGGGCTGGCTTTTACTACTTTGTCGCCGGGGACGAAGGAGAGGCCATCGCCAAGGATTTCGCCGGGCAGGTGGACGAGCTCCTTCGCCGAAGCGGCGGCAAGAACCGCCGTCTTGCCGTCGACAAGATCGAAATTTCTGGCCTTCGTGCTCTGGATGAAATCGGAGTGGAAGTCTGCAACGGCATGCAACTCATGGAGCATGCGCGGGCCGTCAAGGGGATCGACGAGATCAACGCGATGCGCTGCTCGCTGGCTACTTGTGAGATTGCAGTTTCCAAGATGCGCGACCGATTGCGCCCAGGTATGGCCGAGACAGAATTGTGGTCTGTTCTTCATGCTGAGAATATCGCCCGCGGTGGCGAATGGATTGAAACGCGGCTTCTCACGTCGGGTCCTCGTACAAATCCGTGGCTGCAGGAAGCTGGGCCACGACGGATTGGAACAGGTGACCTTGTCGCATTCGATACCGATGTTGTTGGGCCTTACGGCATGTGTGCGGACTTCTCCCGCACGTGGTACTGTGGCGACGGCCGACCGAGTGACGAGCAACGAAGGCTCCACACGATAGCTTATGAGCACATGACGACTAATATGGCCATGCTCAAACCCGGCCTATCATTCACGGAACTCACCGAACGCAGTCACAGGCTCCCCGCGGAATTCGTCGAGCAGCGCTATGGCGTCATGATGCACGGCATCGGCCTTTGCGACGAATACCCTGCCATCCTATACCCTGAAGATTTCATCCCAGGAGCATTCGACTATGTGCTCGAACCTGGGATGACGCTGTGCGTAGAGTCATACGTCGGCGCCGTCGGCGGGCACGAGGGCGTTAAACTAGAAGAGCAGGTGCTGATAACCGAGCACGGCGTCGAAAATCTCACAAAATGTCCTTTTGATCCAGCTTTGATGAGCACAGCTTGAGGCACGGCTGCTAGGCACGTCCGCTGGTCGACGAAGCGATTGTGATGTCACGCCAGACGCTGCTTTGATTCAACGCTTCCCTCAGGAGCCGGACAATGGCGCGAGCGCTGGGGAGATTCTAGAGCATTGGCCGACTTTGCGCGCAAAAACATAGCCTACCTCCTGGAGCTAGAGCACGTCCTGTTTAATCAGGTTCATATCCTGCGGCTTTGAAGTAGTTGGCGCATTCGGCTGGGGTGAAGAGGTCGACGACCGCGCCGACCGCGTCCCAGAGAGCCTTGATGGTTCTCTCGGCCTTTGCTCGCAGCAGCGCCTTGAGTTTGGCGAAGGCGTTCTCAATCGGATTGAAGTCGGGACTGTAGGGCGGCAAGTAGAGCAGGCTCGCGCCTGCGGCCTCAATCGCGTCGCGCACGCCGGCGGCCTTGTGGGCGGGCAGGTTGATGGGGTGGACGCCCCCTCACGGCATCGCTGTGCCAAAGTGGTGTCGTTGATCATCACTTGAACGGAGGCGTCCATGTTGGAAGTTAACACAATCGGATTGGACCTGACGAAGAACGTGTTTCAGGCGCACGGCTCGGATACGTCGGGAGCCACCCTGTTCCGCAAAAAGTTGCGCCGCGATCACGTGCTTCGGTTCCTGGCTGAGCAGCCGGCTTGCACGGTGGCGATGGAGGCGTGTGCCGGCAGCCATTATTGGGCGCGGGAGATCGCGAAACTGGGTCATGGCGTCCGGCTGATCGCTCCGGGCTACGTCAAGCCTTTCGTCAAGCGGCAAAAGAATGATGCAGCCGACGCGGAAGCGATCTGCGAAGCGGCCCAGAGGCCGACCATGCGTTTCGTGGCGGTGAAGAGCGAAGAGCAACAGGCCGCGGCCGTTGTGTTCCGCGTCCGCGATCTTGTGGTTCGCCAGCGGACCCAGACGATCAATGCAATACGCGGCCATCTTGCGGAATTTGGACTTGTGGATGCGCAAGGCCTCTTCCACGTCACTAAACTTGTTACGGCGATCGAGCAGATGGACCCCACTGTCCCCGAAGCCGCCCGCCCGATCCTGTCTTTACTCGTTGAGCAGTTGCGGTCGCTGGATGCGAGAGTGGCCGAGCTCGACCGAGAGATTGGCCGGCGCGCCAGAGAGGATGCGGAAGCCAAGCGCTTGATGACGATTCCCGGTATAGGACCGATCACCGCGACGGCGCTTGCCGCGTTGGCCCCGTCCGCTCAGACCTTCAAGAGAGGCCGGGACTTCGCGGCATGGCTCGGACTAACGCCGCTGCAACGTTCTTCGGGCGGCAAGCAAAAGCTCGGCGAGACATCCCGCATGGGCGAGCGAACCCTGCGACGGCTGCTGATCATTGGGGCCAGCGCCGCTGTGCGCTGGGCCATGCGGAAGGGGTCGACCGGGGATCCGTGGCTTTCGCGGATGCTTGAGCGCAAGCCACCCATGCTGGTCATCGTCGCCTTGGCCAACAAGACGGCGCGCATCGTGTGGGCATTAATGGCCAAAGGTGGAACCTATCGAACGCCGGCCACAGCAGGATAGTCCGCTCCTCGAGCGGGCTGCCATGGTGTGAGAAGGTCGAACGCAACGGTCAACGAGACGGGATCGGGAAAACCAGATCATGGATACGCGCCTTGAGCGCGCCAGGTTGAATTGGACCCGATCCGCGAACTCCCATACGGGCCCGCGGCATGTGACAGCCGCAACAGAGGCCGGACACATGTCAGCACCTGACCACGCTCCGCGCTCTTCGAAAAATTCTTCTTGCACCAACGGGGGCGTCCACACATGTCCATGACGACTACGTCGCCCTCCGACAATGTAGGGACCAGCACCTGCTCGACATAGGCCAGGAACACGTTGCCGTTCATGGCGCCGTCGTAGACGAAGGGCGCAGTCATGCCCGTCAGCCGCAGCGCTCCGGTGAAGGTCGTGGTCTTCCAGTGATGGGATGGACGCCCCCGACGGCATCGATGTGCCAGAGTGGAGGTGTTCTCAGCCACTTAAAGGAGGCGCCCATGACGGAAGTTAGCACCATCGGCCTGGATCTGGCCAAGAATGTCTTTCAAGCACACGGAGCGAGCTCTGCCGGAGCGGTCATCTTCCGCAGGAAGCTGCGGCGCGACCAGGTGCTGGCTTTCTTTGCCGCCCAACCACCGTGTTTGGTGGCAATGGAGGCATGCCCGGGTGCCCACTACTGGGGTCGGGAGATCGGGAAGCTCGGCCACACCGTGCGGCTGATCGCACCCGCCTATGTGAAGCCTTTCGTCAAACGGCAGAAGAACGACATGTCCGATGCGGAGGCGATCTGCGAGGCGGCGCAGCGCCCGACCATGCGCTTCGTGGCTGTGAAGAGCGAAGCCAAGCAGGCCTCCGCCGTGATCTTCCGGACCCGTGATGTCCTGGTCGGCCAGCGCACTCAACTCATCAACGCGATCCGCGGCCATCTTTCCGAATACGGCCTGATCGCGCCGCAAGGACCTTTCCATATCGGACGCCTCATCGCTCAAATCGAGGATCCCACATCGAGTGTGCCGGAAGCTGCTCGCTCCTGCCTTGCCCTCCTCGCCGAGGGGTTGCGCCATCTGCAGAACCAAATCGCCGCGCTGGATACGGAGATCTCTGCCCGCGCCAAAGCCGACGACGCGACTCGGCGTCTGATGAGCGTGCCTGGGATCGGCCCCTGATCGCCACCGCGATAGAGGCGCTCGCGCCGCCAGCGGAGACGTTCCGATCGGGCCGTGACTTCGCTGCCTGGGCCGGATTAACGCCGGTTCAGCGCTCTACGGGCCGCAAGGAACGACTGGGCCGAACATCTCGGATGGGAGAGCGCACACTGAGGCGGCTCCTTATTATCGCAGCGAGCGCCGTGGTGCGGTGGGCCAAGCGCAAAGGGGTGCCTAGAGGATCCTGGCTCGGCCGGATGCTCGAGCGCAAACCGCCGATGTTGGTGATCGTGGCGCTGGCGAACAAGAACGAGTTGTGTGCGTCAAGTTCTGCAAAAATGGCGTGGCAGTAGCTGTGACGTCGGCGTGTCCGCCGCGCAGCCCCCGTGTTTAGCGG
>NZ_JAMYTD010000067.1:0-16828 GCF_040322255.1 Mesorhizobium sp. M0166 | reverse complement strand
AAGGTCATGCGCATCGGCCTCGCCGAATTCCACGCCATCAAGTACGGAACCAAACTCAATCTGCAAAATGTGTGAATCCGATAGCCTTCCTTCACGGGGAGAGGGTAAGGGTGAGGGGCAGCGCAAACACCCAAGATTGGCAGGGCGATGGAAACCGCCTTCGATCAGCCTGCCTCCCTTCGCCAGAACGAAATTGGTTGATCCAGGCTGGATTTTTGCGCGCACCCTGCGCCGAACTGCGCTAAAGGCTTTTTTGGCCGGACCAGCGCCCATCGTGGAAGTGCCCCGCCGGCCGACATCGCCGCCACGGGGCCTGATCCATGACCACAGAATCCCAAGTACCGTCCGACCAGCGCTATGCCGCCTTTCGCCACCGGCCGTTCCTGAGCTATTGGGCGGCGCGCTTCCTCTCGACATTCTCCACCCAGATCGTGTCGGTCGCCGTCGGCTGGCAGATCTACGATCTCACCCGCGACCCGTTCGACCTCGGGCTTGTCGGCATCGTCCAGTTCCTGCCTTCGCTGCTGCTGGTGCTGGTCACCGGCGACGTTGCCGACCGTTTTGGACGCCGCCTGATCATGGCGCTGGCGGTGCTGGTCGAGGCGGGCTGCGCCTTGGCCCTGCTGCTGTTGACGCTGCGCGGCCTCTCCGGGCCGATGCCGGTCTTCATCGTGCTCGCCATGTTCGGCATCGCGCGCGCCTTCTTCGGGCCGGCCTCCTCATCATTGTTCGCCAATCTGGTGCCGCCCGAGGATTTCGCCAACGCCATCGCCTGGAACTCGTCCGCCTGGCAGACGGCGACCATCGTCGGGCCGGTGGCCGGCGGCCTGCTCTACGGGCTTTCGGCCGAAGCCGCCTACACCACCGCGGCCGTGCTGATGCTCATTGCCTCCGTGCTGATCTTCACCATCCCGAAGCCCGCCCAGCGCAGCCGGACCGACAGGCCGACGGTACAGACCCTGTTCGCCGGCTTCGGCTATATCTGGAGCGAAAAGATCGTGCTCGGTGCCATTTCGCTCGATCTGTTCGCCGTGCTCCTGTCCGGCGCCTCGGCGCTGCTGCCGGTCTATGCGCGCGACATCCTCGAACTCGGCCCATGGGGGCTCGGCCTGTTGCGCTCGGCGCCCGGCGTCGGCGCCATCTGCGTCGCCATCTGGCTGGCCGGACACCCGATCCGCAACCATGCCGGCCTTGTCATGCTCGGCTTCGTCGCGCTGTTCGGCGCGTTCACCGTCCTGTTCGGCCTCTCGACCATCACCTGGCTGTCGATTGTAGCCCTTGCGCTGCTCGGCGCCACCGACATGTTCAGCGTCTATATCCGCGAGACGCTGATCCAGCTGTGGACGCCGGACGACGTTCGCGGCCGCGTCAACGCCGTCAACCAGGTGTTTGTCGGCGCCTCCAACGAGCTCGGCGAATTCCGCGCCGGCACCATGGCCGCGTTGATCGGCACGGTTCCGGCCGTGGTGGTCGGCGGCATCGGGGCGATCGCTGTCGCCGGCCTATGGGCAGTGCTGTTCCCGCAGCTGCGCAAGGTGCGTCATCTCAGGGGGCGAAACTGATTACCGCAGCGCCGGCTTGCCAAAAATCATCGGCAGGAACTCGCCGAGCCAGCGCTTGAGGTGCATGTCCCAGATCAGCCGGCCGCCGAGATGGTCGCGGCCGGGCTGGGCGCCGGGCAGTTCGAAGCGGTGAGCGCCGCGCACCACCCAGCGCTGCATCATCGCCCGGGTCAATTCGCCATGGAACTGGATGCCCCAGGCATTGTCGCCATAACGGAAGGCCTGGTTGGGATAGGTTTCGGCCGTCGCCAAAAGTGTCGCGTCCTTCGGCAGCGAAAAGCCCTCGCGATGGAACTGATAAACCATCTCCGGCCAATGCATCAGCCTGCTGCCCGCTTCGGTCGCCTTCAGCGGATACCAGCCGATCTCGACGAGACCCTCGCCATGACCCTCGACCCTGCCGCCAAGATGCTTGACCAGCATTTGCGCGCCGAGGCAGATGCCCAGCAGCGGCCGGTTCTCGTTGAGCGGAATTTTAAGCCAGTCGGTCTCGCGGCGGACGAACTCGTCGCCGTCATTGGCGCTCATCGGCCCGCCAAACACCACGGCGCCGGCATGGCCATCCAGCGTCTGCGGCAAGGCCTCGCCGAGCGGCGGGCGGCGGATGTCGAGATCGAAGCCTTCCTCGATAAGCATATGGCCGACCCGCCCGGGGCTCGAATGCTCCTGATGCAGCACGATCAGGATCTTTGGTCTCGGACTTGGCTTGGGCGGCATTGGAAGGCGGGATCCTGTCTATTCGTCGCTTGACGTTCCGGCAGCACCAGGAGCCGCGGCGGCCGCCTTGAGGCGCGCCTCGACACGGTCGCGACGTTCGACGCCGATCAGCTCGGCGACCCGCCAGACGGTATTGTCCTCGAGTTCGTGCAACTCGCCATCGGCATAGACGATCTCCCACATCAGGCCGATGAAGGCCTTTCGCGCCTCGGCATCGAGATGGCGCTTGAGCACGCTGGTAAAGGCGTAGAGGTCGATCGCCTCATTGTCGGCCCGCTCGCCGGCAGCCGCCAACGCATCGAGTTCGTCGCCGCTGATCGAGTAGCTTTCCGCCAGCACCTTCTTGAACCGCTCCCATTCGGTATCCTGGCGCACCCCGTCGGCGTTCATCACGTGGAAAAGCAGGGCGGACGCGGCAATGCGCGGATCGTCGGCGCTGGGGGTGGCGCCACCACCGGACGGCAGGTCCCTTAGAAACGACAGAACGCGTTCGAACATCAAATCATTCCCAATAAGCCCGGGTCCACTCGACCCTGATCAGAACAAACGAAACCGGCGCGTCGATTTATTCGCCGCGTCGTCGGGATCGACGCCGGGATCGTCGGGCAGCCGCGTCAACTCCTGCGCCGGCTCGACGGCCTCGGCATCTTCCGGCACCGCGGCAAACGCCGCCGCGGTGACCGGTGTCACATGATCCTCGCCGGCACGGTCTTCCGTCTTCTCCTCGGTCGCCGCGCTCGGCGTCTCGGCAGCAACCGCTGTGGGCTCGATCGCCTCGGCTGTTTCCTGTACCGGCTTGGCTGGAGCCCCGATGGCCGGCACCGGTGCCTCCGGCGTCTCTTCATGGCTGTCGATCAACTGCCCGAGCCGCTCCATCGGCGCCCGCCATTCGAATGCGTCGAGCCTGCCGGTGATCGGCGATACCGGAGCCCAGCGTTCGGAGACGACGCCGTCGGCGACCCAGGCCGGGTCGCGCGGCGCCCTCACCGCCTTCGACAGCAACTGCCGCACCTTGCCCTGGTCGCCGGTTTCGGCCTCCTCGATATCGGCGAGCAGCAGATAGGCGCCTTCGCTGCGATCCATTCGGATGGCGGCTTCCGCCTCGCGACGGGCGGTTGAAAAATCCTGCGCATCGAGCGCGGCGCGCGCCACGGCAAGCGAGGACTCGGCATGGTTCTTCTTCAGCTCCTGCAGCTTCTTTGCCCGGTTCAGCCGGTCGAGCACGGCATCGCCCGGCCTGGCATGGGTATAGAGCTCGGCGATCTCGGGATGCGGCTCGGCCTTCCACGCGGCCTCGAGGATTTTCGAGCCCTTGCGCACGTCGTTCTGCCGAAAAAGCAATTTCGCCGCGACGACCGCAGCCGGCGCGAAATCCGGCCGCAGCCGGTTGGCTTCGAGCGCCGCCGTCCGAGCGGCATTGGTATCGCCGTCGATCAGCGCCTGCGCCTTGGCGGTAAGCAGCACGGCGCGGCGCCGGTTGGCCGCATCGCGCTCGATCTGCCGGGTCGACTTCTGGGCGTCGACCAGTTTCAGCGCACCGTCCCAATCGCCACGGCCGGTCAGGTCTTCCAGCGTCGATTCGGCCGCCCAGGCCAGTTGCGGCGCCACCGCCGCCGCGCGGCCGGCATAGTGGCGGGCTGCATTGCGGTCGCCGAGCCGCTCGGCCTCGAGGTAAAGCCCGCGCAGGCCGAGCAGCCGCATTTCGGGATCGTCGAGCATGGTCTCGAATTTTTCACGGGCGCCCTCATGGTCGCCTTCGAGCAGCGAGGCCTGCGCGTCGAGCAACTGGATCAGCGGCTCCTGGTCGGAACGGATCAGCTTTGCCGCCTCCTTGGTCTTCTTGCGGGCGAGCGCGCCATCACCGGCACCGGCCGCGATCATGCCGGTCGACAGCGCCTGGTAGCCGCGGTCGCGGCGACGCACGCGGAAATAGCGCGAGATCGTATAGGGGCTGTTCCACAGCGCCTTGACCAGCCACCAGACGATCATCACCGCGGCAACCACGGCGACGACCGCAACCGCCGCGACCATCAGGCTGACCTGGTATTGATAGCCGTTGAAGGTGACGAGCATTTCACCCGGCCGGTCGGCCAGCCAAGCGAAGCCGAGCCCGAGCGCAAAGACGACGGCGAGGAAGGCGAGGATGCGGATCATTTGGTTCCTCACGCCTTCATCGCGCCGGCGATGAGCGACTCGATCTGCATCTCGACCTCCATCCGCGCTTTCAGCTTGCCGGCAAAGTCGGCGCCGGCGGCCTTGGCCGCGTCAGGCAGGGTTTCGTATTCGCTGAGCGCCTTGGCGTAGTCGCCCTGATTGACCGCGACCTCCATGCGGGCGACGGTTTCCGGAACGCCGGTGCCTTCGACGGCGCCGATCGGCCTGACCTTGACCAGCGATTCGGCGCTCGACAGCAGCTTTTGCAGGATGCCGGCATTCTGGTCGACGGGCGTCGCGGCAGCGACCATGGAGTTGGCGGCGGCGTCCGCGTCGGCGGCGATCTCGGCCCGCGTCGGGACGCCCTTTTCGGCATAGGCGCGCAGCGTCGCGATCTCGGGTGCATGGGGTGCGATCGCGGCAAAGGTTTCGAGCTCGGCGGCGAACGGCGCACCACGGTCGAGCGCTGCCTTGAGCGCCGAGGCGGCAATGGCCAGCGCGATCTTCGGCTGGGAAGCCTGTGCATCGACCTTGCCCGAGAGCTGTGAAACCGACTGTTCCAGGGCCGCAAGCCGGCCTTCCTGCGCCTTTGCCGTGTCGCCGGCGGATTTCACCAGCGCGTCGAGCGCGGCCAGCCTTTCGTTGAGCGGGCCGAGATCGACGGGCGCCGTGCCGCCGGCCTTGCCGAGGGCCGCGACCGCCGTCTCGATCTGCCGGACCTTGTCGCCAAGTGCTGTCACCCCGGCATTGTCGCCGGCGCCACTTTGCTCGACCGCCGACTTCAGCGCCGCAACGTCCGCCCTGACCTGGTCCAGCGCCGACGACAGCCCGTCCACCTTGGCCGATGCATCATTGTTGGCGCCGGCCTGTCTGAGGTCCGCGACCTCGCGCTTCAGCGAAACGATCTCACCATTGACCGCGTCGAGCGACACGCCGCCCGACCCCGGCGCACCGAGCAGGCCGGCAAATTGCAGCCCGCCGGCCGCGGCGAGCGCGATGACGCCGCCGATAATACCGGCGGCGATGCCGTTGATGCCGCTCCGCTTCGGCTGCGCTGCCATATAGTCGTCCCTCGTCTCAGCTGTCTTCTCGCCGGAGCCTGCGATGCCCGGTTCGTTGGCTCCTGTTGGGCTGGATGCATCGTCGAAACTGTAGTCTGAAACCGTGGAGCGACCGGCCGGCGCATCCGAACCGGCGGGGTAAGGGGTTTCCGTTTCCCTGGTAGAATCGGCGCCGGCATCCGCCGGCTCTCGCGTGCCGGCCGGCGCGGCTGCATCGGCATGTTCCCATGGCTCGAGATCGGTCTGGTCGGCATGCACCGGCTCTTCAGGCGGCTCCGGCTGCGAGGCGTTCGCCGCTTCCTCGGCCCGCGCCTCGTCGGTCTGCGCCGCGGCTGGCTGCTGCGTGCTGGCATCCTGTTGGTCGGCGAGTCGCGAGACGGCGCCGGGCTCAAGCTCGATGGTCACCGGCTCACGGCGGCTCTTGGAATGCCGCATCTTCGGCGTCTTGACCATGCTCGGGCTCCGCAAAATTCGCTTCGGGATGGTTTGAAGGGTCTAGCACATCACCAAGCGGTGAAAAGGGGCGGCGTGATGACGCCGCGGCTTGGAGTTCAGTTTTGGCAAAACGCCGCAGCGGTTTTGGGAAATGCCATGCGGGGCCAGAAACAAAAAACCCGCCTCGGCGGCGGGTCGTTGGGGCGAATCAGCACCATAGGTGATTTTCTCGCATAGCTGCCGGCACAAAGCAAGAACAAAATGTGGCTCGAGGGCGATCGTCCATGTTGGCGCTGCCCGCCAAGCTGTCGATCTCCCCCCTTGCGGGGGAGATGGCTGGCAGGCCAGAGGGGGGTGTGACAGAGCACCAACGTCGACTTAAACCCATCCCGAACCGGGATGGAGGGCTCGATTGGCTGACAGGTCGGAGGGACAGCACCCCCCTCTGCCCTGCCGGGCATCTCCCCCGCAAGGGGGGAGATCCGCAGCTTCGCCGACAGCGCCTGCTGCGGAATAAATTGAGGATGCCGGCAGGAGGTATGCCAACGTCCGGAACAGGCGGATGCCAGTCAGCACGAGGCCTGCAAAAGCCCCAGCAAGGCATCTTCGCTGGGCTCAGGCGCAATCCGGATCCCGGCGACATCGCCCAGGGCCGCGGCGATGCGCCCCGACAAGGCGAAAAAGCGCGTGTCCTGAAAAAGGCCACGCAGCGCCGGCCGGCCAGCCAGGGCCTGCATCGCCATGGCCGCCTTGGCCGAATAGAGCAGCACCGCCTCGACCGGCCGGGCGGACAGGCGCGCAAGAACGGCCTCGTTGGAGTAATCCAGCGCAACGGTGTCGTAGGTCTCGACGGCGCGGACCTGAACGCCCAACGCCAACAGCCGCTCTTCGAAGCCCGGAAAGCGCACCCGCCCGCAGAGATAGACGATCGTCTGCCCCGCGTAACCGCCAGCAAGCGCATCGGCCAGCGCCTCGGCATTCTCCGGGCCTTCGCTGACCGACAGAAACCCGGCCGCGCGGGCGGCTTCCGCCGTCTTCCTGCCGACGGCGTGGCAGGGCAAGCCGACGAGTGCAGCGATGACCTCTTTCGGCGCATGGCGAACGGCATTGGCACTGGTGACCGCGACCGACGCCGCGGCGTCAGCGAGCGCGCCGGCGTCGACCGGCAGCGCCACGGTTTCGGTCAATGGCAGGAGGATCGGCTGAAAGCCGGCATCCGCAAGGCGGCGCGCCGTGCGCAAGGCGCCCGGTTCGGGTCTCGTCACCAGGACGCGGAGCATGTCAGGTCCAGCCGTCGAAGAATGTTTCGCCGGCCTTGGCCCGAACGGTCGCGGCGGCTTCCGCGCCGATGCGCGCCGCCTCCTGCGCCGGCCCTTGCAGCCTGACCTCATGCGACTGCGTGCCATCGGGCGAGATGATCAGCCCGGCAAAGGAAACCGTTCCGCCCGATATCGTCGCATGGCCGGCGATCGGCGTGCGGCAGGAGCCGTCGAGCGCCGCCAGGAAGGCACGCTCGCAGGCCAGCGCCTCGCCGGTCAGCCCGTCGTGGATCGCTACCAGCATCTGTTCCACGTCGCGGTCGCCGATGCGGCTTTCGATGCAGATCGCGCCTTGCCCCGGCGCCGGCGGAAAGACCTCGAGCGGCATCAGGTCGGTGACGACATCTTCGAGCCCGAGCCGCTTCAGCCCGGCATAGGCGAGGATGGTGCCGTCGGCGATGCCCTCGTCAAGCTTGCGCAGCCGCGTCTGCACATTGCCGCGGAACATCACGACGTCGATGTCCGGCCGCATCCGCCGGATCAGCGCCTGGCGCCGCAGCGACGACGAGCCGACCCTGGCGCCTTGCGGCAGGCCGGCAATCGTTCGCGCCGCCTTGCCGATGAAGGCATCGCGCGCGTCCTCGCGCGGCAGGAAGGCGGACAGTTCCAGCCCTTCGGGCAACAGCGTCGGCATGTCCTTCGACGAATGCACGGCGATGTCGATGCGGCGCGCCAGCAGCGCCTCCTCGATCTCTTTTGTGAACAGGCCCTTGCCGCCGGCTTCCGACAGCGGCCGGTCCTGGATGCGGTCGCCGCTGGTCGAGATGACGACCACCTCGAAAGCTTCCGCCGGCATGCCATGCGCCGCCATCAGCCGCGCCTGCGTTTCATGCGCCTGCGCCAGCGCCAGCGGGCTGCCGCGTGTTCCGATTTTCAAGGTTGTTTGCATGACGCGCCGTCCGTGATAACCCCCGGCAGATCGAGGCCGTTTTCCGGCTTTCTCCTATCGGGGAAAGGCCGGTTGCACAATCATCGAGGACAGCGACGAATTGATCCGCGTTCTGGGCATCGAGACGAGTTGCGACGAGACCGCCGCCAGCGTTGTGGCGCTGGACGGTCGCAGCACGCCGCAAATCCTGTCGAACATCGTGCTCAGCCAGATCGAGGAGCATGCTGCTTTCGGCGGCGTCGTGCCGGAGATCGCCGCGCGCGCCCATGTCGAGGCGCTCGACAGCATCATCGAGGCAGCGCTGGCCGATTCCGGCGTCGAACTCGCCGACATCGACGCGATTGCCGCCACCGCCGGTCCCGGTCTTGTCGGCGGGCTGATCGTCGGCCTGATGACGGCAAAAGCCATCGCCGCGGCAGCCAAAAAACCGCTGATCGCCATCAACCATCTCGAAGGCCACGCGCTGACGGCCAGATTGACCGACGGGCTCGACTTTCCCTACCTCTTGCTGCTGGTCTCCGGCGGCCATACGCAGATCGTCGCCGTGCGCGGCGTCGGCGACTACCAGCGCTGGGCAACGACCATCGATGACGCGCTTGGCGAGGCCTTCGACAAGACGGCCAAGATGCTCGGCCTGCCCTATCCGGGCGGACCGAATGTCGAGCAGGCGGCGGCAAATGGCGATGCGGCACGTTTTGCCTTTCCGCGCCCGATGAAGGGCTCGGCGCAGCCTGATTTTTCCTTCTCCGGCCTCAAGACCGCGGTGCGCCAGGCGGCAACGGCGATTGTCCCGCTGAGCGACCAGGATGTTGCCGATATCTGCGCCTCGTTCCAGGCGGCGGTAGCGGATGCGCTGGGCGACCGCGTTGCGCGGGCGCTGACCAGGTTCCGTCAGCAATTCCCGGACAAGGCCGAGCCTGCATTGGTTGTCGCCGGCGGCGTCGCCGCCAATCGGACGATCAAGGCGACATTGCAGGGCCTGTGCGGGCAGGCCGGGTTCAGCTTCGTCGCGCCGCCGCTTGACCTCTGCACCGACAATGCGGCGATGATCGCCTGGGCCGGCATCGAGCGGCTGCGCGCCGGCATATCAGGCGAAAACGCCGCCGATTTCGTGCCACGCTCGCGCTGGCCGCTGGACAGCATCTCGGCCCCGATGGTCGGCTCGGGCCGGCGTGGGGCCAAGGCATGACCGGCAGCGAGCACAAGGCGCCAAGCGGTTGGCGCGTCGCCGTGCTCGGCGGCGGCGCCTGGGGCACGGCGCTGGCGCTGGCCATGCTGCGCGCCGGTCATTTCGTCCGCCTCTATGCGCGCGACCCGGAGACCGTCGCGGCGCTCGACCATGGCGAAAATCCGCGCTATCTGCCGGGCATCGCGCTCGATCCCGGCATCGTGGCGACGAGCGACATCGAGGCCGCGCTCGACGGCGCCGACTGCGCTCTGGCAGTGGCGCCGGCGCAATCGTTGCGGATTATGCTGACGGCCGCGTCCAGCCATATGCCGAAAGGCGTCCCGCTGGTCCTCTGCGCCAAAGGCATCGAGCGCGACACCGGCGCGCTGCTGTCGTCCATTGCCGAGGAAATCCTGCCGGCAAATCCGGTCGCCGCTTTGTCCGGCCCAAGCTTTGCCACTGACGTCGCCAAAGGCCTGCCGACGGCCGTGGTGGTCGCCGCCCGCGACGAGGCTCTGGCCACCGACCTTGCCGCCCGTTTCTCGGCGGAAAATCTGCGCTGTTATTCGAGCGACGATCTGATCGGCGTCGAGATCGGCGGCGCGCTGAAGAACGTCTTTGCCATTGCCGCGGGTGCCGTCACCGGCGCCCGGCTCGGCGCCAGCGCCCAGGCGGCGATGGTGACGCGCGGCTTCGTCGAATTGCGCCGCATCGGCGCCGCCTTTGGCGCCAAGCCGGAGACGCTGATGGGGCTTTCCGGCCTCGGCGACCTGCTGCTCACCTGCTCGTCCGCGCAGTCGCGCAATTTCGCCTATGGGCTGGCGCTGGGGCAAGGCAAGCCGCTTGCCGGCTTGCCTTTAGCCGAAGGCGTGCCGACGGCGGCAATCGCCGCCCGCATCGCCGGCGAGCGCCGGATCGACGCGCCGATCATCGCCGCCGTCGCCGCCATACTGGACGGCACTGTCACCATAGACCAGGCTGTGACGGCGTTGATGACCAGGCCGCTCAAAACCGAAACCGACATGTGATCCCGAACGATTGCGGAGATGGAAAGATGCTGTTTGCGTTGATTTGCAAGGACAAGCCAGGAAGCCTACAGGTGCGGCTCGATACGCGGCCCGAGCACATTGCCTTTTTGGAAGGGCTGAACGGCGACAAGAAACTGGCCGTCGCCGGCCCGTTCCTCGACGCAGACGGCAAGCCGAACGGCAGCCTCGTCGTTGTCGACGCGCCCGATCTGGCGGCGGCAAAGACCCTGTCGGCGGCCGATCCCTATACCAAGGCAGGGCTGTTCGAAAGCGTCGAAATCCGGCAGTGGAACTGGAGCTTCAACAAACCGACGGACATCTAATCGGCGGCACCTGAGGAGGAGCAACACAATGAACTACTGGCTGTTCAAATCCGAACCTTCGGTCTTCTCCTTCGAGAACCTCAAGGCCAAGGGCAAGGCCGGCACGCAATGGGACGGCGTGCGCAATTATGCGGCGCGCAACAACATGAAGGCGATGCAGATCGGCGATCTCGGCTTTTTCTACCATTCCAATGACGGGCTCGACATCGTCGGCATCGCCGAGGTCTGCGCTCTGGCCCATCAGGACAGCACCACCGACGATCCCCGCTGGGAGTGCGTCGATATCCGCGCCTTCAAGGACATGCCGAAGCCGGTGACGCTGGAACAGGCCAAGGCCAATCCAAAGCTGGCCGACATGGCGCTGGTGCGGCTCGGGCGGCTGTCCGTGCAGCCGGTGACGCCGGCCGAATGGCAAGAGGTTTGCCGCATGGGCGGCCTGACGCCGGCGCCATGACGGCGCTGACGCCGGACAGCGCCAGGAAATTCATCCTCGACAACACGGCGCTGACGGCGCCGCCGCATGTGCCGGAGATCCGCCTGCATCTGGCCGACGAGGCGCACGAACTGTGGCAGCGGACAGAGGATGAGCTGACCGAAATCGGCCTGCCGCCGCCCTTCTGGGCTTTTGCCTGGGCCGGCGGCCAAGGCCTTGCCCGCTACATCCTCGACAATCCGGCAACGGTGCGCGGCAGGCGCGTGCTCGACTTCGCCTCCGGCTCCGGCCTCGTCGCGATTGCCGCGGCCAGAGCTGGCGCTGCGGAGGTGATCGCCGCCGATATCGACCCGTTCTGCGCGACAGCGATCCGCCTCAATGCCGAGGCCAATGGGGTCGAGATAAAATTCCTCATCGGCGACTGCATCGGTACCGATGCCGGCTGGGACGTGGTGCTGGCCGGCGACGTCTTCTACGACAAAACCTTCGCCGACAGGCTGATGCCGTGGTTCGCCGCGCTGAAGGCGCGCGGCGGCGACATCCTCGTCGGCGATCCCGGCCGCTCCTATCTGCCGAAGGCGGGGCTGGAGCCGCTTGCCGTCTACGAAGTGGCGGTGACGCGGGCGCTGGAGGACGCCGAGGTCAAGCGCACCACCGTCTGGCGTCTTGCTTGACGGCATCGCCGAACAGGCGTTCCATCGCGCAATCGACCGGAGGGAACCATGGATTTTTCAGCAATCAATTGGCTGGCGGTAATCGTCGCCGCCGTCGTGGCGTGGCTGTTCGGCGCGGCCTGGTACATGGGCTTGAGCAAGCCGTGGCTGAAGGCCGCCAAGCTTGATCCGGCGACGATGAGCAAATCGATGCTGCCCTTCGTCGTCTCCTTCGTCGCGGAGCTCGTCATGGCGCTGGTCATGTCGCTGATCATCGGCGCCGTGACCGGCGGCGAACCGAGCCTGCTTGCCGGGGTGATCTTCGGCTTCGTTCTCTGGCTGGGGTTCGTCGCCACCACGCTTTCGGTCAACCATCGCTACGAAGGTTTCGGCTGGGATCTGACGCTCATCGATGTTGGTCACTGGCTTGGCGTGCTGCTTCTCATCGGCGCGGTGATCGGCTGGTTCGGCGCGGCGGCGGACTGAACGTCAGCTCGGGGTCCTGGCGATTTCCTCGAGAAGCCAATCGCGAAAGGCGGCAATGCGCGGATCATTCGCCGCACTTTCCGGATAGACCAGGAAATAGGCGAATTCGGGCGCGACCTTGATGCCGAGTTCGAAGGGCCGGATCAGCCGGCCCTCGGACAGGTCGTTTGCCACCATGGCGAAATCGGCGAGCGCTACCGCGTTGCCGTCGAGCGCGGCCTGGACGGCATCCGTCGAATTGCCGAACACGATGGTCCGGCTGTCGTCGAAATCGTCGACGCCCGCCGCCGCCATCCATATGCTCCAATTCGGCCAGGTGACGCCTTGGCGCGACCACTCGATATGGGCCAGCGTATGATGGAACAGGTCGCGCGGCTCCTTAAGCGGCGGCCCCGACCGCAACAAGGCCGGGCTGCAGACGGGAATGATGACGTTTTCGAACAGCCGGTGCGAGCGAAGCCCCGGATATTTGCCGGTGCCGAAACGGATGCCGACATCGACATCGTCGCGATCGAAGTCGCGCACCTCGTAGCTGATGTCGAAACGCAGCTCGATCGCCGGATGCTGCTTGCGAAAATCGTCGACGCGCCGCATCAGCCACTTCGTCGCGAATTGCGCGTCGAGGGTGACCTTCAGCAGCGCCGATCCGCGCGCCGCCTTCTGCGCCCGTGAGACGGCCCGGCCAAGCAGGTCGAGCGCGTCGGTCGAAGCTTCGAACAGCACCGCGCCCGCATCGGTCAGCCGGATCGTGCGGCTGGTGCGTGTGAACAGCACGATGCCGAGCTGATCCTCAATTTCCTTGATCTGGTGGCTGATCGCTGCCGGCGTCAGGCCGAGCTCGTCGGCGGCGCGGGTGAAATTGAGGTGCCGGGCCGCTGCCTCCAGCGTCCGCAGCGCACGGGTTCCAGGCAGCAGGCGCGCCATCAATGCCAGACGAGGAGGGTTCGGTCGAGCATTCCAATCCTCAAACAAAACTTGAAGATACAGAAAAAACTACTCGTTTCCCGTTTGAATTTCAATCCGCCATGATCTGAGCATCGAAGAAACATCAAACCGGATTTGATGTCCGGAGAAGCGGATTGCACCATGTCTGACATCGCCTTGCGTTCTGTAGTCCTCCGCCCGGCCTGGCTGCGCGCCGTGCTTGACTGGCTTCGGCATGCAAAAATCGCGATCAGTCTTCCCTACGAGAATGTCGAGAACCTCTCTGATCGCCAGCTGCGCGACATCGGCGGCGAACGCAAGGACATCGCACGCGCCATGGACCGCGAACTCGGCCGGCTCGGTCTTCTCGACATAGGATGGCAAAGGAGTAGGGGAGTAGGGGAGTAGGGGAGTAGGGGAGTAGGAAAAAGCTAAGCGGCGCGCCCGCGCCTGTCTCTACTCTTACTCCCCTACTCCCTTACTGCCCTACTCCCTTATTCCCCTTACTGCCCTACTCCCTTATTCCCCTTACCTCACCACCCTTACCACCGTCCGCTCTGACAGCAGCGGCAGCAGCCGTGCCATGGTGCGGGCTGTTACGGCGACGCAGCCTTGCGTCGGCGTGAAGCCGGGGCGCGCCAGGTGGAAGAAGATGGCGCTGCCGCGCCCGCGCCGGCGCGGCACAATGTTCCAGTCCAGCACCAGGCAGGCATCATAGAGATCGTCGGTGCGCAGCATCCGCTCATGGCTGGCGCCATAGGGGATTTTGACCGGGCGGTTGTAGTTGCGGTCCCCAGGCACCTCGCACCAGCCGAGGTCGCGGCCGATCGGCGTCATCGCCAGCCGCGTCCGGCGGCCGCCGGCAAAACGGTCGCCGCGAAAATATCCCGACAATATCCGCATCGAGGCGAGCGGCGTGGCGCCGTCGCCCTCGCGCTTGCCGGCCGAGATGCCGCCATGCCCCAGTGCACACGGAAACACCAGTTTGCCGGCCTGCAGAAAGCCCTGGCTGGGCTGGCCAGGCCGCGCGCGCACGGTGAGCACGGTGAGCCCTTTCGGCAAAATTGCGCCGACTGCATTGCGATCTTGTTTTTTCTTGTATGATTGTGCCACGGAACAAATCACTGTGAACGGCTGTTGTGCCGGTCAGCTTCCGCATAAACAGGCAGCGGTCAACTGAAATCTCTTTTCAAAACAACGGATTGATCCATGACTTCACGCACCATTCTGATCGTCGACGACGATGACGACCTGCGCGGCACCCTTGTCGAGCAATTGTCGCTTTATGAGGAATTCGATGTCCTGCAGGAAGCGACCGCCGCCAAAGGCGTCGCCACGGCGCGCGGCGGGCTTATCGACCTTCTCATCATGGATGTCGGCCTCCCCGACATGGATGGCCGCGAGGCGGTGAAGATATTGCGCAAGGGCGGCTACAAGGCGCCGATCATCATGCTGACCGGCCACGACACCGATTCCGACACGATCCTTGGCCTCGAGGCCGGCGCCAACGACTATGTGACGAAGCCGTTCCGCTTTGCCGTGCTGCTGGCCCGCATCCGCGCCCAACTGCGCCAGCACGAACAGAGCGAGGACGCCACTTTCTCGGTCGGCCCCTACACATTCAAGCCCAGCCAGAAGCTTCTGATCGACCCGCGCGGCGCCAAGGTGCGGCTGACCGAAAAGGAAGCCTCGATCATCAAATATCTCTACCGCGCCGACCAGAAGGTGGTGACCCGCGACGTGCTGCTGGAGGAAGTCTGGGGCTACAATTCCGGCGTCACCACGCATACCCTCGAAACTCATGTCTACCGGCTGCGCCAGAAGATCGAGCGCGATCCTTCCAACGCGGAAATTCTCGTGACAGAAAGCGGCGGCTACAAGCTGGTTCCTTAAACATTTCATTATTCAAATAAGCGATCCGGGCGGGACGCTTTTCGGGTACGGTCCTGAGGCTGGAGGTGGTTTTGGATCGGCCTCGTAGGGGAGGAGTCGGACTGACGGTTCGGGGACATAGCTAGATGGCGCTGGATGACGACATCCGCATCCTGTCCACCGTGGGGCTCTTCGAGGGCTTTACGCAGGAACAGCTGCGTCTGCTCGCCTTCGGCGCCGAAACCACCATGCTGCAAGCCGGCCACAAGCTTTACCGGGAGGACGACGCGGCCGAGTCGGCCTATATCGTGGTCAGCGGCCGCATCGTCCTCTACCGCGAGCACAATGGCGAGCGCATCCCGATCGGCACCGCCGGCCCCGGCACCATGCTCAGCGAGCTGGCCCTGATCGCCGACACCAACCGGCTGACCAGCGCCTCCGCCGAAATCGATTCGGAAGTGCTGCGGCTCAGCCGCAAGATGTTCCGCCGCATCCTCGAGGAATACCCGGAGCTGGCGGTTCACCTGCACCAGCGCATCTCGGAGGATTTCCAGGCGATGATCCGCCGCATCGAGGAACTTGGGCCGCGTTTTGCCGGCTAGAGCAATTCCAGGAAAAGTGTGAAACGGTTTTCCGTCCGGAATTGCGTCAAAACAGAGAGATAGACCGGTTCTGCGTTTCCGTGAAACGACGAACCGGTCTAATGTAGCGCCTCTGGCCTAGCCAGAATGATTTCGGAACGCGAGGGCTCAAGGCCGGTGCGTTGCGGAAACAAGCTCGGCCTTGCGCCGTGCCGTCTCCAGTCCGAGCGCAATGAAGCGGCGCGCATGTTTGGCCAGCTCCATATTGTCGGTCCACAGATTGCGCCAGATCGCGGTTTTCCGCGACAGGTTCTCGTCGACGATTTCCGACGAGAAGGATTCGAAGCTGAGGTCGTCGCTGTAGCCGATGGCGGTCAGCGCATCGAATATCGCGGTGAAATCGATATTGCCGGTGCCGAGGAAGCCGCGATGGCTCTCGCCGATATGGACGTAGCCGATTTTCCTTGCGGCGTTGCGGATGGCCAAGCCGACATCGGCCTCCTCGATGTTCATGTGGAAGCTGTCGAGATGCAGGAAAATGTTGTCGGAGCCGCTGTCTGCGATGAAGGCCATGCCTTGCGCTGCGGTGTTGAGCAGGTTGCTTTCGAAGCGGTTGACGATCTCGAGGTTGAGGGTGACGCCGGCTGATTTTGCCGTCTCCGCCACCTCGGCCAGCGTGCCGGCGCTGCGGTCCCACTGGTCGCGGGTCGGCGCCTCGCTCTGCAAGCCGTGGCTGGTGCTGAGAATGCCGGCAACCTTCCGGCCGCCGAGATCGCGGGTCAGCGCGATCGTACGTTTCAGGATTTCGACGCCGTGCGCGGCAATCGTTTTGTCGGCGCTCGAAATATCGCCGTCGGCCGGCAGTCCGATGCTGATCGCAACGCTGAGGCCGAGATCGGCGATCCACTTGGCCAACCCGTCAATGTCGACATTGGCGGGGTCGAGATAGGAGAATTCGATCAGGTCGAAGCCGGCTTCCCTGGTGTTGGCCAGCGTCCGCTCGAGGTCGCCCTGCGCCGAGCTCGCCGACCAGACGAACGAATGGATTCCAATACGCGACATGATCGTCTCCGGTTATTCCAGCGGACCCCAAGTCCAAAAGCGGTTTGGCAATCCGTTGCTCGGACAAAAAGGTGGGGGCGGGCATACCCGCCCCCCCCCGGCTTGGGGGGGTTTGGCGCCGCGGGCCCGCCCGGGGTATAAATATAATTTTATGGCGGGGT
>NZ_JAMYTD010000066.1:0-20840 GCF_040322255.1 Mesorhizobium sp. M0166 | reverse complement strand
AGGATTACGGCCATGTCGGGCTGACCTTGCGGAGCCATCCGGTGTCGTTTCTGCGCGCCGATCTACGCCGGCGTCGCATCGTGACTTGCCAGGAAGCCATGCAGGCGCGGGACAAACGATGGCTCGAGGCCGCTGGCCTGGTGCTGGTGCGGCAAAGGCCGGGCTCGGCCAAAGGCGTCATGTTCCTCACCATGGAGGATGAGACCGGCGCCGCCAACGTCGTTGTCTGGGTCAAGGTGTTCGAGAAATTCCGGCGCGTGCTTCTTTCGTCGGCCATGCTCGGCGTGCGCGGCCGCATCCAGCGGGAAGGGGAGGTGGTGCATCTCGTTGCCCACGAGTTGACCGATCTTTCGGCCGAACTCGCCAACGTCGGAAACCGCGACACGCCATTTCCATTGCCACACGGCCGCGGTGACGAGGCCCATCATGGCGGATCGGGCATCGATCCGCGCGGCATGCCGAAAACGCGCGATATCGTCGATCCCTACGAGCACATCGACCGCATCAAGGTGAAGACGCGGGATCTCCGATAGAGCTGCAGCGGTTATCATGTGGTAGTCTCGCCCGCATGACGACGCTTTATCTCAATTGGCGCGCAAGACGGTGAATCCCACAAAGCCGAATAAAACGCATCCGCCGAAATGGATCGAGCCTCAGCTCACGCGCCTGGTCGACGAAGCGCCCAACGGCCCCGATTGGCTTCACGAAATCAAGTACGACGGATACCGCATGCACGCACGGATCGATGGCAGCGACATCCGCTTGCTTACCCGCACCGGCCTCGATTGGTCGCATCGATATCGAGCGACGATAGCGGCCCTGCGCGCGCTCCCGGTGAAAGACGCATATGTCGACGGGGAGCTGTGCGCCGTTCGGGCCGACGGTGTCACCTCCTTCAGCCGTCTGCAAGCCGCTATGGACGAGGGCCGCACGGGCGATCTTGCCTTCTTTGCTTTCGATCTTCTGTTTCTCAACGGAGAAAGCATTGCGAAGCTGCCGCTGATAGATCGCAAGGCGCGGCTGGAAGGCCTGTTTTCGAACGACATGCCCGGCCTGCGCTTCAGCGATCACGTGATCGGCGACGGGCCTGCGTTCCGCAAGCACGCCTGCCGGCTTGCACTCGAGGGCGCTATCTCAAAGCGGATCGACAGCGCCTATGCATCCGGTAATCGCGGCCTATGGGTCAAGTCAAAGTGTCTCAACAGAGAGGAATTCATCGTCGTCGGCTGGACCGATCCGACGGGAAGCCGCCCGCATATCGGCTCGCTGCTTCTCGGCTACTACACCGATGATGGTCGTCTGATGTACGCGGGCCGCGCCGGCACGGGCATCACGGTTGCAGAGCTCAAGCGATTGGCTGGCCGGCTTGGACCACTTCGGATGGATCGAATGCCCCTCGACGCCCCACCGCCACGTGAGAGCCGGTTCGGCTCGCCGCTTGAGCTGTCGCGCGTCCATTGGGTCAGGCCTGAAATGGTGGTCGAGGTCGCCTATCTCACCTGGACGGAAGACAATCTCCTGCGTCAGGTTTCGTATCAAGGTGAGCGGCAGGATAAGCCAGCCCGGCAGGTGGTGCGTCCCGTGCCCCATCCCTGATCGGCATCGGTCGCCGACCGGTTCATTCATCCGACTTGCTTCACCTGCAGCGTGCCGGGTGAAAGGGGCTTGATCAGCGACTTGGCCGGCACCGAAGGGTCGAGCCAATCCGCCCACGCGCCGCGATCGAGGATTACGATCTGCCGGTCGTGGTAGGGCGCGATGTCGGGTCCTGGCTCCATCGTCAGCATGGTGAATGCCTCGCCGACCTCAGGCGTTTCACGCCAGATGCCTGCGATACAGAAGATCGGCTCCTCCCTCTTTGTGAAGAGCCACTTGTCCTTGCGCTTCTTCTTGGGGTCTTCCGGATCGGTGAATTCGTAAAAGCCGTCCGCCACGATCAGGCAGCGACCGGACGTGAATTCTCGGGCCCTCCGAACGGAAATTATAGACCAGCCGCTTGTTCGGTCCGGGCCAGCTCCAGCGACGTTGCATCATATCGCCTTCGCCTCGGACGCCCTCGATCGTCCTGATGATCGGCGCCACGTCCGTGATCTTGATGTCCTCTCGCGCCTCGAGGTTCGGCGCTCCTTCTCCGAAGCGGATTTTGATCTTCAGGTCGGCGAAGTCGTCCACGATCGAAGCGACATCCACCGTCAATCGATAGTCATTGCACATCGGTCCTCCGTCCGATCGCATTGCACCGCGATCGTGTTCGACCGGCAGATGGCGGTGCTGCGGCGCGATCAGCGGATGGCTTGGCTCGACAGGACCGGCTTGGAAGAAGAGCTGCTTCGGCCGTTGCCTGCCGGCACGTTCGTGGTTTCGCAACAGGCGGCGCTTGCATTTTGAAGCAAAAACCCGACCTTCGTGATCTCGCCAGCCATCCGCCGCTGTCACTATGATCTAATATCATTTGGACCTCAGTCGCTGCGTAGGATTTTGGCTTCTAACGCCGCTGCAACGAAGGCCCGTCTCGCAACCGGCGTCTGGGCTTCACCTCGCAGAACCTGAAGACATGCATCCATAGCCAGTTTTCGCCTCTCCGTCGGATGAGGGACACTTCGCAGCAGGATCGTGGCTGCGTCGTTCACATCGAATATGACTCGCTCACGGTCATGCCGGCCAATTTGCACCACCACGGGCCGGACGAACCTGCTCGACATGCAATTACCTTCTCCGTTCCGACTTCAATACCGTTGTTTGCGTGTCATGACGTTGGGTCAATTCATAGTGTATGGGCTCAGCTACGGCCAGCGACGTCAAGACCCAGAAAAGCCCTTTCCTTAAACGATGACAGGTTCCCTGGGTCGATGACCACTGGTGCACAAGCACTGCCTCCCCAGTTACCGCATAGGCCCCATACGTTGTCATTGGCGGCCGTGGCTACCCGTACGGCAGCCGTGCCGCAACGTATGTTCCGCGCCTACGCCAGCGCGCCAGCTCGATGGCGCAATGGTTCGGCTCTACGATCCGTGACATAAGCTGACAGAACCAGCATTCAGGCGACCGCTCGGCTATGCGAGCGCACAACGTTTGGCCGCGTGCGCCGCCTGACACGCGGTTCAAGATCCGCGAAAGGTTGCCAAGGATGGTCATTGGCTCCTCCACGGAATTGCTGACGACGCGCGATCCTGATTTGTGATGAAGGCGAGCAGGTCGGCGTTGATCTGATCCTGGTGCGTGGCTGTAATGCCGTGAGGCGCGCCCGGGTAGTAGATGTTCTTCGCGCCCTTGATCAACTTCGCCGACTTCCGCGCCGAATCCTCGACCGGGACGATCTGATCGTCTTCCCCGTGCAGAACCAGCGTCGGCACGTCGAATTTCTTCAGATCCTGGGAGAAGTCCGTCTCCGAGAATGCCTTGACGCTTTCGTAGGCGTTGAGCAGGCCGGCCTGCATGCTCCAGAGCCAGAACTGGTCGAGCATACCCTGCGAGACGTTCGTGCCCTCCCGGTTGGCGCCGTAGAATGCGACTGCCAGATCCTTGTAGTATTGCGATCGGTCCTTGACGAGGCCAGCGCGAATGCCGTCGAACACCTCGATCGGCAGTCCTTCCGGATTGGCCTCGGTCTTGAGCATGATCGGCGGAACGGCGGCGATAAGAACAGCCTTGGCGACCCGCTCGGTCCCGTGCCGTCCGATATAGCGAGCGACCTCGCCTCCACCGGTCGAATGTCCGACCAACGTGGCGTCCTGAAGGTCCAGCGCCTCGATCACGGCTGCGAGATCGTCGGCATAGCCGTTCATATCGTTGCCGGACGAGGCTTGGCTCGACCGCCCATGGCCGCGTCGGTCGTGCGCAACCACACGGAAACCGTTTCGCGCGAGGAACAGCATTTGGCCGTCCCAGGCGTCGGAATTCAGCGGCCAGCCGTGCGAGAACGTCACAACCGGGCCCTTGCCCCAGTCCTTGTAATAAAGTTCGGTACCGTCCTTGGTTGTGATTGTGCTCATCGTTTTCGTTCCTTTGTTTGATTGGGAGGTGGGAAGGTCTTGCTTTCGGGTAGTCCGAGCCGCACCAGTGACGGTCAGTCCGGCTGCAACCGCTGCGCTAAGGCTGGCCAACAAGACATCGCGACGGGATCCGCCAACCGAGAAAAGTCCATCCTTGTTCATTCATGCATTGTCCTCGGCTCTGAAGTCCGGCTCCATTGGACCGAGGTATCGCCGATACCTTTGTACCGACGAGGACGGCCCCGAGGTCTCGTGGCGGACCTCGGCGCTGCCGGGAGATGAGTTCACGGAGGCATACCAAGGTATCGGCGATACCAACGTCCAATAGAGCCGACCGGAACTTACTGGCCTCATGGATTGATGCTGGCTCGTCGCGAGCAGCTTTGACCAAGTCAAGAGGAGGTACAGATGTCACCAATATCTTCGATGTCCACCCGCCGGGAAGTCCTCGCAGCATCCGCTGCGGGGGCTATTGCAATGATCACCTCCCCAGGTTTCGCCGAGACCGTTTCGACGAGCGGCAGATCTGCCGCCATCCGTCCGTTCCGTATCCACGTTGCGGACGCGGATCTCGACGACCTCCAGCGGCGTCTCAAAGCGGCGCGCTGGCCCGAACGCGAGACGGTGAAAGACGCCACCCAAGGGGTTCGGCTCGCGACGATGCAGGCGCTCGTGCATTATTGGCGGACCGAATACGACTGGCGCAAATGCGAGGCCTACCTGAACGGCTTGCCGCAGTTCGTGACCGAGATCGACGGGCTGGATATTCACTTCATCCATATTCGCTCGAAGCATGCGAACGCGCTGCCAGCCATCGTCACCCATGGATGGCCCGGCTCGATCATCGAGCAGCTGAAGATCATCGCTCCCCTGACCGATCCGACGGCCCACGGGGGGAGCGCCGCCGACGCCTTTGATCTTGTCATCCCGTCACTGCCAGGACACGGCTTCTCTGGGAAGCCGACTGCGGCCGGCTGGGATCCAATCCGGATCGCGCGGGCCTGGGGCGAGCTGATGACCCGCCTGGGATACACGCGGTATGTGGCGCAGGGCGGTGATTGGGGGAATGCCGTCACCGAGCAGATGGCCTTGCAGACGCCGCCGGGCCTGATCGCCATCCACACGAACATGCCGGCCACCTTACCGGATGAGGTGTCCAGTGCGCTGGCGGCGGGCGGCCCCGCGCCGTCCGGGCTGTCGGCTGACGAACGCTATGCCTGGGATCAGCTCGATTTCTTTTGGAAGCATGGGCTGGCCTACGCCCAGGAGATGGCAAACCGTCCGCAGACGCTGTACGCGCTGGCGGATTCACCTGTCGGCCTGGCAGCCTGGATGCTCGACCACGATGCACGCAGCTACGACCTGATCGCCCGCGTCTTCGACGGAAAATCCGAGGGTCTGTCCAAGGAAGATATTGTCGACAACATCGCGCTCTACTGGCTGACCAACACTGCGGTCTCGTCGGCGCGCCTCTACTGGGAAAGCAAACTTGCCTTCTTCGCGCCGAAAGGCGTGCCGCTCCCGACCGCCGTGAGTGCATTCCCCGACGAGATCTACACGGCGCCGCGCAGCTGGGCCGAGAAGGCCTATCCCAAGCTGATTTACTACAACCGGCTCCCGAAAGGCGGTCATTTCGCGGCCTGGGAACAGCCGAAGGTTTTCGCAAACGAGCTTCGGGCCGCGTTCGGGTCGTTCCATAGCGCCTGACCAGTTCCAGTGCAGATCTGGCCCCCGGCCCAGGTAAGGGGGTGTGCGCGGCGGCCCGCCGTGCTCGTAAAGGCGGGCGGTCGCGTGTCCTTCATGACGCCATTGTCGATGATCGCCACAGCGGACGGTTGGTCATCGGCGCCCCTCAAGGTGTGACTAGGTAGCCGCGCTTTGCGTGTGCAGCGGTTTCAGCTGCTGCGGATTTGTTCGAGATGTAAGGGATGGCAAATGAGAAGCTAGCTCCCGGGCCGGTATTTGGGCTCGCCCAGATGTGCTTTTGTGGTGCTCAGCGATTGAGCGGCTAATGGAGAGCCCGATGCCGAGGGCTGTGGCATTGGTCGTTTGAATTCCGTCTCGTCCAGTTCGCAGCCAGTGTATTCGACAATCTGGCGGTTGACGGTTTCCACCCTCCCGTGGGCGACCATGTCGCAGTGGAGGCGGGATGCCGCCGATGACCGAACCGCCAAGCAAGCTCAGCGTCGCGAACCGCCCCCGCGGCCCGCTGTCCCTCCGCAGTGCTTCGTTTGCTTGAGCAAGCTCGGCCGTTGCAAAACAAGCCCTCCGAGCGCCCCGACAACGCCGTGCCAGTCTCGCCGGGCTGAAGGGTCTCGCCCAGCGAATGTGCGAGGCTGACCAGGTTGCTGATGCCGCCACTGCCGTCATGAGAAGTACGCAGACGAAATTGACACGGAGCATGCCGAGCAATGCGTCCAGCAACGGTTCCGTCACAAGCAGCCAGTCGCCACCAATCCACATGGCAGGAAGCGCCGCGAGGTTGACAAGATCTCCCATCGATCGCTGAAGGTGCTTGACCTCCTCGGTCGGGTTTTCGAAGGTTGCCATATTTCGCAATTGCATGACTCCGAGTGACGCTTGAAATGCTGCGTCTCAACGAAATCATCTCTAAAGAAGGGGAGAGAGGACGCGAATGTTCCGCATCCTTTTGATCGAGCTTTTGCCCAACCACCGAGGGAAAAAAAACCAGACCAATACCAAGGTGCTATGGATTTTCGGAATGGGAGGGGGCAGCGTTAGCTATTGGGGCATCAAAGTCCCGCGCTTGGGGAGTTAGGTGGCTACGTCAGCGCAGCCTATGCTGGTTCGGGGCGTTCAACTGGATCGAGTGCCTGGCGTTTGTGATTCTTCAACGTCAGGACCAAGGGTATCGCGTTTTCATGCAATTATCAGTGGAGCGCATTGACGACTTGAACCCTCGCACAACTGCCGGCGCCGACCCGTAGGTCGGTCAGTTTGCTCTCCTTTAGCAAAATCCTTTGTTCGCCACCACGCAAGAGTCTCTTCAAGGACTGTTTCAACGCCGAACTGACAAAGCGCTCTCGCAACGAACTGCAAGCTGATCATGCATACCGACGTTCTCCTCGCCGAGAATAAACGGCTTCAGCGCTGTCTCAGCGATCTGGGCAGCGTTATGGCGCTGCCCAGCAAATGGGTTGGTCGCGAGCCATCCCTGATCGCCGGTCAATTACTTGACCTGGTTTTCGGCATGCTGGATCTCGACTTCGCCCACTTGCACTTGAAGGATGCGAGCGACGACCCGCCACTCAAGATAACGCGGCTATCACAATGGGCGCGAAGCGTGGCCACAGCGGAGGATTTCGGGGCGATGCTCGCACCCTTGATGACCGCCGGGGCGCCGCAACGACTTACGGCTGGCGGCAGTGTTCTTACGATCCTGCCTATGCGCCTCGGCGTGCTTGGAGAGTTCGGGCTGCTGGTGACAGGATCGCGGCGGGAGGATTTCCCGCGCGAGACCGAGACAGTTCTCCTGAGTGTCGCGGCTGCCCAGGCGACGATCGGCTTGCAGGCGGCTTCACAACTCAGCGAACAGAAACGCTTTGCCCATGCAGAGCAAGCGCTCGCTGCAAACGAGCGTAATCTCGCGCAATTCGTAAACACGATTCCGGCTCTAGCGTGGTCGGCCCGGATCGATGGCTCGGCCGATTTCTTCAACCAGCACTACCTCGACTACGTTGGGCTTACGCTCGACGAGGCGCTTGGGGCGGGCTGGGTGAAGGCAGTTCATCCGGAGGATCTAGAGGGGTTGATTGCGAGTTGGCATGCGATGTTGGCTTCACGTCAGGCAGGTGAAGCGGAGGCTCGGCTCAAGCGCTTCGACGGGGAGTACCGCTGGTTTCTGTTTCGCACAAATCCTCTGCACGACGAGGCTGGCGGAGTCGCCAAATGGTTTGGCGTCAACATCGACATCGAAGATCGCAAAAAGGTCGAGGAAGCGCTGCGTGCCGGTGAGTGGAACCTTCGCCAGCTAACCGAAACCATCCCTCAGATGCTGTGGAGCGCTACGCCGGATGGATCCATTGACTACTGCAATGCGCGTTTGTTGGATTACACCGGGTTCTCGGTCGATGAAATCATCGGCGGTGGTTGGATCAAAATGCTACACGCCGACGATGTCGAACGGGCCAGGAAAGTCTGGCTTGCTTGCATTGAGAATGGGGCGCCCTATCAGGTCGAAGTGCGAACGTTCCATGCTGCCGACGGCAGCTATCGCTGGGTCTTGACCAATGCGTTGCCGCTCCATGACGACTTCGGTCAAATCCTGCGATGGTACGGCAGTTGCATCGATATCCATGATCGAAAGGCGGCCGAATCGGCTATTGCAGCAAGCGAGCGGACCCTCGCACAAATCATCGATACGATTCCGGTCTACGTTTGGTCGGCTGGTGCGGATGGTAGCACCGATTTCCTCAATAGCGGCTATCTCGAATATCTCGGAATTGGGCGGGACCAGATGCAGGACTGGCCCTGGTCAGCCGTGGTTCATCAGGACGATCGTGAGGCAAGCGCCGGTGTCTGGAAGGACTTGTTAGTTTCGGGGCGTGCTGGTGAAGTACAAGCCCGCTTTCGTCGTTTCGACGGGGAGTACCGTTGGTTTTTATTTCGGGCAAATCCGCTTCGTGATGAAGCGGGGGCCGTCAAGTGGTTCGGAGTTACGATAGATATCGAGGAATTGAAGCGTGCAGAGCAGAAGTTGCGCGCCAGCGAATGGAATCTGCGTCATCTCACGGAGACCATTCCTCAGATGCTATGGAGCGCCAAACCTGACGGGGCGATTGACTACTGCAACACGCGTTTGCTCGACTATACCGGAGTGGCTGCCGGCAAAATCACGGGCGACGGTTGGAGAAGTCTCGTTCATCCGGATGATCTCGCTCAAGCTACGCGCGCGTGGTCCACGAGTGTCGCGACCGGCACGCCTTATCAGGTCGAAGCGCGCCTCGTCCACGCTGCCGACCGTTCGTTTCGCTGGTGTCTAACCACCGGTCTACCGCTGCGTGATGAAGAAGGGCGAATCCTCAAGTGGCACGGCGTATGTGTCGACATGCATGATTGGAAAGAGGCGCAAGACGAACTCCGCGAGACCCAGGCGGCGCTCGCTCACATGACGCGGGTGATGACCATGAGTCAGCTTACAGCATCGATTGCCCACGAGCTAAATCAGCCTTTGGCTGGCATCATGACGAACGCCGGTACGGCCCTGCGCATGCTGACTGCCGAACCGCCGAATGTCGACGGAGCTCGTGAAACTGCAACGAGAACAATCAGAGATGCTCAGCGTGCATCGGAGGTAATTTCTCGGCTACGCGCCCTCTTCACCAAAAGAACCACGATTTCTGAGGTCGTGGACCTGAATACCGCCGCACAAGAGGTAGTTGCATTGTCATCGAACGAATTACACAAACGCAATGTAAGCCTTCGCGTCAACTTTGCTCAAAATCTACCGCACGTAATAGGTGACCGCGTCCAGCTACAGCAAGTAGTCCTTAACTTCATACTGAATGGCGCCGAGGCAATGGATGAAGTGATGGATCGGCCGAGAGAATTGTTGGTCTCAACTGAGCTGGAACGAACGGGCCATGTTAGGGTTTCGGTCAAGGACGCCGGCAGCGGTTTCGATCCCGCTGTGGCCGAGAAGCTCTTCGGCTCGTTCTATACGACCAAAACCAACGGAATGGGCATCGGCTTGTCGGTTAGCAAAACCATAATCGAGAATCATCAGGGGCGTGTTTGGGCTGAGCGTAACGACGGCCTTGGCTCCGCATTCTACTTCTCCGTTCCTTCTCTGATTGCGGGAACATCAGTCGATAATTCTAAGCACGTCCCGCCGAATTCGGCGGATAGTACTGGAAATCCACAATGATACGACGAGCATATATCGCTGTTGTCGACGACGATGAGTCCATTCGCGAGTCTCTGCCGGATCTAATCGGTGTCTTTGGCCATGAAGCCGAGGCATTCTCCTCGGCAGAGGAATTCTTGGCTTCTAAACGGGTCGATCAAACCAATTGTTTGGTCCTTGACATCGCAATGCCTGGTATGTCCGGCATCGAGCTCCAACGCGAGCTATCGCTCCAAGGTCGGCAGATTCCGATCGTTTTTATCACAGCACATGGCGATGATCGGATTTGTCACCGTCTGCGTCAGAGCGGAACAACCGAATGTCTTCTAAAACCGTTTACTGATACTGCGCTGCTTGATGCGCTCAACGCTGTTCTCCACTAGCGGGTTCAGGATGGTGCGCACGTCGCCCTCGGACCGTGCTCTACCCGCTGCCCACAGCACCTCCCGAAACCCTCGCGAGTCTTCGCGGTTCGGTCACGATCTTTGACGCGGAGAATGGCCGCGGACATTTCGCTCTGCGCTTCATTCCTGAGCTTCGCGATGACTGATCCTACGCGGCGGGGTAACACTGAAGCATTGTATGCCGCCGAGGATTTCATGCAGTGAGAGGGATCGCCTTCGGGCCATCGGAGTTTCGGACCCGGCTTTTCTTTCAGGAAGCAGGAGGGGCGGCTGGCTCTTATCCCCTGAGCGCTCGTGGGCCGCTGACGAACGGACTCTCCCTGACATAAAAGCGCTGCAGGCGGTTCGCATCCTTCGAAATGCCGATCCTGATGCTCTCCCCGATTTCACCGGCGTCGGGGTCATCGCATGCCAGGCCGTGGTCATCGCGTCCGAGCCATAGAGGGCCCTTCCGGCAAAGATCGAGTCCGTCGAGCGAACGATCAATCCGCAGCGCAGCAGAGAGCCTTCCCGGTCCTCGCGCCAGGTCGCGCAGGCGCTCGATGCCGCGATTGAGCCGCATGATCCCCACGCCTTCGAGCGGCTCAAAAGCCCTGATCAGCACGCCGGTTCCGATCCCTTGCAGCTCGCTCGAGACATTCAGCATGTACGAGACACCGTAGGCGAGATAGACATACGCGTGACCGCGCTCGAGAAACAGCGAACGATTGCGCGGGGTCATCCCCCGGTAGCCATGCCCGGCGGCGTCGCCGACGACATAGGCCTCGGTCTCGACAATGCGACCGCTGGCGACGCCTTCCGGCAATTCACGCACCACCACCTTCCCAACGAGATAACGCGCGAGAGCGGCCGTATCATTCGGCAGTTCCGCGCGAGCGAGCGGGCGGACCATCCTTATCGCGGCCAGGTTTCAGGGTGTACGCTTGACCCATTGCGCGCGCGACCGCCTCGGCTCAAATGGATCGCCGAATACTGCGCCTCTCGGGCCACTTCCTCATCGAGAAACTCCATGATGCTCACTGGGTAGGACGGCCGCCCGTTATAGGCCAGGGCATACTCAGTGACCCAGAGGTCGCCTGCGCCCATGATCCGTCGCACCGTGAAGCGCTTCCGGTTTGGCTGCCCGGCACGAGATGACTGAGTGTTGCGCAGCCCACGCACGCGCTCGCCCGATCGCGGATAGTCGAGCACCGCGTCCTCCCGATAAATCTGGTGCTCCCCCTCGAAATCATTCGCATCGGAGACCCCAATGGCGATCCAGAGCCGCTCGTATCTCCCGATCTTCCACTGTAAATCTCCTTAGCCCCCCTGAGGCAAAAACCTCGCATAGCAGCCAAAGCTTGTCACATCGCCAGCCCGGTTTCGCGCACCGACAATCTTCTTCATTCCTGTTCCCGGAGTGTTCGAGCAAGCGTCTCTCCATAGGGATAAAAAAGCTCCTTACGACCCATCTGCCACGCAGCCCTGAGTTCCGGCGCCGTGATGTCCCAGTCCGGCCGGCATTTCATGGTCACCGCTCGCATGTCCTGCCGCAGTTCCTCCACGGTGGGTCGCCCGAAAAACCAATAACCATTGTATACCTTGTAGACGATAAGGCCCGGCTCCATGACGATAACGTGAGGGATCATGGGGTTGTGGGAGGGATCCGTGTACTCGGCGATATCGAGGTCCTGCTGCACAACGCGCCGCGGGTCCGAGAGAAAAGGCCAATGGGCGCCTACGCCAGAACGATACTCGTTCGTCTCCAGAAGATTGTCCGTCGTAATGGTGACAAGCCGGCAATAACCAACTTCCATCTCACGGTGTAGCTGGACAAGCCCTTCAGCCTGCCGGCGGTCCCTGGGACAATACCCACCCCTACCGAGAACGAGGACCAGGGGGTCTCGTCCCTGCAACTCGGAAAGTGTTTGCCGTGTGGCAGCATGATCCGAGAGTTCATAGTTCGGAAAAACAGACCCGGGAACGATATCGGACCGCATTTTATCCCTCATTGATTAGGTCATAAATTCAAGCCGGCAATCTGACCAGGAAAGCGATACAAACGCAGGAGGGGCCTTAAATCTATTTATACGATAGTGTTCCAATACCATTGGATGGTAACGGCGGTCGCAACTAGGCAAGCCTCTCAATCCCGGCTCGATACCATGGTCTCGGCGATATTATCATCCAATACCGGCTGCCCGCAGTCGGCCCAAAGCCTTGCGTTGGTGTCAATGTGGACGGGTGACCTCCTTCCATTGGTGCAGCTTGGACAGCCGCTCTTCCACTAATGTCCCAAGGTAGAGTTTATGCGGTGGGAGGGGTGCTCCGCTCACCAGCGAGGGTCAGGTTATTGGCAGGTAACCGGTGGCACTGTCGAAGAGGAGTGGCCATTCTCGAGCCACCAGCTCGGAGGGTCTCCCCACACATCCGTCTTGGCCGATGCAGCATCTGTCGAGTTGGATCAAGAAGGTTGTAGGCTGAAGGTAGCTTCAATATTTGGCCACAAGCGGTGGAGGACCAGAAAGTCGCCCTTATCGGGCGATCGTCGATCGCAGACAATGGCTTTCATTGCCTTGAGGGCGTTTGGTTTTTCCATCGGGCATTTCGATCACCGCCAACAAAAATCAACACCAAGGGATAATAGACGTTTGTGTTGTCCGGGGCCATGGTGTGCCGGTGGGGGTAGTAGGCGACAACGGTCATGAAGAAAACCGCACCCGTTTCCTTCGTTGGGATCTGAACTCGGGGAAGAGCGTCATGCGTGTGCTTTCGTCAACGACGACGATGGGGCCTTTCACGTGACCGTCGCAGAACAGAAGAAGCATTGTGCAAAAGCGAGGAAGCCCTCGTGACAAGCCACAATTTCAAACTCATTATCGATAGCATTCCTGCGATGGCGTGGTCAGCTCGGCCTGACGGCCCGACTGAGTTTGTGAGTCAGCACTATCTAGACTACACCGGTCTCTCCAGCGAGCAGGCGAGGGGCTGGGGGTGGACGGTTGCGGTCCATGCTGACGACCTGGATGGCCTGATCGCCACATGGCAGACAATCATAGCCTCGGGTAATGCCGGGGAGACCGAAGCGAGATTGCGCCGATTTGATGGAAGTTATCGGTGGTTTCTTGTGCGCGCTAATCCATTGCGAGACGAGTCTGGAAACATCGTCAAATGGTATGGGGTGAACACTGACATCGATGAGCGGAAGCGGGCTGGGGACAAGGCCGTCGAAGCTGAGGGCGAGCTACAACGGACTATCGACGGAATACCGGCGCTGGTTGCCGCGTATGGCGCCGATGGAGCAGGAATTTCTATCAACAAGCGGGGGCGCGAGTACACGGGGCTCTCTGCTGAGGATGTGGCGAATGGTGGTTGGAGGGGCGCAATCCACCCGGATGACATTGAACTCGAAGAGAGCAAATGGCGCACATGTCTCGCGACTGGAGAACCGTTCGAACTTGAGTACCGAGTGCGAGCGGTCGATGGTACGTATCGCTGGCAGATTGCCCGTCGCGTGCCACTCCATGACCAAGCCGGTAAAGTGATCCGCTGGTACGGTATGAACCACGACATTGAGGGTCGGAAACGGGCGGAAGCTTTCCTCGCGGGCGAAAAACAGCTGCTGGAGATGATCGTATCAGGCAGTTTGCTCCGCGACGTTCTAAGCGCGTTGTGCGAATTTATTGAAAGGGCTGCGCCTGATTGCTTTTGTGACGTTCACATGATCGATTGGATCAGCTCCACATTTGAATATGCCGTGGCTCCTTCTCTGCCGTCTGCCTACAGCGACCCGATAGCGGGGATGCCTGTCAGCGGCGAGTTGTTGCCGTGCGGCATAGCGGCTTTTCAAAACATACAGGTGGTCGCGGTGGACATCGAATCAGATCCACGCTGGTATACCTCGCCTGTTCGGGCCCATGTTCTGCAGCACGGATATAGGTCGGTTTGGAGCACGCCGGTCTGTTCCAGCGAAGGGCGGGTGCTAGCCACCTTTTGCATCGTTCAACGAAAGCCAGCGACCCCATCGCCGCACCACCAGGATCTCATCGCGCACGCCACACAGATCGCCAGCATCGCTATCGAGCGTTCCCTGGTCGAAGCCGCGCTTAGGCAGACCAAAACTTTGCTCTCGGAAGCTCAACGTCTGAGTTCCACCGGGGCCTTCTCATGGCGCGTGGACACAGACGATATCGCATTTTCCGAAGAACTTTATCGTATCTTTGAATTCGACCCGAATTCCCCAGTGACGCTTGAGCAGATCCGTGAGCGAATCCACGCCGACGATATTCCATCCCTAACTGCGCAAATGGCCCGGGTTCGCTCAGGTGAGGGTTATCTGGGCTATGAGATTCGGCTACGAATGTTGGATAACAGGGTCAAGTATCTACGCACATTCGGCCGGGTTATCCGTCATCAGGATGGCCGGGTGGAATGCCTTACCGCAGTTCAGGACGTCACAGAGCGCCGGCAGGCGGAGGAAGCGCTTGGCAAGGCTCGAACTGAACTCGCACATGTCACCAGGGTTTCGAGCCTCGGAGCGCTGACCGCCTCCATAGCTCATGAAGTCAATCAGCCGCTGTCGGGCATCATCACGAACGCCAGTACCTGCCTTCGGATGTTGGCCGCCGACCCGCCAAATGTTGACGGCGCACGCGAGACGGCACATCGCACCATACGCGACGGCAACCTTGCCGCCGATGTGATCGCGCGATTACGTGGGCTCTTCAGCAAACGAGCCCCTACGATCGAGGCGGTAGATCTGAACGAGGCTGCACGCGAGGTAATAGCATTGTCGGCGGGTGACCTTCAGAGAGGTCGCGTTTTTCTACACCCTCAACTTTCTGAGGGGCTTCCGCTCGTCGCCGGCGACCGCGTCCAACTTCAACAAGTGATTATGAACCTGGTGCGAAATGCGGCGGATGCGATGAGTGGGGTCGATGATCGGCCCAGGCGGTTGGTCATCAAAACTGAACACGACGAAGATGATGGTGTGCGTCTCTCGGTGGAAGATGCAGGCACGGGGTTCGGCGCCGATGGTCCGGAGCGGCTCTTCGAGGCTTTCTACACAACCAAGAACGAAGGCATGGGGATAGGCTTGTCCGTCAGCCGCTCCATTATCGATAACCATTGCGGGCGCCTGTGGGCGACAGCGAATGACGGCCCGGGTGCTACGTTTACGTTTTCCGTACCCGAGTACTCCAAGTATCGCTCGGCAGAGGATGCGAATCTAAGCACGGGTCTCCGAGATCGGCGATGCTCAAACACCAGTGGGGGTTAGATGAAACTTACGCATGCACTCGTGTCGGTGGTCGATGACGATAAATCGGTACGCGAGTCCTTGCCAGATTTGCTGCAGGAGTTCGGCTTTAGCGTGAAGACATTCTCTTCAGGGAAGGAGTTCCTCGCGTCTGATGCCGTCGATAAGACCAAGTGCCTCATTCTCGATGTTGCCATGCCTGGCATGACGGGACCAGAGCTGCAAGTCGAGCTGGCGCGTCGCAGAAAGATGATTCCGATCGTCTATATCACCGCGCAAAGGGATAGCACGATTCGGCACGGTCTCATCGACCGGGGTGCAGTGGAGTGTTTGTTCAAGCCGTTCAGCGATCAGGTCCTTCAGGACGCCCTCGGTTTGGCGCTCCGTGATCCTTGAACCTGGTGGATTGTTAATGCCATCTCAGGAGGATAATTGCGATGTACTCTTATCTAGCGGTTCAACGAGACGGTGCGGCGAGATCATCATCCATGTCGGACGAAACACCTGTCGTATTCATCGTAGACGACGACGTTTCGGTACGCGAATCGTTGGAACTACTCATCTGCTCTGTCGGCTGGCGACCAGAGACGTTCGCCTCAGCAAAGGCGTTCCTCGATCGGTCACGTTCGCTGGTTGCGAACTGTCTGATCCTCGACGTGAACCTTCCTGATCTGAGTGGGCTTGACCTGCAGAGCCTCATTTCCGTTGATCGTACCGACATGCCCATCATCTTCATAACCGGCTACGGGGACGTACCGATGACGGTTAAAGCGATGAAGGCTGGGGCTGTCGAGTTTCTAACCAAACCATTCGACGACGAGGAACTTTTGGGTGCGATCAAGCTGGCATTAGAAAAAAGCAAGACCGCGCTTGCTCTGGACTCTGATTTGCACACCCTTAGAGATCGCTGTGCATCGCTCAGCCGACGCGAGCAAGAGGTTATGACACTGGTCGTGCGTGGTCTCTTGAATAAGCAGGTCGGCTTTGAGCTTGGCATCAGCGAAATCACAGTCAAGGCACATCGTGGCCAGGCTATGCGCAAGATGCAGGCCCGATCGCTGGCCGAGCTGGTGAACATGGCGGCCCGGCTCGGCATCGCCTAGTAGTGGCCCTTCCCGCGCCCGGCGTATCGAATTGAACCGCCCCGGGTTTTCCGGAGGCCGTTTCGCATGAGGGCGATCGGCAGCACATTTCAGATCGGCTCGACGCCAGCGCCTCGCGGTGATCGTCGATGAACGTGATCATGGCTTGAACCGGCGGTCGAGCTCCGCCTGGGCAAAATACGCGGAAGCCTTGCGAAGGATCTCGTTGCCCTTGGCGACGCTCGCGGTTCTCGCGTTCCAAAGCCTTGAGTTTCGTCGCCACATCCGTAGGCACACCGGCTCGCACGCCACTATCGGGCTCGGCCTTCTTCACCAACTCATGCAGCGTCTGCGCCGTGCAGCCGATCTTGGCGGCGATCGACGAGACCGCCGCCACTGCGAGGCATGCTCGCCTTCGTGATCCTCGGCAGAGAACTGTTGGTCGTATTGCTTGTCATGGCCCCACCTTCTCAGGAGTTGGAGCCTCCGATCAAGCGGGGGCGGTTCAATTCAAACGCCATCGCGCGGTGGGAAGCCCCATCAATCCCAAGGTATTGACGACACCATCGTACTATCGCCCTGCTCGCAATCTTCGCGCACTTACTGCTGTCTACGAAGCAAACAACGATTCCAATTAGAAGATGGTGAGAAAAATGTGGTGATTGGCGGTTTTTCGGCGCGTGTACTGCGATTTAACCATGGGGGATAATGCGGGTTTAAACGTTTAACGAGGTCAAGGTGGTTATGAAACATTACAAACTTCAAAAGTGGGCGTTGCTCTCTTCCGTTGTTGCGGTCCTGCAAGGGTCTGCGCACGTCTTCGGAGAGGAATCAAAGGTGCCCAGTGCTGCTAACGCAGCAGTTGCAGCGAAAGGGAGTACAACGACGGAGAAGATCCGTCTGACACGCAAGAGTGAGGCCTACTGGGAAGTCACTTTCAACAATCCGCCGCTCAATATCGTTGGTCCGTCCGAAGTTCGCGAGCTTGCAAACATTGTTGGCCAGATTGAAGCGGATGCGAGGGTCAAGGTTGTAGTGTTCGACAGCGCGGTGCCAGGCTATTTCATCGCTCACTACGACTTGCTGAGTCCCCTTAATGAGTCCACCGGGATGAAGCCGGGGCCAACGGGCATGCATCCCGTACCTGACGTCATGGTGCGACTCAGCCGCCTGAGGGCAGCGACGATTGTTTCAATTCGTGGACGGGCGAGTGGCATCGGCAGCGAGCTTGCGCTCGCGGCGGACATGCGTTTTGCAAGTCGGGAGAAGGCGGTTCTGTCGCAATTTGAAGTCGGCGCCGGTTTCGTCCCAGGCGGCGGCCCAATGGCTCGGCTGCCCCGTTTAATTGGTCGCGGCCGCGCTATTGAAATGTTGATAGGTGCCGAGGGTTTTGATGGCGAACTTGCCGAACGCTACGGTTATGTGAACCGAGCGCTGCCCGACTCAGAATTGGACGGATTTGTCGACGCCTTGGCGAAGCGCATCGCTTCGTTCGATGGGCAGGCGATCGCTGACGCCAAGAGGCTCATCAATCAGGCTAGTTTGCCCCCGGATTCGGAAATGCAGCCGGGTTGGGACGCATTCATCACTTCTGTGCAACGACCTGCAGCGCAGGCGCGTGTGAAGGACCTTGTCGATGAAGGTTTGCAGCAGGCCGGCGACGTCGAGAAGAACCTGGAGCGATACACAGCCAGGTATCGAGAATAGTGTTCGAAGCCGGAATTCGATGGAGCAACCTCATGCGTGATGAGGAGGGCCGACCGTGACCCAAATGCGTAAGGAGATCGATAGCCTGGGCGAGGTAGATGTCCCAGCCGACAGACTCTGGGGAGCCCAGACGCAAAGGTCCCTCGATCATTTTTCCATAGGGAAGGATTTGATCCCACGCGAAATGATCGCGGCTTATGCCGTATTGAAGAAAGCTGCTGCCAATGCAAACCGCGCGGGCGGGCGGCTCAATGATCAGATCCATCGACTGATCGTGCAGGCATGTGACGAGATTCTTGGCGGACAGCATCAAGACATGTTTCCGCTTCATGTCTGGATGACTGGCAGCGGTACCCAATTCAATATGAACGTCAATGAGGTCATTTCCAATCGATGCTGCCAGCTCGTCGGGACGGCCCTTGGGAGCAAGACGCCAGTCCATCCGAATGACCATGTCAATATGGCGCAGTCGTCGAATGACTCATTTCCCTCCGCGATGTACATCGCGACATCGACCAATGCAAAGCGGCGCCTGATCCCGGCGGTCAGGCATCTTTATGAAGCCATTCTTTCCAAGTCGGAGGAATGGAAGGATATTGTCAAGATCGGCCGCACCCACATGCAGGATGCGACGCCGCTGACTCTCGGTCAGGAATGGTCGGGATATGCCGGAATGCTGGCCGACGACCTTGATCGGCTTGAGGCTTCCCTTGGCGGGGTCTATCGCCTTGCTCTTGGCGGGACGGCGGTAGGCACCGGAATCAACTCCACACCAGGTTTCGCAGAAGCTGCGGCGGCTGAAATCGCCAAGCTAACCGAGCTTCCGTTTGTAACCGCGCCCAACAAGTTCACCGTTCAGGGTTCGCACGATGCGCTCGTGCAGTTTTCTGGCACGATGCGCACGCTGGCAACCTCTTTGTATAAGATCGGCAACGACGTCCGTCTCATGTCGTGCGGACCACGAGCTGGCTTTGCCGAACTCATAATACCTGCGAATGAGCCGGGCTCCTCCATCATGCCCGGCAAGGTGAATCCCACCCAGGCCGAAGCGCTCACCATGGTGGCCGTACAAGTAATGGCCAATGACGTCGCGGTCGGGTTCGGAGGGGCTAGCGGTTATCTTGAGATGAACGTCTACAAGCCGCTGATCATCCATAACATCGCCCATTCGATCACGATTACGACGGACAGCTGCACGAATTTTCGTAGGTTCTTGGTCGAGGGTACGCAGCCCAATAAGAAGAAGATTGCCCAGTATGTGAGCGAATCCCTGATGCTCGTGACCGCACTCTCCCCTGTTATCGGCTACGACCAGGCTTCGAGGATCGCGCACTACGCGATGGACAACGATATTACACTCAGGGCGGCTGCGCTGATGCTTGGCTTGGTTTCCGAAGCGGTGTTCGACCACGCGGTTGACCCAGAGAAAATGGTCAAACCTTACGTCGCGACCTGCGTCTAGGATTCGCGTCAGTTCGCCTTGCGCGAGTCGCCAGCATTCGTTGCCGGCTTCGGCAAGGCAACCATCATTTTCAATCTAGGAGTCCAGGAGTATCATGAGCGTCCCCCCTGTCGTGTTCGGCGAAGCGGCACTCGCGTTGCAGATTGGCCAGCCTCGGTTCAACGCCAACTGGAAAAGTCCCAGGCACCGATTCCGACGCCTGCTGTCTGAGTTTATCGGCACGGCAGGATTGACCTTCGTATTGTCGGCAGGCGCGGCGATTCTTGTACTGTATGGCGGAATACAGGTCGAGCCCATCATCGCTGCCTTCATCCTGTCGGCGATTTCTGCGCTCTGGCTGGTCGTGGCGATCTATTTTCTCGGCGACATCAGTTCGCACTTTAATCCTGCCATGACGTTTGCGTTTACCTTGCGCGGCGATATGGGTTGGCCGATGTGCGCGGCCTACGTCGTTGTGCAGTTGATTGCCGCCGCGGCTGGGTCATTTCTTGCCCGGTCATTCTTCGGCATCGAAGGCAATCTCGCAGCCACTATCCCGCAACCTGAACAACTCATCCAAGCGGTGTTCTTCGAGACCATACTTACATTCGGCATGGTTCTAATGGTGATTTCGATGGCAAACGGCCCGAAGCTTAATGGCCAGTTTGTCCCAGTTGCCGTGGGTGCTTACGTGATGTCGCTCGGGACCCTGGGGGGGCCCTACGAAGGAGCGGCCATGAACCCTGCCCGTGCTTTCGGACCCGACTTGGCGAGGGGCGATCTGTCCACGTGGTGGGTCTATGTCGTGGGACCGGTCGCCGGCGCGATCATTGCCGTGCTGGTTGCTAAGGTTCTCCGAGGGCCGGCAAAGGCTCAGGAAGCCCAGGCAGCAATGGGAACGCCGCAGGACGAGTCCTGAGTTCGGTGGACTCAACTTCCGCCATCCGTCGAGGATAGATGTCTCAACCTGTTTCAAAGCTCTCCGATCGTTCTTTGAGCCGATCGGAGTCCGTTTGTTCCTTAGCTGAGAGCCTGAATCAAAAAGAGTGTTTTGATATCAACTTCTTGCGAGCCTGCGGGTGAGCAGGCGAATGTGAGCGACGTATATCCAG
>NZ_JAMYTD010000065.1:0-22211 GCF_040322255.1 Mesorhizobium sp. M0166 | reverse complement strand
CATCATGCGGCGGCCCTGCGCCGACCGCGAAGAGAAGCGAGTGACCCGCGGGGCGACACGGTCCGAAAAAACGAAACAGGAGCTTGACCTCAACAACCCCAATCAGAGAAGCCTGCTAGAGACCCAGGGCTGCGAATCCAGGTTAACGGCGAAGGATCTGATCGCCAGAAACTGGACCGTTCAGAATTGGAGTTTTCCGCTGTAGTTTCCCGGCTGGGAGAGGAGCGGAAGCGATGAAAGCATCGAAGTTTTCGGACGCGCAGAAGCCGTTCATTCTGAAGCAGGGAGCGGATGGCAACCCGGTGGCGGAGATCTGCCGGCGTGCCGGGATCAGCCAGGCGACCTACTTCAACTGGAAAAAGAAATATCGCGGGCTGCTGCCGACGGAGATGAAGCGACTGAAGCAGCTGGAGGACGAGAATGGCAAGCTCAGGAAGCTGGTCGCCGACCTGTCGCTGGACAAGGAGATGCTGCAGGACGTAATCCGCCAAAAGCTGTGAGGCCTGGTCGCAAACGCGAGCTGGTGGCGGAGACCTGTTGTGACTGGAACGTGTCGATCCGGCGTGCATGCCGGGTTCTGGAGTTCGACACCTCGACATATCACTACAAGTCCCGCCGCCGCGATCAGGCCGGCATCGAAGCTCGGATCAAAGACATCTGTGCGACGCGGGTTCGGTATGGCTACCGGCGCGCGCATGTGATGCTGACGCGCGAGGGCTGGGATATGAACATGAAGCGGACCTATCGCATTTACAGGGATTTAGGGCATCAGCTGAGGAACAAGACACCGAAAAGGCGCGTCAAGGCGAAGCTGCGAGACGACCGCCAACCAGCCGTCGAGCCCAACGACGTGTGGGCGATGGACTTCGTTCACGACCAGCTTGCGACGGGCAAGAAGATCCGCGTCCTGACGGTCGTCGATACGTTCTCGCGCTACGTACCGGTGCTCGAGCCGCGCTTCAGCTATCGTGCCGAGGATGTGGTCAGGACGCTGGAACAAGTGTGCCCCCGGATCGGCTATCCGAAGACGATCCGGGTCGATCAGGGCTCGGAGTTCGTCTCCCGCGACCTCGATCTGTGGGCCTACACCAGGGGCGTCACGCTCGACTTCTCGCGACCGGGAAAGCCAACCGACAACGCTTACATCGAAGCCTTCAACGGCCGCTTCAGGGCCGAGTGCCTGAACGCCCGTCGGGTTGCCAAGACGGCCATGACGCCGGTCTTGCCGGTACCCGTCGGCATGTGGATGAGACAGCCTTTTGGGCTGCCGGATGCGAAATAGGCTTCGCCTGCCGTTATGGCGTCGAGTTGGTGCGGCCAGACATCAAGTTGGGATAGGTCACGTTTGTCGATATCCATTTGCCCTCGACGCAGATCACAAATCTCTTGCCCTGCAGGAAGTGCCCAGACACGGCCATTCTCCAATGCCGTAAGCCCCTTACGGCAGGGTCAGCTCATACCAAATGTCACGATTCTTTTTTACCTGCTGCTGCGGGACAAATGCGTCGCTGCGGACAAACGGATAGTTGCGCGACTTGAGGAGGGCCAAAACCGGTTCGTGAGGGATGGGCCAGTTTCCGCGTGTGGTCACAGAGATCATGGCATAGACTTTGCCCTGCTGGTGGTTTTCGGCACCTAGGATTTCGCGCATCAATGTCGCTGGAGACCCGTTGTGACTCGCATGGTGAGAGATCTTGATAAAGCTGGCCTTCTTAAGCAGCTCGACAGCATTGTCGTCTTCGAAAAGCTTCTCCCAGGGCCCCCATTGGGCATCGCCCGGGAATAGCAGGTAGTGCTGCCCTACCTTGAACATTAGGATCAGGCTCGTGTTGTTGATGTCCGCATCAAGTTCAGCGGCCGCCAGCTCGTAGAGGTCGACCATCGATGCTGCCTGCTGCAACTGGGCCTCATCAACAATGCGGTTTGGGTATTCTTCTACCCAATCGGATCCAAAAGGATGAAATTTCTGCGCGACACGTCCTCCTGGCTGCACCCCGTGAAGGTAGCCTGAAAGAAGGGTCTGCTCCGTCGGTGGATGGGGGTTTCTGAGTGCATTCGGATCGCGAGGCGGACCCATAACGAAGACATCGATGCCGGGTAGTAGTGGCGCTTCAACTTCCTCGACGATCCCTCGCCCCTTCGGCAGATAGCTCGGCTCTTTCACGAAACCTGTGCGCACGAACTCGAGATTGTCAGCTCCGTCCAGAGCGTTTCCCGCGATTTCTGTGACCGTGTCTCCCAGGGCAAATAGACTCGCTACAGCTCGAATACCTTGGGCTGCAGCGTCCTGCTCCTTGCGGAGTCGACGCGCGTCCTGGTCGGTCGGCGATTCGACCCAAGGCATCCAAACCTCGCCAACCTGGACCTTGGACCATGCTTCTGCGTCAAAGCCAGACAAGTGATCCTTGTGCCTATGTGAAAGAATCAGCACGTCTACGCGCGGAACGTCATCTTGATCGGTGATATCGGCAATCACCTGCTTGGCAATCTTCGCGATTCGGTGCCTATTTTGCTTGATGGTACCGCAGTCGATGAGTACTTTTCGGACTCCGTTGTCGGTGGGCAGAAACAGCAGGAAGCAATCACCGAAGCCCACATTGTACATTCGGATGCGAATGGGGTCGCTCATCGTCACCGGCTCCCATGCAAGGCGCGAAACTGGGAGCGCAACTTCATACGGTTTCGCAGATAGTTATTGTCTGCGACAGCCATTCTTGGGTCGCGCGCATCCATGTCGGCAACATAAGCCAGCATTTCGTGTCGACGTTGTTCAGCCGCCGCATTCAGATCATGCGACAACTCGGGCGATGGCATTGGCTTGCTCGCAATGTAGCGAACTTCCCCGTCGCTGCCGAAGATAACCGTTGCCCCGCCTCTGAAGTTCAGCCCGCCGGTGAGATGGGGTTCATCCGCCTTTTTTGTTTGGACGAATTGCGCGACGTATTCGATGACAAGCCGCTGGTCGGCCCCAAACCTCTGAATACTGTGGAAGCCTCTTACACTGATCGGAAGCGGCTCGGGTGCCAAGCCGAAAGCAGAATGATTCTTGAGTGCGTATTGATGGAGGGCAGCGTAGAGTCGGGACTGGAAGTCGGTGTTTGGCGCTGCCTCTTCCTCGTCAGTCGACGATTCAATGACGCTGGTCTCATATTGCCGAATGCGTTCCGAGGAGCCGGCCTGCGTCGACCGGGACCTGCTTTGTCGGACCGATCGCGCTTGGTCCAACGTTCGTCCGGAAATGGTTTGAAGCTCTCTGGCGAGTTGCAGAAGGTTTGGAGGAAGCGGCGGGGCTGCCGACACTTCGAGTTGGCTTGGCCACAACAAGCATTCTTCGGCAAGTGACTGCACGCCCACTGGATAGATGCCGCGCTCCCGAAAAGCCTCGATGATCTCGAAGCGAACTTCATCGGGATCGGCGGAATTGAGTTCGAAGTCGGACGTAACGATCGCCCGCAGGAAATCGCCGAAGGTTACGTCAACCGGCGGCATGTAGTCGAACGCACGGAAGCAAATCCGCAAGAAGCGATCCGATAGGTGCGAGGCCTCCGCCGTCAAACGATCGACCAAATCCGGGTGCAGTCGCCCGGCTGGAAGTATGCCGCTGCCGCCACTGGCAATCCTGACGAGGTCAGCGGTCCGGTTTTCGAAGGCCTTTACATATCCGGCGAAGACCGCACTCAGCAAGATTGCCCCCCGGGCATGGGGCTCGAATGTCTGGGCGAGCTTGGCAGGGTGGGGCCTGTCGTCGATCGCCGATCGCAGGCCTTTTCCCGTCCCCATCGCCTGACCGAACTGCTGTGCCAACTCCATCAGCATGGTCGACTCCTGCAACTTCCCCTCGGAGGCCTGAATGTGGTTGGCGAGGAGGTCACGATAGGAGAAGCGCTGGAATAGCGCGACGACATCTGAGAAGGCTTCGTGAAACGCCAGCACATCGCGGTTCGTGGCCTCTAGGAAATAGGGTCGCAGCCGATGCACGATGGCGTGGGTGACCTCGTGAGCGATGATGTCGTGCGAGAGGCAGGTGAAGATCGTTTGGCTGGGAAGGTTCTGCCCCGGCGACTGAGCATCAGCGCGGAAATAGCCAAAAAGGATGGCGTTGAGCGTTGGGTCGAAGAACGCGTTGCGGCCGAAGAAGGCGTGGGGGAACAGCCGGAGTAGCGGGCGGGTCTCGCTGCGATGGAATGTGATCGGACGGCCGAGTGCCCTTCGGGCGCTGTCGATCACCTTCGTCGTAACGGCATAGACCATTTGTTGGTGAAATCTGGGGTCTGACTCACTCGGCGGCAGACCTCCCTCCATCAGCAGCGCAGGGTCATTTAGGTTCACGCTGGCATAGTACTGATTATTCCACCCGTCATAGTCATGGACCTCAATGATCGAACCACGTGGCCCCGGCATCAGATCGGGCTCGTTGTCGACCTCGATCGCAATCCTATACGGAGCTCGGCGCCCACTCATTGGATCTGTAGCGTAAATGCGAAGTCGCCGCCTCTCAGCATCGCGATTGGCGTAGTCGCTCTCGTACTGCTTCATCGCTTACCTCGACCCCTCTTCTGGATGACAGTTCAGCGGCAGGTCACTGCAACTTGCATATGGAGCGCTCGTTCAGTGAATTCCCCCTGACCGTGCGTGGCGACGCCTCGCGCGTACCACGGCAAAGTTGGTCCTGCGGCTGCTGCAAACTCCATACATTCCGACGTATCCGCGCCATGTCAAAACCTGCCTTTGCTTCGGCTGTGAGCTAGCTCAGCTTATCCTCCGACCGCTCGGGAGCCTTTGCTGCCAACCACTTATGAATATCGCGCAGAATTTCTGTGCCGGTGACCATCGAACCGTCGCTCAGTTGGATTGAGTACCCGGGTTGCGTCACCTTTCTTGCAAAAGCCGGCATCTGGGGCTTGCACCTGCTTCGAAATCTATCCAAGCCGCTTTTACCTCGATCGAGCCTGGAGGAAACTTTCCTTTTAGAAAAGCCTTGGCATAGCGCTGGAGCCCGTTGACGCTCCACAGGCAATTCTTTTTTATGAATTCATACGTGGCTCGATTCATGCGAGTCTCGCCGAATGCACCGTGTCCCTCGAAGACCCCGTCTCCCGGGGAGAATTGGGGATGCTTCCTGTCAATGATTGCTAGGTCGTGGAACGAAACATCCGCCGTGCTTGAGGCGAATGCCTCCATGTTTCCCAGTACAGTTATCGCGTCCACTGCCGCCGCTGGCACAGAGCCGGGTTTTTCGTCTTTCAACGAATTGTCGTTCCAATCGGGCGGCTCTACGCATCCTTCAAGAACACTTCTCCAGGAACATCATTTTTGCCTGCGTTGCGCCAACTTTCCCAACAGCAGTGCTGCCGGGCAGGTCAATGGGCTTCGTGCAGTCGGCCTGTCCTCTTGCAATTGCTCGGTCAAGGGCCGGGTGGTTAAGCATGAGGAAGAGATGCCAGGCATGCTTACTCGGAAAATCCACGGCGTCCGAACGCAACGGAGACGATTGGCAATAATTGTGCGCCGGCGCAGCAACCGCCGCGCCCTGAAGCAGTGCCGACGATAGCAAAAGAGGCGCCGCTAGATGAATGACTTTCAGCATTCCGTCCTCCCAAGAAGATGTCGACGTTCGTTCCAATCGGCGACGGTTTGCCCGCCTGCCTCGGGCAGTCACTGGATCCCAACAGCGTCGAACGCAGCCTCAATTGCGGATACGCGGCGCGCCAATTGGTCAGCAGGTAGATTCCTGAACAATGTGCGTGCTGCGCTAAGCACGCTTCTTCGACTGTCGGTAAATTGTGATGTACGTGAGAGCTGTTGGGTAACGGCGATGTAGAAAATACCGGCCACCTGGTTCACGTCGAAAACGAAGCCGGCATTGTCTGCAGCAGTCATTATCAAATGCGCAGCCTTGTTGTGTATTCCACTGTTTGTGTGAACACCGCCCCAATCGCCTCTTTGCGTATTCGGCAATACTCTAAAGTCATTCATATGCGCCGGCTGACCAAGAGAAGCTGGATCTGACATGTCGCGGAATGCTCCTCCTCCGTTGGCAAAACCTTGACCGAGCTTCCAGTCCCATTGGCGCCGGTCCGGCTGGCCTCGGTTGGCAATGAGAATGCCGAATATGTCGGAATATGATTCGTTCAGCGCCCCTGACTGCCCTGCGTATTCGAGACGCGAGGTGTTATCCGTTACGCCATGAAACATCTCATGGCCCACAATGTCCAAAGCAGCGGCCAACGTCAGGAGTTGTCCCCCGCTCATAACCTGGCCATAAACCATTTGTTGGCCGTTCCAGTAAGCGTTGAACCATTGCCTTCCGTCACGGCTCTCGCTCGAAACCACGCAATTCACGCTTGCGTTCATAGGGCCGCCTTGATTGTCGATGTTGTTTCGCATCAAGACCGTGCGAAGAAAGTCCGCTACTGCCTCGGCGTTTGCATGGGCACTCACCGCACCAGGGGGCCAAACCGGCGACACCTCCTGACCAGGCAGAGCTGCTTCATGCAAGGTTGGATCGTCAAACCGGAAATCAAAGGTCTCGATGTTATTCGCCGTGTCTTTGAGCACGCTTCGATTGCCGATTGTTTCGACCCGGATGCTGCGCTGAATTTGTCGGGCATCGATCGCATTCTGGACCTCGGACGCCATACTGGGCGTGCGCGGAAGCTCAGCAATCACCCGGCCCGTCTTCGCATCTACGACGTAGTCGAAGTAACGCGGGGCGATCCGTCCCGTCTTCTTAGGACCTCGCTCCGATAGGGTGACAGGTACGTCTTCAAAGATGAATGCGAGGTGCCACTTGGCCCGCGAAGCGACGTAGTAGTAATTAAGTCGCGGAGCAATGCCTGTAAGGTCTTTCTTGAAGGGCGGCTTATTCACGACCGCCTTAGCCGCTTCCGCAGGTGAAATTTTCGCTAGTGCCTGCACACCTGTTGGCTCGCCCAACGAAGAGTTAATGCTGACCAATCGGTTGTTTTTATCGAGTTCGACTGTGACCAGCGACCCGTAAACCGGGATATCATGGAAGGCTTGGCGGAACTTTACCGTTCGCGTGCCGGTGAGGGGCACGGTATCGGTCCCGATCGTTTTGAATTGGCTTTCCGCGTCCTCCGTTGTCGGGGCAACAAAGTTGGGCGTCAGTTTGCTTTCTAGCGCCTGGTTCAGATAGCGCCTCGCTGCTGTTTCAGGGTCAACAGATTCTGTAGCCGCAGCCGGGAAGGCAAACGTTGGATGAGCTGCTTGCTCCTTTGCTAGCGCGGTGAATGTAGCGTGGGATTGCTCGTCCTGCGCGTGGATGGAGAATGACTTCAGACCGTTTCCACTACGGTCGTCACCTGCGGGCGCCATGGATAACTCTTTCGATTCACCAACTCTGTTTTAGATACCGATAGACCGTTCGCTCGCAGCCCTATTGGGTGTTATCGCATTTCTTCTCGGGGTCGGGCTTCCATTCCGCAGCCTTGAGCAAGGTGCCCTGCTGGCAGGGATCGGCGTCACCGCTCACAGTGCCCGTCACGGTGCCGTACGTGCCAGGAGTTGGCTTCGGGCTGGCATGCGTAATGTTGTAAAGCTTGTCCTTATCTTTCAGCACGACACAGCCGCTTTCAACGCCCTTCTCTGCGCATCCTGAGACATTCACCTTCTGGGCTTGAGAACCGGATGTAAGCGCAGCCCACGCCGTGGTTGTGATGATAGCTAGAGCAAGTTTTTTCATCTCATCCTCCTAAGGTCAGTTTTTCTAGGCACATGCGCGCCGTTTGCTTTTCAAGTGCCGGTATCCCTTCGATAAACGGTAGTTGCGTTCCGCGCCGGACCAATAGCGAATGATTGATACCAAGGATCTTGCGGACGCTGGCAAGCGCGGGATCAATCGAGCCGAGGTCACCACACGACCATCCTCGAGACCCAGCAGGTACGTCGCCGCGTCCGTGTCGAACTGGTCCAGTTCGCGACCGTCTGGGCTTGGAGGGCGCCAGCGTTTCTGGTGCACGAAGAAGTCGTGCCGGCGGCGCAAAAACTCGTCAAACTCGTTTTCGTAGAGGTGCTTATTCAGCGCATTGACGACATGAACCGTAATCATTTGCGCGATCCCCTATCCTTCTTCAGAAGGATAGTTGCAGCCGCGCTAAATTACGTCACCTGTCCGATCGGACAGTTGACAGGATTAGCCGCCTGCGAACCGTCTCAACGACCGCTTGCGTGGTCGTGCCGACGCCTGCTGACGCTGGCGTGACCGAGGAAGAACTGAAAAACCTGACGTGGAACCCCTGAAGACGGTGGCACGTTCGGACAGGTCGTCGCGAAGCTCACGGTGGATGCCAACGGCAAACGCGGCAACGATCCGACCTTCGACAAATCGAACGTCAAGACCTACGGGTTACTCTCGACCGGGGACGGATTCGGTCAAGATACCTGGAGCGCCTTCGCCGCGTCCGCAGGCTTCAAATATATTGATCAGCCGTTCGGAAAGCACTTCCAGTACGATAGTCCGGCACTCGCCAAGACGCTCACCTACCTGCGCGATCTGGCGCTCGTCAAAGGCGTCGGCGTCAGCAAGGCGCAGGCTGGAGGTCTCAACCCGTCCGGACTGTTCGTGTCGGGCAAAGTAGCCATGGCTCCACAAGGGTCGTGGATGATCGCCTCGCTGAAAGGCACCGCGCCCGGACCGTTCGGCCTCGCGCCAATGCCGGCCGGTCCGGAGGGTCGGCGTTCGATGATGAACGGTCTCGCGGATTCCATCTCCGCTACGTCCGAACATCAGGCCGAGGCCTGGAAATGGGTCAAGTATCTTGGCAGCGCCGCCTGCCAGGATGTCGTCGGCCAATCGGGTGTAGTGTTCCCGGCGTTGCCGTCAGGAACCGAGGCGGCGATCAAGGCTCACCAGGCCAGCGGCCTCGACCTGTACCGATGTTGCCAAGCCGGAGACTACCTTCGCGTACCCGCTCAGCGACTACGGCAACCAGATATTCACAATCTTCCAGACCGCCGTGGACAAGATCAATTTGGGCGAGGGCGATCCGGCTGAAGTGCTGAAGCAAGCCAACGATGAGGCGAACGCGCTTCTCCAGTAAACGGCGCCTCTCTCCCTGAGCGCCGCGGGATGGGCGACAGTCGCCCATCCCATTCTAGCAGTTCGAGACGGACGGGTTTTCCGATCGGACAAATCAAAGTGAAAGACGGAATATGAGACAGCCCAAGATTACCTTCATTGGCGCTGGTTCGTCGGTGTTCATGAAAAACATTGCTGCGGACGTCCTTCAGAAAGAGGCGACCAGCGGCGCAAGGATCGCGCTGATGGACATCGATCCGAATCGGCTTGAGGAAAGGGACCAGGTCGGTCAGCGCAGCGAAGGCGAAAGCCGTAAGGGGGCCCAGCAAAGCCAAAATTACACCGCCAAGCGCCGGTCCTATGCTTCGAACCACGTTGTACCCCACCGACATCAGCGTCACTGCAGCGGGTATGTCGCGCTTTTCCAGGATGTCGCCGACCGAGGCGTGCCAGGCTGGATCATTCAAGGCAAAGCCGCATCCCGCCAAGAAACTCAGTCCCAAGATCAGCCATGGACTGACAAAGCCCAGTCCAACAGAGAGAGCCAGCGCCGTGGATGCCAGTGCGATCAGGCAATGTCCGGCAAGCATCACGCCGCGGCGGCTGAAGCTGTCTGCAATCGCTCCAGCAAGGATCGACAAGAAGAAGGCGGGCAGTGTCGATGCAGCCTGCACGAGCGCAACCATCAGATCGGAGGCTGAAATCGTTGCCATAAGCCAGCTTATAGCCACGCTCTGCACCAGCCAGCCAAGGCTGGATATCTGCGTGGCTGTCCAGATCGAACGAAAGACCGGATTCTGAAGAGGGATCAGTGTGTTTGCCGCAAAGGGCGGGGAATCTTGACGCCGCATGACTTCTCACCTCCACCACGTAGTTCTTTCGCTCACTCACTTGCTGACAGCGGTGCGCTTACGCACAGCTGCGTCACAACCAAGTTCCGATATCGCGCTCGCAACAAAGTAGATGTCGCATCCACGGTGCTGATGCGCGATGAGTGTGCCAGTTGGGCGTCAGCTGGTCTGGGTCGCGCAGCCCGATGGGGTGCGGTCTGCCCTGCGACTCTTGGCCTTGGACGGTGCTACCGCCCCGATGGCCGGGTTGTCAAACTGCCACGGTGCTAGCAGCGCCCATCCCATCCTGACAGGCATGAGCGTACGACGCAGCGCATCGCTGGTATCGGAGGCGGGTGCAAGATCAAGGGTGGCATCGTCTTGACAAGTACGAGCTGGTGGACGCCTTCGCCCGACCTATCACATCGGCGATTTATGGGGCCGCCGTTCAACTCGTTGGTCTATGCACAAAAAACATAATACGCTTCAAAAGACGTTTCGTGTCGGCGCAGGCGCCGAGGAGGGCGCGGAAGCCTTCACCATCGTCATCCCGCCACCGAACGTCACTGGCTCGCTGCACATGGGCCATGCGCTCAACAACACGCTGCAGGACATTCTGGTGCGCTTCGAGCGCATGCGCGGCAAGAACGTGCTGTGGCAGCCCGGCATGGATCACGCCGGCATCGCCACGCAGATGGTGGTCGAGCGCCAGCTTATGGAGAAGCAGATCCACCGCCGTGACCTGACGCGCGACGAGTTCATTGAGAAAGTCTGGGAGTGGAAAGCCGAATCCGGCGGCGCGATCTTCAACCAGTTGAAGCGGCTGGGGCCTCGGCCGACTGGAGCCGACAACGTTTCACCATGGACGAGGGCCTGTCCAGGGCGGTGCTCGAAGTGTTCGTCACGCTCTACAAGGAAAGGCCTGATCTACAAGGACAAGCGCTTGTCAACTGGGACCCGAAGCTCTTGACCGCGAGTCCGACCTTGAGGTCGAACAGCAGGAGGTCAACGGCAATCTCTGGCATTTCCGCTACCCCGTCGAGGGCGAGGTTTTGGATCCGGAAAATCCTAAAACCTTCATCACCGTGGCGACGACCCGCCCGGAGACGATGCTGGGCGATATGGCGGTCGGCGGTGCATCCCGACGACGAGCGTTTCCGGCATCTTGTCGGCAAGAACCTCATCCTCTGCCGATCGTCGGCCGCAGGATCGCGGTGGTGGCGGACGAGTATTCTGATCCGGAGAAAGGCAGCCGCGCGGTCAAGATCACGCCGGCGCACGACTTCAACGAATTTGAGGTCGGCAGGCGCCATAAGTTGCCGGCGATCAATATTCTCACCATAGAGGCGGCGGTCACCCTCACGGACAATGACGACTTTCTCGCCGGGCTGGAGGTGACGCCGTAGCGCCATGCGGTCCGGGACGAGCTCGACGGTCTGACGCTTACATCTCGCCGAACTGGTATCCAAGCAAGCATGAATTCCATAACCAGGTGCCGACGTGGAACTATCTCGTCGTCCACGCCCACGGACGCATCACTGTCCGGGATGATGAGCGCTATGTGTGCGCCGTAACGTGGCGAAGCTCACTCACATGCATGAAGCCTCGCAGCCTGCCCCGTGGAAGATGGGCGACGCGCCGAAGGACTTCATTGACACGATGGTGAAGGCGATCGTCGCCCTAGAAATCGAGATCACCACCCTGGTTGGTAAATCAAAACTCAGCCAGAACAAAGAGGTGCGCGACATTCAGAACGCTGGTGAAATGCTGAATGCCCGAGGCGTCAATGGGATGGGAGAAGCGATGCTCGCGGCTGCGGCGGCCAAATCCCAATAGCAACTATCTTGTCCCGACAAGCCGCTGGTGCTGGATTTCCAACGGGTGACCTTGAGAGACAAATGCTTCGGCTCGCCGGAAACGCGACCAGCATCTGACCACCCGCTATGCGGCAGATGGACAAGAACTCAGGCCGCCATCGCCAGCTACATCCGCAATGCCGCCGGATCGATGGAAGCTGCTTACCCCGCCAGCCTCTGCGGTCATGCCGCCTGCGTCGTTAATACCTTGAACAGCAGCCTGGCGGTTAAACCGCCTTGCGTGTTCGGTATGGCGGCACAGCGGTTTGGAGATCGGAGCCGACTGGCAGCGAACGCCACGCCCCACGGTAGCGATGCCTCGCAGCCAGGTTGGATGACCAAGCAGCGGCATGTGCGGCAGGCTTGCACCCGCTTCAGATGCGAGACGGGTCAAGACAATCATCCTGCACAACGCCACGCGGCGGTGAGCCGGTTTCGAAAAGGGCCGGCCCCGGCCGTTCATACAAGTGGAGTTGGGGGCGCGGGGCCGGATCAAGCCTATCGCGTTGGACCCGCCGGGACCGCGCGTACATCATCCCGGCAACGCCAGGCGCTCGCCTGGCGTCATGCGGGCTTCGGCTTGGCGCGCCGAATGTCTGGACCGGCATCGCGGAGCAATGGCGCACCAGTCTACGACATGGTGCGTAGTCGCCATGCTGCCCCTGGCCAGATCGTAGATGACCTCGGCTTGTTCGCCATGGCGAGCCGAAGCACGTTGACGGCCGTGCCGGGTGATGCGCCGTCCCAGACTATCATCCCAAAATCGGCGCGCGCCATCTCCCGGTCTTTGGCGGCGTAGATCCAGTATCCTCTAGCGCCTTCAGGAGACGGGACCCGGTAGGCAGCCCAGTCGCCCAGATCATTGCGGGGTTCCTTGGCCGCATGGAAGACCCCGACATGTTTGTAGCCGTAGCCCGCGAGCAGGCCCTGCGCCTCGGCATCGGCTCCAGACGCGTCGCCAATCAGCACGCCGTGCACGGCAACAACGATTGGGCGGATCCGAGCGATGGCAGGTTCCGGCAGCTCAAATATCTCGCGTGAACCCCCTATGAATATCATCGACATCATGACTTTCCCTTCTCTCCAGGGCTCCCTCGCTCTGACCGCCGTCTCCCTCTGGCCCTGCGTGAGGGGTCACCCGAACGCCGAGACGGCGAAGCCGGCTCGGGGAGCGGCGGGACGCCGCAACTAGAGCCCGGTCGGCGGCAGGCCGGCGCGCAGACCTGCCGCTTCCGGAGGCGCTACGCGCGCGGAGCTAGTGGCCTTTGTCGGCCAGCCAGAGGCTCACGTCCTGGATCGAGCGCATGAGCACCGACGGATTGTCCCGCGCGGGAATGAAGCCCCAGCTCTGCCAGTAGCGCTCTGCCTCGGCGTCGATCGCCCGCACCACCACCGCGCGGCCGCCGACGATGTCGGCGCCGGCGACGCAGCGATACAGCGCGTCCTTGACCAAGCCGCTACCGACGCCTTGTCCGGCATAGCGGTGGTCGACGGCGAGTTGTCCGATCAGCAGGCAGGGGATCGGATCGGGCGGGCGTCCGGTGCGGATGGCGCGCGGTGCGCTATTTGGCTGGATCACGCCCGGCGCGAGGCCGTAATACCCGACGACTGTTCCCTCGTCGTGAACGACCAGGACGCGGGTAAACCCGCGGGCCTGGTTCGTTCGCGCGAAGCCGGCCAGCCAAGCATTGAGCGCCGGCTTGCCGCAATCGAAGCTGTCGAGGCGGTGTGCGTGGTCGAGGAGTTCGATGCCTGAAAGCGCCACCTAGCTGTCCCAGGGCGGGGACCGACGCAGCCGCTCGGCCGCCTTCGCCGGGGGCGCAGCGGCCGGGGCTGAGATCGCCTGCATGAAGGCGTCATAGGCTTCCCGGGACACGCGGATGACGGTTTCGTTGAGGATGGCCGCCTGCGCCTCGTGCAGCGCGGCGCGCCGCATGAACTCCGTGCGCGACAGGCCGAGCAGCTCCGCGCCGCGGTCGATGATGGTGAGATCATCGTCGCGAAACCGCATCGAGACGGGTGCTTCCTTCCTGGTGGGTGTGGTGGCCATGGCGCGCTCCTGTGCTGCGAACGTATATACGTTAGTGTAACGCGGAACGCAATACTACGTTCCCTGGCGACGTTTCGTGGCGGATGGTCTCAGGATTTCTCGCCGCATCGGTTCTTCTCGGCTTCTCGCCCCAGTCGCCATTGCCGCAATCCAGAGCAAGGTGGCTTTGGTCAGCTCCGGCGGATCAATTACGGCTTTAGGAAGTGCATTTGTTTTTGGCGGCCGGATGAGCGGGTCCAGAAGCGAAGTCGCTGCCATGACTGTCGCCGGACGAGCCCCGGCTATCCCGAACCTGATGAACATCTGACGCGATGGCGACTTTCGGGCCGTCACGCCACAAAGGAGGAACGGCTATGAAGGCTGGGCGGCGGCACTTTCATTCTCAGGCGCCGCTCTATGCCACCTGTCGGCCAATGTGACATCGCCACTGCGGTCCTTCGAACAAGTCGATTCGATTCTGAATTTCGGCCTTTAGATGATTGTAGCGATTGAATCAGCGACAAGGGCTGGGCAATCGCGGTTGTGGTGACCGCGAGCCACTAAGCTTGTGCCGTACCCTTACAATGATTCATCAAGGCGTTTACCTCGGCAATCACGAGATCCGGCGTGATGTCGAACTTGCATCGGACTTTGACCGGACAATGCCGCACTTGGTCCAGACCACATCCGCGACATTCAATAACACTCATAAGCATGCTGACCAAGGGACCTCGAAACCCCCAAATCTCCGGTAGATGTGACGCCGTGAAAATGCCGATAGTAGGGCGGCCAAGCTGGGCAGCGACATGGCCGGTGCCTGAATTGTTCGAAACGACGAGCGCGGCCGAATTCACGAGACAATTGAATTCCAATTCTGACAAGTCGACAGCCGTCCGAATGTTCGCGGCTCCACGTTCCCTAGCTATCTTCGCAACCTCCTCAAGCGCTTCCAGGCATTCGCCACGGCCAACGAGGACCACCTCACCACGGGTCGAAAGAGCAGCGACAACTTTGCCAAAACTTTCAATCGGCCAATCTCGCAGGCTGGAATTGGAGAACGGAGCCACGACAATCGGGGCATTGCCTGTAGTCGAATTCTGTGGGTGACCCGCTCCGCTTTCGAAATAGGCAGCTGCCTTTGCGACCAGAAAGAGGAGGATTTCTGACACATGCTGGAGACGCACCTGCTTACGGTCAATGAACCAATCAAGCCATCTACGGGGGATTTTGTTAGCAAGCCCTATTTTTTGGACCAGCTTGTAGAAAATGGTTCTGCGCAGTTTCAGATTGAATGGCGCTATCGCAATATCGATCTGATGCATGCTGTACGGATCAACTATCGCCGCACGGTGCCTGGCGGGAACTTCAAGCAAGATCGGCCTTGTTTCTTCCGGAACACGCATATCAATGGCAAGATCAAACTCGCCGGTCAGCAGCGGCCTTATGTCCGCGGCTTCTTTGCGCGTTTTGACTTTTGGGTTGCGAGGAAAAAAGTCAAAAGCAACGTGATCGTCGGCGAGGTCGAACTGTTTTGCAGTAGCGATGTTCCAGCTTCCCACCACCAGCGTAATGTGGGCATGCGCAAAACGCTGACGAAGGTCCTTTAGAGGCCCTAGAGACATCCAAAAGTCGCCGACATGATCAAGCTTGAGGACCAAAATTCTCATCCTTGCGCTTGACTGTTCCGGCTCTTCCCAGCTGCGGTATATAATTTGATTGCCGTCGTGCTTTGTAAAATATGCCATTGCCATTCCGAAGATTATACGGTCAACACTGATAGCCCGGTGACGCGTGTGTAGGTTGGAGTGCTCCCCACTTTGTCCGCGTCTCCGCAAGAATTCTGCCATCAGATCCAAGCCGCGCTCCAGCAGGAGCTGTTGGGCGAAGTCTGCATCTCTAGCGATGGTAGCGCGCCAAGAAAGCCAGCTATGTCCCGACCCGCAATGTGAAGGGCTTCGTCACGGTCTCGCATGCAGTGAGTTCGGCAACGCCGAGTAGACGGTGATCGCCAAGCCGCCGTCCCCAGATCTCGGAGCATAACGGCAGTGGCCTCGCTCTTTGGTCGATGCTGATCCTGAATGCGACCGTCGCCGCCGGCGACGACACCGCCGGCCGCATTGACCGTCTCGGGCACGCCCTGTCGCTGTGGTCCCGCATCACGGTCGCTAGCAAGGACCCGCCGCAGCCGCTTTTTTCTGCGCGTCCGGTCGTCCAAGGTGAAGTGGACGAATCAACCCTGTGATGAAGTCGACTGCCTGCCAGCGGTGAGGTGGCAGGCGGCATCGATGAACACCATTATTCGCCGAGCTTGGATAGCGGCACCTCTATCACGCTGAGAGCCTGTTATGCTGGTCCAGCGTTTGATCGCAGTCTTGATCCATGCGAGCAGCTTGTGAGGGATGCAATCGAACGAGGCGCTGCTCCCACAGCCGTAGCAGGCCCTCCATCAGAGCTTCACGCTTAGCCTGATCCGGCGCAATTGTATTGAGGAGATCTCCCAACACGGCTTCGCCCTCAATCCGCATCAGCAGATTAAACAAGTCGTGTGAAATTCGTACACTGTCACTGCTGAAGTGGGTCGTGCTGATCTCGCAGTGAGTCTCCCGACGATCTGGCGCTTTGTAAGCGCGGGTTTGATGGAGGGACACATAGGGCGGCAACGAAACCGCAAGCGCAGTCCAATCCTGCAGCGTTGCAGCCCGCTTTTTTACCAGGAAGGGCCCGACCACAAGTCCATCCAGCTCTGTCGTCAGAAAGGTGGCAATCGCGTCTGCAACCGAATCCACGATCGGTTCGGCATTGTTGTTAAAGGACGTATTGAGCAGAATTGGAGTGCCTGTGCGCTTCTTGAACGCATTGATGACCTCCCAGTACGCGGGATTGGCGTTGCGCGATACTGTTTGCAGGCGAGCGGTACCGTCGACGTGCGTGATGGCACCGAGCAAGGCGCGCTTTGAGTCACGCACGCGAACGACGAAATTCATGAATGGAAATTCGTGCCTACCGTCCGGGAGGTCGAAAAATTCGCTCGCATCCTCCTCCAGCACAGATGGCGCGAAGGGCCGATAGCCTTCGCGCTTCTTGACCATCGCATTGATCCGGTCCTTGTTTGCGGCGGGCCGAGGGTCGGCAAGAATGCTGCGGTTGCCCAGCGCACGTGGCCCAAACTCCGAACGACCCTGCACCCAGCCGATCACGGCGCCGTTGGCGATCCAGTCGGCTGCACTGCTTGCCACGTCATCAGAGCGTTCAACCTCGAGATGTCCGGCCCATGCATTCAGTTCCTGTTGCACGGCGCGCTCGCTCCCGAGATCAGGACCCCAATAGACCCCCTGCAGTCGCTCACACGGCGCGGGGCGGCCCATCTCGTTAGAGACTATCAGCGCAGCTCCCAATGCGCAGCCAGCGTCGTGAGACGCGGGTTGCACGAAAATGTCTTCGAAAAGCCCTGAATACAGCAGCTTACCGTTCATCGTGCAGTTGTGGGCCACCCCCCCCGCCAGGCACAACCGCTTCATGCCGGTGGCCTCACGGTGATGCCGGAGAATGTGGAACACGATCCGCTCAAGCGCTTCCTGCAGTGACGCACTCACATCTCGATGCTGCTGGGTGAAGGGCATTCCCTTTCGCCTGACCTCGATATTGCGGAGCAACGCCGGACCGATGCGGTCGAGGTGAACACGGTAGCCACCGCCGTTGGCGGAGAGCTCGTAGAACTGCTCGAAGAGCTCGCGATAGGGAGCGGGGTCGCCGTAGGGCGCGAGTCCCATTACCTTATACTCGTCGAACAAGCCGTAGCCGAGATAGCGGATCGTCTCGAGATAAAACAGCCCAAGAGAATTGTTCTCGGGGAAAGCCTCGAGTTGCGTAATTTCTGTGCCAGACCCTACCGCCAAGAGGCCCGATAGGAAATCACCAGAGCCATCAATCGCTAGAATGAGACTTTGTTCGAAGCCCGACATTGCAAAGGCGCTCACGGCGTGCGCCTGATGATGACCTACGAATGAAATACGCGAACTGTCCAACTTAGTGCCGAACTCACGGGTTAACAGATCCTGCACCAACGTTTTAGCATCCAACGGAATGGAGAGAATGTCCGGGTGGGATGCGGACATACCTTCAAGCATGGCGTTGGCATAGGGCTCGCTGGCGTAGAGCGCGACACGATCAATGTCGTTGAGCTGAACCCCCGCCGCTGACAGACAGTATTGAATCGAACGAATTGGGAGCTTGTTGGAGTGTTTCATCCGATTGAGGCGTTCCTCTTCGACGGCTGCTATCACCCGTCCGTCTCGGACGAGCACCGCGGCGCCATCGTGCATAAAGGCGTTCCGAAGCTCGAATCGGTTTTCATGGACTTGGTCAAGTCCGCCGCTAATTCCTAGACACAGCATTTCTTTCTCCACATAGTGACGGGCAAGCCAAATTGGCCTGCCTCAGACCGTTTCCAACTAAATAGGCCGCGTTGTCGCTTGCAGCTGCAACCGCCTGTCAGGCATCACCGGCATCAAAGAACGCCTCATAAGGGTCCGCCTGAATCAACATGAGATGCTTCGATCGTGGCGCCTGCCATTCCATGACGCCGAGAGCTTGGCTGGATCATCGAATCTTGAGCGGCTGCTGACTTGCATGCCGGCGATGCCGTTTTCATCTGCAGCACGAACTTGTGACGCGGGCTGCCTATATCCTTGCGAAGGGGCGGCTGTTGACGAATAATGCCGCGCCGTGAACTGGCCCGATTTCATTCCCCGAAAGACCGTCGCACAGGCGACTGACATGTGCTGCACTGTCCGCCTGCTTCCCGGTCGCACATCCGATAACGCCTTCGCTTGTGCAGGAGGCCGCATCGCGTCATTCGTCGGCCAAACATGGCACCGACTGGAAGCCCGGCAATACCGCGTAGATGTAAAGTGCGCTGATGTTGTATGGTAGCGCTGCCGGCCGGGTCTCCAATCCGCTGCCCAAACGAGCGGACTGCCTGCGGCAAAAAGCCCGCCACAAGCAGAATCGCGCTGGGCAGCTGGCTCGCCTGCAAGACTTCGCAGCTCAGGAACATTGGGGACGACTAGCGTCGAACCGCCGACATGATCGGCCAGTTGCAACTCACTTCTCGGCACGACCTCCACTGCACGTCAGGGCGCATGGAAGATTTTCTCCTTTGGATGGGTGACCGGTGCGGACGTGCTTTTGTCCATGCAAGATTTCCGAAGAGTTATGAAATCGTTTGTTTCGATCAAAGTCATCCACGCTATGAATAGGTGCCGGACATGCGCTTCAAAGGGGCTTCAGGCTTCCCGGATGGCTACTCCGATTCGAAGCGCGTGGCATTCCATGCGCTCTATGACAACATTTTTCAGCAAAGGGTATGAGAGCAAACCCACACTTCTTTTTCAGAAGTCGCTTCGAAGCAGCCGAGGCCTTGATGGGCTTCTTCACCAAGTTCGGCGATGGTGCCGCAGACATTCTTCCTCTTTCCGGGCTGAACAAGCGCAGAGTTCGCGCCTTGGCAGTGTATCTGGGCGCTCCGTCTGATCTTGTTGAAAAGATCCCGACCGCCGACCTGGAGAACCTCGTCCCGGTCTCACATACGATGAGATTGACGACTTCCTCGAAGGCCAAGAGATCAACGAAGCGGCGCACAGGCGTATACTTCATGCGCATTCCAGCACAGCCCATAAGCGAGCGCTTCCCGTCACAACGATTGCCATGACGGGTTCGATATTTAGGCATCGGCAATAGCGTCTCAACATACACGATCGATGGGCTTGCCGCAGTTAGGCAGCTAGCGGCCTGAATTACCGCTGGAGCGAAGCGCTGCTCTTTCAGCCCGCATGCGGTCATGAGGTTGACAGTGTCGGCACGTATCGCCGAGGCCGGCACGCGAACTCATTCTCCCTGAATGCCTGCTCTATCGATCTTCCGCAGCGTACCCACTTGACCGGTCGCTTCGACATTCCAGGCACCTGGATTCTAGCCGATCCTTGCCGCTCTCCTTCGGCCGGTCGCAATGCTGGACGTGCGGCCGTTACGCGATGCAGAGCTGGTTGTCAGATGCGTGATGCGAAACGTGAGATGCAGCTCCAGTTTTGGCGATGGCGGGCTCGCCGCATTGTTGATATCATCCGCACAGAACAGGCGCGCAAATGACATCGGATTCAGAGAAGGCTGAGGCGGTCGAGCAGTTACTTGATACACCTGACCTTGCAACCGCACTGGAAAGCGAACAGTTCAAGAAATTCCTCGACCAGGTGCCGATCGCCATAGCCGTTTCGGACCTTGCCGGTGAAGAGCGCGTGGTCTACGCCAATCCGGAATTCGAGAAACTCTCAGGCCTGATGGCCGCCAGGCTCACCCAAGAAAACTGGGCGGCCCTTTTAGGCACGGGCCTCCATCAGCAAAAGGACAGGCCGCTAGCCGAGGCGGTGGTCGAGGGAACCGATTTGGTCGGCACCTTCAGGCTGGAGCGCGGCGAGGACAAACCCGCGATCGTCGACGTTTATTCCAACGTGATCGAAGACGACAACGGCAAGGTTTGCTTCCGACTGGTGGCCCTGGTCGACGTATCGGCTCACGGCGAGGCGGGAGATCAGCGCTCGGCCGAGGAGCGTGTCAGCGAGAAAGACACGCTGCTGCGCGAACTGCAGCACCGGGTGAAGAACAACCTGCAGATGATCACCGCACTGATCCGGCTGGAAAGCCGCAACGCTACCGAGGCCGACCGGAGACGGTTTGAGCGCCTCGCCGGTCGCGTCGACGCTTTGGCGATCCTCTACCAGACGCTAACGGCCGACGAGCCGAAGGAAGAGGTCGACCTTGGTGTGTATCTCAGCCAGATCGCGTCCGCGGTGATGAGCTCGCATGCAGTCGAGGGGATCCGGCTGGATATGAAGGTGGATACATATCCCGTGTCAATAAACGTCGCCATGCCGGCCGGGCTGGTCGTAAACGAATTGCTGACCAATTCACTAAAGCATGCGTTCCGGGGCCGCGATGGCGGCACGATAACACTGCACAGCGTCGTCGATGGCGACGGCTGCCGGGTTATAGTGGCGGACGACGGAATCGGCCTGCCGGAAGGCGAGGTGTGGCCCAAACCAGGCAAGCTCGGAGCGCTGATCGCGCGATCGCTGACCGAGAACGCCAAGGCGCAGCTAGCTGTCGAGTCCAGCGCCAACAAAGGGACGAAGGTGACCATCGTTTTCAAACGGTCGGCGGCAGCAAGCTGAACGATTGCTGTCGAACATAGCAGGCTGGCGGCTGGCTTCATGTCGCGGCTTTGAGCAGGTGCCTGCAAATAGGCTAGGTCGCCCTTCACGGCCTGCTTCACATGGTCGAGGTCTTCCATTATGCTCCAGGCTTGCTGCTTCTGACTTCGGCGGCCAGTCCATCCCCACCTAGCGGAAGGCACTCCCGCCTGATTACGTTGCGGCTTGAGTCTTGACGGCGGGGGCACCTGACGCCTTCGCGCTCATCACGCGCGGGCCGGCAATTCAGCAGCGAGTCATCGCTTGGCCAATCTTGCCGAGGACGAAGGTCTAACCTACAAATAAAATTGGTCCGACTGTTCGTGGCCGGAGGTAACCGCGAATTTGCGCTATCGGGACAGGAGAGCAGTGCTATAGGCAAACCGCGATGCGTGCATTCGTTCGATTGGTTCTACGATTATCCTGACGCCTGGGGTGACCAGTTGCACCAGTATTTCCTACTACGCGCAATCTTTGTAGGGTCATGTGCAGATCATCGCGGCCCGCCAAGACATCGGAAAACTGATCGACGATCCTTCAACCCCTGAGATATTGCGCGCCCGAATGGCATCGGCGGCCGCCATATAATAGTTTGCGGCAAAGACGGCCGCGATCGAACGGCTGAGGACGCGCTCGCCAACAGATTGCGCGACAGACGATGGGGTGGATACCGCGGATACGACGCCTGGTTCGATGCTCCGATCAACAACGCGAAGCTCGCCGCGACTTCCGTCTACAGCGATTCGGTTCAAAGGCTTGGCGCGTTGGACAAAGCTCGCCGCGCCGAAGCGCGATGCATAGAAGCCGGGATAGTCGCCCGAACACAAGTCGAACAAGCGGAGTGGTCGACCGTTTCGTCCTCCCCGGGGACGAGCCGGTTGCTCTGGCCTGGGGCGACCTGATGGGTCTTGCGGAGCACCGTCTCCAGCATGGCGATCAGGTCTTCGGGAAGTATGGCCTCATTCTGCACAGACGGTTTTGCGTGGCTGTTACGGATGCCGGCGGGCACGGTGGCGATATGGCGGTCCTTTCGATCGAGCGGCTCGCCACGCTGCGTATAATTCCACGCCAGGGAGGAGAGACGGCGCTCGATCGTCGCCACAGAGTTTGCGTCAGACCGGTATTCTAGTTGTGTGCGTCAAGTTCTGCAAAAATGGCGTGGCAGTAGCTGTGACGTCGGCGTGTCCGCCGCGCAGCCCCCGTGTTTAGCGG